>NZ_JBJXFW010000037.1:0-59409 GCF_046154385.1 Sphingorhabdus sp. | reverse complement strand
TTGCCGAACATTACCGGATGCGCGACTATATCGAGAGCGAATTGCCGGCTTTGGTGGCAGAGCATTTCCCGGTCGATATGGAACGGCAGGGGATTATGGGGCATTCGATGGGTGGCCATGGCGCGCTGACGATTTCATTGCGTAACCCCGGAAAGTACAAGGCGACATCGGCGTTCGCGCCCATAGTTTCCCCGCTAAATTGTCCTTGGGGTGAGAAAGCTTTGGGCGGCTATCTTGGGCTGGATCGCGATATGTGGGCTGAATATGACAGTTGCGCCTTGATCGAAGCCGGTGCCCGGTTGCCTGATTTGCTCGTGGATCAAGGCGAAGCAGACAATTTTCTGGCTGACCAGCTCAAAACGCATTTGCTGGTGGAGGCGTGCGAGGCCGCCGGACAGGCAGCGACCATCCGGATGCAGCCCGGCTATGACCATAGCTATTATTTCATATCCACTTTCATGGCCGACCATCTCGCCTGGCACGCAGAGCGGCTTAAGGCCTAGTCAATCTTGCACATGCGCGATAAGTGCACGCGGCACGCGGGTGTAGCTCAATGGTAGAGCAGCAGCTTCCCAAGCTGAATACGGGGGTTCGATTCCCCTCACCCGCTCCAGCGTTCGGCAACGGTCCCTTCGTTCTGCTCGACGATGCCCGTATATCGGGGGCTGCACCGGCGCGAATCTATTCCAATCCGATCAGGGTTCTGACCGCGCAGACCGAAAAAGAGGTCGGCGATCTGCTCGAAAACCTGCGTGGCGCGCGCAAAGACGGCCTGCACGTGGCAGGATTTTTCAGCTATGATGCAGGCGCAGCGTTATTGCCGCAGCTTCCCGCGGCATCCACAGGTCCACTGGCGTGGTTTGGATTATTCACAGATTATCAAGAACTTGGGTCAGACGCCATAACGTCATGCCTGCCCGATCCGGAAGGCGCGTGGTTATCGCCGCTGTGCCCGCAGATAAGCCGGGGCGATTATGCCAAGGCCTTTGCGACGGTGCAGGATTATATCAAGGCGGGTGATATCTATCAGGCGAACCTGACCTTTCCGCTGACCGCCGATTATGCCGGAGACCCGCTTGCGCTTTACGCCGCGCTGCGTCCGCGGGCGGCGGCGGGTTATGGCGGCGTTGTCTGGACAGGAGAACGTCATTATCTGTCCTTTTCGCCCGAATTGTTTTTTGCGGCCAAGGACCGGCGGGTGACGACCAAGCCGATGAAGGGAACCGCAAAACGCCGCGCCGATCCGGTGGCCGATGTCGCAGAGGCGGTGCTGTTGCGGACTGATCCCAAGCAACGGGCGGAAAATCTGATGATCGTCGACCTGTTGCGAAACGACCTGTCGCGTGTGTGCAATGCAGGGTCAGTGCTGGTGCCGGACCTGTTCCACGTCGAAAGTTACCCGACTGTCCATCAGATGACCTCGACCGTGACCGGCGAGCTTTCTGACGGGTGCGATGCAATCGACGTGATACAGGCGCTTTATCCCTGCGGTTCGATTACCGGCGCTCCGAAAATCCGCGCCATGCAGATTATCGCAGAAACCGAAGCCGCGCCGCGCGACCTGTATTGCGGGTCGATCGGACGGATTGACGCAAAAGGCGATGCCGCCTTTAATGTGGCCATCCGCACTTTTACCTTGTGTGAAGCGACGAAGACGGTTTCATTGGGCCTAGGGTCCGGCATTGTCGCGGATTCCGACGTGAATGCGGAATGGGCGGAGTGTCTGGCGAAGGGGGATTTTGCGACAGTGGGTGGCTATGGCTTTGATCTAATCGAGACAATGCGTTTTGAGCCGGCACAAGGGGTGTTGCGGCTGGAGCTGCATCTGGAACGCATGAAGGAAAGTGCGCGGGTCTTCGGTTTCGAATTCGACCGGCATGAAGCGCGCAACCGGCTGCATGCGGCGATATTCCATTTGGATGCGTTGTCCAAAGTGCGGCTGCTCGCGTCAAAAAATGGCGCAATCGCGATTGAGGTCCGGCCGCTGGCCGAGACATCGGACTGGCGTGTGGCGGTGGTTCCCCTGCCGGTTGACGGGGGCGATTTCCGCCTGCGCCACAAAACCAGTGACCGCGCCTTTTATGACGAAGCGCGGCGATCCCGCCCCGATTGTGACGAGGTGCTTTTTGTCACCCCGGACGGTCTTCTGACCGAAGGCAGCATTACCGCACTGTTTGTTGAAAAGGACGGGCAAATGCGGACGCCCCGGCTGGGAACGGGCTTGCTGCCCTCCGTTTTGCGTCGCGAATTGTTGGCGGCGAACCGCGCCGTCGAATGCGATGTGCACGTCGATGATCTGGATCATCCCTTTTATGTCGGCAACTCTTTACGCGGCTTAATTCGGGCAACGAGGGTTGCGTAATTTTTGGTGAAGCTATAGTGGCAATCGCGCAATTTGCGTACAATTTAGCCTTTGAAAGCCCGCCCGATGATTGACCGCTTGTCCTCTGCCCTTGGCCGGATCGCCCCTTCTGCCACCCTTGCCATGTCGGGCCGTGTGATTGACCTGAAGGCACAAGGCATTGATGTCATCGGATTGTCGGCGGGGGAACCTGATTTCGATACGCCCGACTTTGTCAAGGACGCCGCTATCCAGGCTATTCGTGACGGCATGACGAAATATACTGCGGTCGACGGAATCGCCCCGCTCAAGCAAGCAATCATTGCGAAGTTCAAGCGCGACAACGGTATCGATTACACCCCCAAGCAGATCACGGTAAATTCCGGCGGCAAGCACACATTGTTCAACGCATTGGTCGCCACGCTGGATCAGGGTGACGAAGTTATCATCCCTGCGCCTTATTGGGTCAGCTACCCTGATATCGTCCAATTTGCAGGCGGCACGCCGGTCATCATCATGGCGACCGCGGCGCAGAACTACAAGATTACGCCGGAACAACTGGACGCGGCCATTACGCCCCGCACCCGCTGGCTGATCCTGAACTCCCCGTCCAACCCGACCGGGGCTGCGTATAGCGCGATCGAATTGAAAGCATTGGGCGAGGTGTTGCTGCGCCATCCGCACGTCATGCTGCTGACCGACGATATGTATGAACATATCTGGTACGCGCCGACGCCGTTTGCGACGATGCTGCAAGTGTGCCCCGATCTCTATGACCGCACGCTGACCATGAACGGCGCGTCCAAGGCCTATGCCATGACCGGATGGCGCATCGGTTACGCCGGTGGGCCTGCGTGGTTGATCAAGGCTATGGCTGATTTGCAGTCGCAATCGACCAGCAACCCTTGCTCGATCAGCCAATATGCCGTGCTCGCCGCGCTCAACGGACCGCAGGATTTTCTGCGCGAACGCAATGCCGCATTCAAGGAGCGCCGCGATCTGGTCGTTGCGATGCTGAACGATGCGCCGGGGCTGTGCTGCCCCACTCCGGAAGGCGCTTTCTATGTCTATCCTGACGCCAGCGGCGTCATGGGCAAAGTGACGCCGAAGGGGAAAAAGATCGAAAGCGATGCCGATCTGATCGACTATTTCCTCGACGATTACCGCGTCGCCGCGGTGCATGGCGGGGCCTTTGGCCTGTCACCCGGCTTTCGGATTTCCTACGCCACGTCGGCGGAAATCCTGAAAGAGGCGTGCACCCGCATCCAATCGGCGTGCGCCGCGCTCGTTTGAGCGCATATGAACGCATGATAACAGCCTGTTAAGCGCGGTTTAACGTGCAATCTGCATGAAACCTTTTGCGGGCGCGTAACGTATTTGTTCGTGCTGCCGAATAGGCGTTAACAAGAGAAACCAAATGGACCATATTTTCGACTTTGTACGATCGGAGCTTTTCCTCAGCCTTTTGGGCGGCTTTGCCCTGGGGGTAGCGGGTTTGGCGATGGTCGATCCGGCCAATGCGAACAGCAATGAAACCGAGGCAACAGGATCGATAGTGGTCGGAGCGTCTATACATGAAGAAATTGCATCACCTCGATAAGTTCGCCGCCCTTTTGGCGGCCCTTGCCTTTACAGCCGCCTGCGGTTCTGCCCCCATCGGGATGGCCCATGCCGCAGAAGGCATCAGCATCGCTGCCCCCAAATTGCCGATAACCGAACCCAAAACCACGCAAACCGCTGTGTTCGCTGGCGGCTGTTTCTGGGGCATCGAAGGCGTATTCGAACGCGTCAAGGGCGTAACCAGCGTTGAATCGGGCTATTCGGGCGGCACCAAAGCCAATGCCGATTATGACCTAGTCAGCGGCGGACGCACATCCCATGCGGAATCGGTCCGTATCCGCTACAATCCGGCGGTGGTCAGCTATAATGATCTGCTCCACATCTTTTTTTCCGTGACGCATGATCCCACGCAACTGAACCGTCAGGGTCCAGATAGCGGCAGCCAATATCGCACCGCCATTTTTCCGGCCAACACCGCCCAGCGCAAGGCCGCATCAGCCTATATCGCGCAACTGGGAAAGGCGGGTTACTGGAAAAAGCCCATCGTCACGAAAATCGAAAGCTTCAGCTTCTTTGCGGCCGAAGGCTATCATCAGGATTTCATGGCCAAAAACCCGTCACATCCGTATATCGTGACCTGGGACAAGCCCAAAGTTGCCAATTTGAAACGACTTTTCCCAACCCGCACGCGGTAAGGTTGCTTTTGATGTAACTGGTGCCGGCGTTAAATACCGGCATACCAGTCATAATCATGGGCATCTTCCCAATAGCCGCCCTTGCCCCCGAAAAATTTCCCGAGGTCATCGGTTGCTTCGACCCGCATGACATATTTTGCGTGCTTGTAACCCAATTGCCGTTCGACACGCAGCCGCAAGGGCGCGCCGTGCCGAACCGGCAATACACCGTCGTTCATGCCCCATGCCAATATCGTCTGCGGGTGGAATGCATCAATCAGATCAACGGATTCATAATAAGGAACGCCCGGCCCCCATTGATCAGCGCAATGAAAGACGATGTAACGCGCCTTGGTCGACAGATCCGCCTGCTTTAGCAACATGCCGAGCGGGGTTCCGCGCCATTTTCCAATCGCACTCCATCCTTCCACACAGTCATGCCGGGTAATCTGCTCACGCGAAGGCATCGCCATCAATTTCGCGAGGTCGAGGTTCAGCGGATTGCGTACCATGCCATCGATCCGCAATTGCCAGTCGGTAAATTTGGTTGCCAAATGGGCGGCATATTCCGCCGTGCCCCCCGTTATCGATCCATTCGCCTTGAAAACAGGCGACATGTCGGCTGCGCTAAATTCAGGTGCAAGCGCGCTTCGGTCGGAAATGAGTCGATGTGCGCCCTTATTCAAGGCCTCGCCTGTACGAAGAAAGGACCGGAATCCGGCATCTTCGGTGAGTGCATCACAACCGGACAAAAGCAAACCGCCACCGCCCAACGCCGCTGCGCTCAGGAATTTCCGGCGCGGCAAAATCATCTTGGTATCGCTCATGCTGGCTCTCCTTGCGGTTCTTGCGGTGCAGTGTTTGATTCAACTTTTCCGGGTAGCCGATATCTGCCGGTGATCATCGAGCGCACTTCGTTGATCGGCCCGGCAAGAACAACCATAGCAATATGGACAAAGAAAAAGGCCACCAGCCCGAACGCAGCAATAAAATGAAGCGAGCGGGCGGATTGCCGGCCTCCAAATATGTCCAGCAGCCACGGCCATGCCGCATTCATTGCAGGGGACATCGTCAAACCGGTGAAGATAATCAGCGGCAAAAGAACAAAGAGCACCCCGATGTAGCTAAGTTTCTGTAATATATTATAATCTTTTGCAGCCGCGCCGGTCGGAAAGCGCAGCCGGGCATGTTCTTTGATATCATGCAATATGTGCCGCGGGGACCATTCCCATTTGCGGATGTGCAGATCTTTGAAGACATGTCCGTTCCAAAGCGAACGCGCCATGTAAAGCGTCAGCGCAACCGCCAATATCCACGCAAAGGTAAAATGCCACCGCCGCGCCGCTTGCAGGTCATAAGCCGACGGGATGGTAACCCAGTGCGGAAAAGCGCGGCGCTTGATTTCGCCTTCAGAATTTTTCCAAATGCCCAGAACGCCAGTGGTTTCAACACGCACGCCCGCAATTTCAACGAATCCGGTGTCGCCCGCATCATCAATGATCAACCAGGCCTTGTCATCATTCGCGCCATAATCGCCCCAATACAGACGGGCATGGGCATTGAAGATCATCAATCCGCTCATGAGCATCACAAGCAATGTCAACGCGTTGGTCCAATGCCACAACCGCGTGGACAAGCGATGCCGCTTGATCACGTCCCCCGGTTTCAAGTCTGTATGATCCATCAGTCGCTCCCCTTTTGCAAATATTCTGCCAGAGAAGGTTCGGCGGGAATAGGGTTAAAGTTACAAGCCGCGGGGAAAAAATGCGCGCCCTCTCTCCTTCAGGCGCAGTGGGAGAGGGGGATTTCGCGCACGCACCGCACCGTCGAACCCCTCTCCGCTGCGACTAGCGAATAAATTCGCAAGTCTCGCTCCTCTCCCCTGAAGGGGAGAGGAGGGATTCTCACACAAAGACACAAAGCCGCAAGGAAGAACTGTGCATTTCATCCCCCAACCGTCACCCTGAAGCTTACCGCATGCTTCCTCTCTCCTTTAGGGGAGAGGTACGCAGTCTTATGGCGTTAGCTATTAGACGAAGTGGAGAGGGGGAGTTGAGGCACTGACCTCACCGTTGTAGCCCCTCTCCAACTGCGCCTAGGCCTTTGACCAAGGCTTCGTATCCTCTCCCCTGAAGGTGAGAGGGGAATAGTACAATTTTCTCCACAACCGCCACCTTCTCGGCGAACTCTGCGCTCTCTGCGTGAACGCCATTTACACAAGCTTTTTTGTTTCACGCAGAGAGCGCAGAGTTCGCCGAGATTGGAAATACCGTCACCCGGGACAAATGTCCGGTTTCAGGGTGTCCGAAAAGTATCCGTAACGTCTGGAATGTTGTGGTTAGTGGACATTTGCCCATACCCCGTGACCGAATGACAGCTCAGCCCGTCTCAGCGAAGCAAAAGTAATCGCAGCAACGAGCGTCCCAAGCAAATTTCCAATATTCAAATTCATTCCACCTTTCGAGATCCATTGGGCCATTGAGGCCGACACCAAAAAGGGTCAGGTAAAGTGATCGCTAGGTGTCGTTTTCTCATCGTCTTGAAACCACCACAACGGGGCAACTTTGAAGAAGCCCTGCATTCATTGCTGCTTTGGCGAGCATGGCTGGGTTTGTATTCGGGAATATTGCACGCGTCACCTTAATTCGAATTCGTGTCAACGTAATACCCACCGTAATTCCGTGCGAAGCCGGGATTAATGGTCCGCTCTGTGACAGTTCGCAAGATCGAGGGCATTACGATGAAAAGCAAACCAAAAAAAGAACATCAATCGGATTTTCCAATTCGAAATTTTACAATATTTGATTCATATTTATAAAGGTTATATCCTTCAGTCTCAAGTTTTGCACAATACAAAACATCAGTTTGTGAAGCAACATAATCTACAAAAATTATAGTATCTTCATTGATATTCTTTTTAAAGTCAGGCTCGTAATACATCCTAGAGTTTTTTCTACTGCAAATATATATGGAAACATAAACTTGTCCAGATCCTCTCGAAACGAGGCTATAATCATTTTTGGACATAGAAAAATACACACCACCTCCTTCATCCAATGGTGCAAGACCATAGTAGTTTAGATCAACCTTGTGACTCACAAGGTTGCATGAGCCACAAAATAAAAGAGCGGCCAATGTTGGTATTATTTGCAGGGGCTTATTGTGTCGATTGCGCATAACATTTTCTGTGCATGTATTGATTTCATCATATTAACAAAGTTATCGTGATTCGTGTCAACTTCCTTATGCCCGTTCTTCTCTCCAGTTTATTGATCAACTCAAAATCCGCTCCCAAACCGAGCCGAACGCCACGAATTGAAGCTAAAGATGCTTTGATTGAGAGGCTCATAGTTAATCGAACCTGACAGTGCGGCGCCTCTATGGTGCCTTGCTTGCTGATCTTAGCATTCAACCCAATGTCCGCAATGTTGTCGTATCCCGAAAGTCCGCTTTCAACAGACATTCCGGATTACCCGACATAAAAACGCCATCCCCGCCCCAAATGACGCGCGACGCCTTCTTCCTTTTTGCCTTATTCCTTCTAGCGAAAAAATCTCACGGCCCCTGTGCAGGCGGCGCCAGCCCGGCGACCCGCTGTGCCGCGCGTGCGGTTACAATTCCAAGGTCGATACTACCGCTATTCTTGCCAAGTTCCGCCACCTTAGGCAGCGCCATTTCGACGCCCACGACATTCGCCGAAAGCGCCGTTATTCGCAGGCTATAACGGCCATAAGGGACAAATTCGAACAGAAAGAAACCGTCATATTCGCTGCGCGTCGTCTTGACGACACGGCCGTTCCGGTCGACCAGTTCGATGTCGACACCGTTCAGAATTCGGCCGCCTTCGCGTTGCAAATTGCCCGAAATCTCGCCCGCTGAAACCAGTGGAAGTTCGATAATGACCGGAATGCCCGGACGCGGTGTTACAACCACCCCGCCTGTTGCCGGTTGGACGAACGGATCAGGCAGGGTCGATGCATCTATTCCGATCAATACGGGTTCATAGGGTTGCAGTCCGTCAATAACCGTCCGGCCCTGTGCATCGGTTGGCGGACCGCGCGCCGATAGACCTGCGGTCAATTCGACTTCTTTCTGAACAGTTTCGCCGGCCTGTCTTTTGCCATCGGCATTTTCGTCATGAAACACGACGGCAAAAGCCTGCCCGGCGGATGCCAGTTTTTCGGATGCGAAGCGCATTCCGCCTTTATGCGGGTCGGGCCCGATGCTGAACGCAAGGTTCACACCCGCCGCGACCGAACCGTCGCTGGCGACCTCCAACTGACCCGTGAGCCCGAAATGCCGGAAACGGCGCGTATGACCGAGCGCGAGGCGACCGCGGGAATCGCTGTTTGAATAGCCAGCCTCAACTTTCCAGTCCGAAGTCTCGCCCGCACGCCATTCGCCGGTTATTTTTGACTCCCTGAAACCCCGATCACCCATCAGACCAAGCGTAGCCTCTCCGCGCAATCGAAGACCGCCGATGCGACCGGACAGGCGTAGCGATGTGTCAAGGCGCGTTTCGGGTCCGCCACCGAACGGGCTGTAATCCTTTACCCATTCAAGTTCGATGCTGCTATTTATCTTTTTGATATTAAATGATAATCTCGACTCTGCTTCAAGCCGGTGGCCGCCATCCGTGCGGTCAATATAACGCAATTCGGCGCGCAACGGAAGATAATGGCGCCCGAAGCGCAGGCTGTGATCGACGGATAGACTGTTAAAGTGGCGCACATCGCGATCATATCGCTCGCTTTCATATCCACCGAGCAGCCATGCGCTTTCCCCGCTTACCAATGTTTCACCAACTTGCGCCAAAAGCTGGCCACGTACAGCGTAGCCCCCGACCAAATTTGCGGCGCTGGCCAGTTCGACCAAAGTTGGGCCGATCGCGCGGCGAACCGAACCTTCGAGATAATATTTCCGGTTACCGCGTAAAACCGAGGTGAAAAGCGATGCGGCGACTGACGTCTTGGGGTCAAGGCCTCTCTCAAGGCCAAATCCTCCGCGCACGCCCAGAAAATCGCTCGGGTCGACACTATCCAGATTGATGAGGTCCCGCCCGGAGTCCTGAACCGCGGCCCAATAATAAGTTTCACGCGGCGGTATGGAGCCGAGCCCCACAGGGATCATCTTCACATCGCGGCGGATTTGTCCCTGTGGACCGTAAAGGACAATTTCAAAGCGGTTCTGGCCATAAAACAACTGAACATCGAGAAATTCATAGCGGCCATCACCGCGACTTTGGACATAGCCGATCAATTGTTCATTACGATACAGCTCCGCGTCCCATCCATTGGGCAACTCTCCGCGAAAAACCGTGCGATCAAAACTGTCGGGGCGATTCAGCGGCCGGTTTGTGACATACGCACCGCGACCGGCCGTTGTTTGTATGCCCAGCGGCGTAACATTGGTCGCAACGTCTCCCAAAGCCCAATGCGTGGCTTTTAACGGACCAAGCAAGGCGCCATTCGGGTCGGTACGATATGCACGGACGCGCAAATTTTCGGCGATGCCCCGATCATCCGAGGATAATCGGGCATCAAAAGACGCACCGGCAATTTCTCCACTGGCGTAGATTTCATAGCGCGCCTCGATTCTGCGGCCCACCTGCTTGTCGTGGGCTGCACCGACAGACGCCACGACGTCGATCGACGGTGTGCGGAACATTTTATACGGATCACGCGCTTGTGGCAGGCTGGAAAGGTCAAATTCCTTTTGCGGACGCACTTTGCCGGCTCGGGACTTGCGCTCCTCGGCCAGTTCAAAGGGTAATTTGCGGTCTGCGCTGATGATGAGCAGGGCATTGGATAAATCGGATTTGATATTGACATTGAGCCAGGTGGCGAGGGTTTTGGTGTCGACACACCAGCCTTCGGGTACATCGCGAACATCATTTTCGGCAACCGCAGATGTTTTGTTCATGATTTGTACCAAACGCGATTCACGGTCGAGCGTGAAGGTCCGGCTTTCTTCAAATAACCAGCCAGTTGCGCGGCGCGACTTTTTGTCCAGACGTAACGGCAAATCGAATGCGATAATTACATCGGCGAGATCCACACAGACGCCCGAGTCCGTCTGATACCCCCGGACACCGTCGCCGACACGCCATTGGCCGACGCGGACATCGAACAGCAGCGCATCATCCTCATTCGGTTGCCAGGCCGCCGCATATGCAGAAGCAACGGGAAGAGCGAACATCCCCGTTGCCACGGCCATCGCCGTAAATGCCCTTGCGGCCTTTTGAAGAAATCTGTGCATAGCAGGCTAAAGAAAGAGCCTCAGCCCCTGTTTCAGCGCAGAACCGTGCGTATCTGTGCGATCAACCCGCCACCGGCTTCCGGCGCTTCATAATAAGAGATCACAACCTCGCCCTGCATTTTTGCCGCGACTTCGGGTGAAAGGGGGAGCGAGACAATACGGCTGGCAATCTCGGGATATATCGCAATGCCCTTGGCAACCGAAATGGGTTCGGACTGGCCGGGTTTCGTGACGTGTATTTCGCCGAAGATCGATTTATTGCCCTGACGCGCCATATCGAATTCAAGCGTCGGTCCTTCATTGTCCTTGCCCAGACGAACATTGGTCAACGCCGCAGTGCCTTGCAGATTTCCCTTACGGACAATCACCGGAATGCTGATCCCGTAAATGGGAATCAGCTGTATCCGCAGGCTGTTCGCTGTATCGGCGGTGCCGTCGGCGGCTGGTGTTTTGGGAATGGCGCGGAACAGCATATGGGCGCGATATTCGCCGTCGGGCAGGGCATCTATCGCTTGCAAGCCAATGCGGATCGACTGCGGCTGATTGGGCGGCAAGGTTACACGGCGCGGCGCATAGCGTATGACATCAAGCACTGCCTTTTCCTTGTCATTGGCCGCAACCACGTCGACATCATCAAGCCGGCCCTGATCGTTCATCCGCCGAAGTTCGAGCGTTATCCGGTAAGTCGCTTCTTCATCGCCGATATTGTTCAGGATAACCTCGGTCCCGCGGCGGCCATCGAGGATGACCCGCGTCGGCGCGATGAGCAGATCTCCTGCCGCATGTGCCGGTGCAACCGAACCTGCGGCCATGGCGACCGCCAAAAGTGCACCCAGATTGATCCGGGCAGCAAAGCAGGCAATTGCCTGAAAACGCCATTGGCGCATAAAGTTTCCCCATCCACATAATACGCGCGGAAATCGGCCTGGTCGCCTGTCCGCACTGGTCCATGCTTCGGGCATGCCAAAATATGGTTACCATCCGGCTAACGAACGGATTTTGGGCAAAGAAAAACCCCCGGCAGGGATGCTGCCGGGGGTGCTCTCCTCGTCTTCGCTTTTGGGCGCGACGTTTATTGATAGTCAGCCGAAACGTTGTACGTTCCGGTGTAGGTTCCTGCGGCCTGGTTTGCTGCAATCGCAAGCGAACCGCCAACGAAGAAAACCTCGGCGGCGCCGGTTGAGGTGAATGACGTGATCGATGGATCAAGGGTCAACGCGATGCTGTTGGCGCCTGATGTCAACGTGGTCGATGCAGGAACGGTGACGCCCACTACATAACCCGAAGTCGCGCCGCTTACGGTGAAGCGTCCGCGCAATGCTGTACCGACGCAGGTAACGCCGGCTGAACACGTACGTGCATTCGATGTATTCGGCAACGTAACAGTGCCAGCAGCAGCGCTCGAAGCAACAACACCAAAATCAAGCCCATCATTCTGAGCAAGCTGCACAGCTGCGAGGATATCAACTTCTGCCGTAGCAGTCTGGGTTGCGGCATTGGCGCCGGTCGAAACCAAAGCGGCAGCTGCGATTGCGCCAGCAAGGGCGATTTTCGACTTGTTCAACATATACTGGTCCTTTTGTGACGTAAGCAGATTAGAATGCCCCACTGCATTCAAGTGTCGCTTATGCACATCGAATCATAAGGCTTTGCTGCATGTCATGGTTAATAGAAGCTTACCATTTCAGCTGCGTATCAGACACCCATAGTAGTGGAAACCCGCAGAAGAGAGCCATTTTCGAAAGCTGAAAACAGCAATAGCCCCGCAAAGCGGCGGGCACGAAAGATGTAAATTTTGCAGGAAGAGTCGATCGGAGCCTTAACGCCCCGACCGGAAATTCTCAGAATTTTTCGCCGGTTAGCCGCTGGCACAACATATCGAGCTGGTCGAGACTGCCATATTCGAATGTCACCGACCCCGCCCCGGTGGCGTTGCGCTGGTTGATCTTGACCTTCAGGCCGAGCAAATCACCCAGATGCGTCTCAACCGCATGGATATCGGCATTGTCCGATCCGGCGGACACGCGAGACGAACCACCCTGCCCTTGCGGAGCGCGGCCCGTTTTGACGAGCGCTTCAGTGGCGCGGACCGAAAGGCCCTGCTTGATCACCACCATCGCCAGCCGCACAGCATCATCGCTGCCCAGCAAGGCCCGGGCATGGCCCATGGACAGCTTTTCCTCGATCACCAGGTCGCGAATCGGCGCGGGCAGATCGAGTAACCGCATCATATTGGCGACATGGCTGCGCGATTTGTGCACCAGATCAGCCAGAGCAGCGGCGCTATGCCCGAACAATTCGGTCAGCTTGCGATACGCTTCGGCTTCTTCGATCGGATTGAGGTCCTGCCGCTGGATATTTTCGAGCAGCGCGATTTCCAGAGTTTCGGCATCGTCGAAATTGCGGACAATTGCGGGAACTTCGTGAATCTGCGCACGCTGTGCCGCGCGCCAACGGCGTTCCCCTGCAACAATCTGGTATCCATCGTTCAAGGGCCGCACCACGATCGGCTGGATAATACCATGGCGGCGGATGCTTGCCGCAAGCTCTTCGAGCTTCTCATCGGCAAAATGGCGACGGGGCTGTTCGGGATTAGGCCGGATGCTTGCAACAGCAATCAATGCCACACCCTGTGTGATCAGATTCTCGGCCGCAGGTGCCGGCGCGCTGGAGGATTCCCCGCGAATGGCTTCACCCAACAGCGCGTCGAGGCCCCGACCCAAACCCATTTTCTTACGCAGCGGTGTCTTTTCGACCGATTCGTCCGGAGTCATGCAGCCAATTCCCGTGTCGGCATGCGCCCGATCAATTCGCGCGCCAAATTCATATAGGCTTCGGATCCCGAGCAGCGATGGTCATAGACCAGGGCAGGCAAGCCATGGCTGGGCGCCTCGGACAAGCGGACATTGCGCGGAATCACAGTTTCGAACACCAGAGCGCCCAGACAACTGCGGACATCATCGGCCACCTGGTCGGTGAGCCTGTTCCGGCGGTCGTACATGGTCAACGCCACGCCCATAATTGCCAAATTGGGGTTGAAGCGCTTCTGTATTCGCTCAACTGTTTGTAATAATTGACTTAATCCTTCCAATGCGAAGAATTCGCACTGCAAGGGTACCAATATCGAATCCACCGCGACGAGAGAATTGATCGTGAGCAGGCCCAGCGACGGTGGACAATCGATCAGGCAGATGTCCCAATGCGTATCCGACTTGTCGAAGGCCGCCTTCAGCCGTCCGGTCCGGTCTTCATATTCCACCAATTCGATTTCCGCTCCCGACAGATCAACGGTCGCGGGGACAATATCCAGATTGGGAATCATCGTTGGAATGGCGGCGTCTTTCAACGACGCGTCCCCCAGAAGAAGATCATAGCTGCTATGCACACGCTCGGCCTGCTTCAGCCCGAGACCCGTTGAGGCATTTCCCTGCGGGTCGAGATCGACCAGCACACAGCGCCAGCCACTTGCCGCCAGAGCCGTGGCAAGATTGATCGCGGTCGTGGTCTTGCCTACGCCGCCTTTCTGGTTCGCTATAGCAATTCGAATCATCGTCTCTGATGCCTCTTTGCCGCCGCAGCGGCGTGTTTTTCGTCTTTTACTGTCAAATGCCCGACCAAGATGCCGGCTTCGGCATCGGTCACACTCGACTCGATCCGAAATTCCCCTTTCCAGACCGATTTAACCCCTTCCCATTCCTTAGCCGCATTCCGGCCCTTTGGTAACAGCCATAACGTCTTATTTGTGGAAAATCGTGCGGCAAGATCGAACAACTTGTCCAATGGAGCAAAGGCCCGCGCACTGATGACCGAATATGGGGCAGTTTCAACACGCTCCAACGGCATGCCCGCAACGGTAACCTGCGATTCCAGATCGAGCAAGGCAATGGCGCGCTGGAGATATTCGATGCGCCTTCCACGCGATTCCACCAATGTCACCCGATGCGAGCTAAGCAGCGCAACGACCAACCCCGGAAAGCCTGCTCCGGAACCGAGGTCTATCCATGTCTGCGGACCGTCAGGACAAAAGCGTAAAAGCTGCGCACTGTCGACAATATGGCGATCCCAGATATGATCCAACGTCGATGCAGAGATAAGGTTCTGGCTCTCCGCTTCGCGCTTCAAAAAGGAGATAAAGGCTTCGAGCTTCTCCTCTGTTTCACGTGAAACAGAGAAATGCATTTCCAGCAAGTGGCGGGCTTCGGCTTCGGTCATGCGGCGACGTCGCTGATCTGTTGTGCCCGCTTTGCATGGACCATGATCGCAACCAGCGCCGCCGGAGTGACCCCGCGGACCCGTGCCGCCGCCGCCAGATTCTCCGGACGTGCTGCGTCCAGTCTTTCGACCATCTCGTTCGAGAGACCCGCAATGGCGCGATAGTCAATCCATTCGGGCAGCAAGACCTTTTCATTTGCGGCAATATCGCGAATTTCATTTTCTTGCCGGTCGATATAGGGGGCATAACGCCCGTCTTGCTCGATTTCAGCCAGCAAGGTCGCGTCCCCTTCCCAAGCTGTTTCACGTGAAACAGACAGAAGGTCTCGCAAGGTCACTGAAGGAAAACGGAGCCATTCATAGAGCGACATCCGGCCGGCATCGCGCTTCACATCCAGACCCTTACGGAGCAATTGGTCGGCCGAATATTGCTGTGCGAAATCGGCTTCCAGGGCCTGTTTCTCCCACAAGCGCTGGTTAAACCAAAGCGCACGTTCTTCGCCTACACATCCCGATTGCAAGGCCAATGGCGTCAACCGTGTGGACGCATTGTCGGCGCGAAGCCGCAAACGATATTCGGCGCGTGCGGTCAGCATCCGGTATGGCTCTGTAACGCCCTGCAGGATCAGGTCGTCCACCATGACAGCCAGATAGCTGTTCGATCGGTCCAGTGCAGGCATTTCACGGCCCAAGAGACGGGACGCGGCACCCATACCAGCGATCAGACCTTGTGCGGCCGCCTCTTCATAACCCGTTGTGCCGTTGATTTGTCCGGCACAGTAGAGGCCTTCAAAGCCCCGGACCGCCAGGCTGCTATCCAGCGCACGGGGGTCGATATGGTCATATTCTACCGCATAGCCTGGAACGACGATTTCGCACTGCTCCAGACCGGCCATTGACCGGACCATGGCCATCTGGATATCGGTCGGCAAGGACGTGGAAATGCCGTTGGGATAGATCAGGAAACTGTCCAGGCCTTCAGGCTCCAGAAATACCTGATGTCCGTCGCGATCCCCAAAGCGGAAGATCTTGTCTTCGATAGAGGGGCAGTAACGCGGCCCCTGCCCTGCAATGTCGCCACCGAAAAGCGGCGAACGATCCAAGCCGCTGCGAATGATGTCATGGGTTTCGCTATTGGTACGGCTGACGGCGCAAAAAAGCTGCGGGATATGGCGGCGCGTTGTGAGCGGCGACATGGTCCACGACCCATCATCGGACGGCTGCACATCCAATTTTGCCCAGCTTATAGTCCGGCCATCCAGACGTGGCGGCGTGCCGGTCTTCAGGCGGGCCATGGGTAATCCAGCGCCGCGGATCTGGTCTGCCAGTTTGAGTGCCGAGGATTCGTCTATCCGGCCACCTTCCAGACGCTCTTCCCCGCGGAATAATTTTCCACCCAGAAAGGTTCCGGTCGCCAATATGACGGCGAAACAGCCGATGCTACTGCCATCCGCCAGGTCGACACCGACGACGCGCTGGGCATTGTCCGGCGCAAAACGAAGCGCGGCGGCCTCACCTTCGACGATCGTCAAATTCGGTAAAGAGGCCAACTGACGCTGGATGGACGCCTTGAACAAAGCGCGATCGGCCTGGATACGCGGCCCCTGCACCGCCGCCCCCTTCGATGCGTTGAGCATCCGGTAATGAATCGCCGCATCGTCGGCAGCGCGGGCGATCAAGCCGTCAAAGGCGTCCACTTCGCGTACCAAATGCCCCTTGCCCAGACCACCGATGGCCGGGTTGCACGACATGGCGCCAATGGTTGTCTTGTCGAAATTGACCAGAGCAACACGCGCACCCATCCGCGCCGCAACCGCCGCGGCTTCGGTGCCCGCATGGCCTCCGCCAATAACCAATATGTCCACATCACTGCGCATGGCGTGCGCATAGCGCAGCGCGGCGGCGGGGTCAAAGTGGTTGGGGGTGTTTCACGTGAAACAGATTATTTTCCGACGCAGAATCGGCCAAAAAGCGAATCCAGCAGGTCTTCGGTGTGCGCCCGCCCCGTCAGCGCATCCAAAGCGAGACGTGCCTGACGGAGATGTTCGGCGGTGATCAGCCAGTCGTCGGCCTCCGCAGCCTGGGCCAGTGCGGACGCGCATTGGGCCAACAGGTCGCGCTGACGGGCATTGATCGCAAACTGATCTGGCGGGGGCAAAAGCGTCTTGGCCTTTTCGGTCAGGGTGGCAACCAGTTGGGCCATTCCCTCTTCGGTCTTTGCGGATACGGTAACCGCATCAGGTCCTTTGCGGGCATGGGTGGGATCGTCGGCTTTGGCTGCGATCTCCACCAAATGCGGGTGGGCGGGTCCTGTGCCCTCTTCCCCCAGCCATAACAAGATGTCGGCGTTATCCATCGCGGCCCGAGTGCGTTCAATCCCGATCGCCTCGATCCGGTCGTCGGTCGCATCGCGCAAGCCCGCTGTGTCGAGAAATAGGAAGGCTATGCCGCCGATCGACACCGGTACCTCGATCACATCGCGCGTGGTGCCGGCGATGTCGGACACAATGGCCGCGTCTCGGGCGACCAGCGCGTTGAGAAGTGTCGACTTGCCGCTATTGGGTGAGCCGCCCAGCACGATCTTCAGGCCATCGCGCAGTTTCTCGACCCCCGGGGCCTCGACAATTTGGCGGATGGCGTCATGAAGTTTGATACATCCTTCTGATATTACATGTTTATTCTGAATTTCGACATCGCCTTCATCCGAAAAATCGATCTCGGCTTCGGTTAGCGCGGACAGGGTCAATACCTCCTGCCGCCAGACTTCGATCCGCCGTGTGAATGCACCGCCCATCATGGCTCCTGCAGCGCGGCGTTGCCATTCAGTCTCAGCCGATAATAGGTCGGCCAACCCTTCTGCCTCGTTCAGGTCCATTCGGCCGTTGAGGAACGCCCGGCGGGTGAACTCACCCGCTTCCGCCCGGCGCACACCCAACAGCGCAGCCAACGCTGCCTCAACCGCGCGCACGACCGCCTTACTGCCGTGTAAGTGCAATTCGGCCAAATCCTCACCAGTCGCGCTGTTAGGTCCTGGAAAAGTTAGAACAAGAGCGCGGTCCAACTCGTCCCCTGCCGCGTCGCGTAGCACGGCCAGAGACGCCCGCCTCGCCGACGGCACGCGGCCGGCCAAAGCTTCGACCGCTCCAAATGCGTCCGGGCCACTTATCCGCATCAGGGCGATGGCCGTGGGAGGCGCGCCACTCGACAGTGCGAAAATCGTGTCCGTGGCTCGCATATTGAAGGTTACTTTTTGTCCTTTGGTGACACACCGGAAAAAGCTGCTTTTGCACCTGTTTCAATGAGTTGTTGGAACAGTTGCAAGCCCATCTGCCCCATGGGCGCGATCTGCTTACCCAACTCCTGCAGTTGCTCGATCCCGCCGGCGCCTTTCATCAACTTTGTGATATTCTGTACATAGGCTTCATTTGCCTCAGTCACATCGGGCAATCCCAACAAGGCGCGCGCTTCTTCGGGCGAACAATCAATCTCGATATTCATTTTCATGGGCGCTGGCCCTCCTTCCTCTTCCCTCAATTCACTTACACTATAGAGCGAAAGCATCATCACGCAATTACGCAGAAAACTTGGGGTTTCAGACCATATATGGGAAATACCGGAGAAGGACCATGTTACGACCTCCAATACCGGTCTAACCTGAAAAAAAAGGGCCCCGTTCAGGGCCCTTGATTTTTACATGCCGGCCATTGCCATCACGTGAGGCTGCACCTCATGCCAGCCTTCCCAGATCATTTTGCCTGCAACATAAACAATGACGACAAGTCCGACCCAGGCAATCCAGCGATAACGCTCAATATATTGGGCAATAATGTTCGCGGCCAGGCCCATCAGCGCGACGGCAAAGATCAGGCCTACAATAAGGATTCCTGGATGCTCTCGCGCTGCTCCGGCAACAGCCAAAACATTGTCCAGGCTCATCGATACGTCGGCGACCGCAACGCCCCAAGCCGCCCCGGCAAAGGTCTTGGTGGACTTAATGCCCGAATGTTCGTCGCCCAAAATTTCCGGCGACCCTGCTGATTCGCCCGCATGACCCGCAATATCGCGATACATCCGCCACGCGACCCACAACAGCAATAGGCCACCGGCCAATACCAGACCGACAATACCCAGCAACCATGTGACCATCAGCGCAAAGATAATGCGCAACACCAAAGCGGCCAAAACACCGATCAGAATAACCTTCTTGCGCTGGTCAGCCGGTAATCCGGCCGCAAGCGCACCCACCACAATTGCATTATCCCCGGCGAGTACCAAATCAATCAGAAGAACCTGAATAAATGCGGCAAAGGCAGCAGGTTCGCCAATGTTGGAAAAATCCTTGACGATAGCGGCCCATATTTCAGTTGGCCCACCCAGAGATGTCGCGGTCGTCGCGGTAGCAATCAGAAATTCAAACATAATATCCTGCCTTATGCCTTACTGATTCATCGAATCGAAGAAATCTTCGTTAGTCTTGGAATCCTTCATCTTATCGAGCAAGAACTCCATTGCATCGACCGTTCCCATTTGCATCAGAATACGGCGAAGGACCCACATTTTCTTCAGCTTGCCTTCCTCGACCAGCAACTCTTCCTTTCGGGTTCCAGATTTGCCGACGTCGAGCGAAGGGAAGATACGCTTGTCCGATACCTTGCGGTCGAGCACGATTTCCGAATTGCCCGTGCCTTTGAATTCTTCGAAGATGACTTCATCCATCCGGCTTCCCGTGTCGATCAATGCGGTGGCGATAATCGAGAGCGAACCACCCTCTTCGATATTCCGCGCAGCACCGAAGAACCGCTTTGGACGCTGTAAAGCGTTGGCGTCGACACCGCCGGTCAGCACCTTGCCGGAGCTGGGAACAACGGTATTGTAGGCGCGACCCAATCGGGTGATAGAATCAAGCAGGATAACAACGTCGTGCTTGTGTTCGACCAAACGTTTGGCTTTTTCGATCACCATTTCGGCGACTTGCACGTGGCGTGTGGCTGGTTCGTCAAAGGTTGATGATACCACTTCACCCTTCACCGAACGCTGCATATCGGTCACTTCTTCGGGCCGTTCGTCGATCAGCAAAACGATCAGGAAGACCTCCGGATGGTTGTCGGTAATGGCGCGCGCGATATTTTGCAGCAGGACAGTTTTACCTGTGCGAGGTGGCGCGACGATCAGGGCACGCTGACCCTTGCCCTGCGGACTGACAATGTCGATTACGCGCGCCGACTTGTCCTTGACCGTCGGATCAAGCGAGTCCAGCGTCAGCTTTTCATCGGGATACAGGGGGGTAAGATTATCAAAATTGACGCGATGCCGAACAGCGTCGGGATCATCAAAGTTGATTTTCAAAACCTTCGTCAGTGCAAAATATCGCTCGCCATCCTTGGGAGCACGGATTTCGCCTTCAACCGTATCGCCGGTACGCAGGCCAAATTGACGCACCATATTGGGCGATACGTAAATATCGTCCGGTCCCGCCAGATAATTGGCCTCAGGCGAACGCAGAAAGCCGAAGCTGTCGGGCAGGACTTCGATGGTGCCTAGACCCATGATCTGTTCGCCATCTTCAGCCAATTCTTTCAAAATGGCAAACATCAGATCCTGCTTTCGCAGCGTCGAAGCGCCTTCGACCCCCAGTTCTTCAGCCATCGAAACAAGATCGGCAGGGTTTTTGCTCTTCAGCTCTTTCAAATGCATAGATAATTCCATTGGTGGGACCAAAAAGCCCCTATGGTGGATGGACCAGTGATCCAGAATGACAACCGGATTCAAAAAGACAACCGGGTGAGAAGGAAAGGTGGGCGGTGCGGTTTTTGGTTGGATCGCACCTCACGCCCAGAACGGGCTTAGTTTCTGAATAGTCCCCTTGCCGGCTCACGTCAACTCTATTGGCGTGAGAAAGAGCCGCACAACGGTTTGCCGCAATATGAAGGCATGTTAACCGCAGAGTTTATGGTCTGGTTATATGCGTTCATGTACCAGAAAGGTTCAAGGGGGAAGGCGTAAGGTTGGGAAATAAAAATAACCGACCATATTCAAGTGAAGGAGTATTTCATGCGTATAAATTTCAAAAGAGCGGGAACAACCGTTCTGCTCGGCACGTTGTGTGCAACAACATCAACATTTGCGTCAGCGCAGCAACAATCCGACCCCACCATTGTCGTTGACGGGACGCCCATTGCAGATTTTTCGACCTTGACGAAGGGACCGGAAATAAAGGGCATCATATCTGCACGAAGCGGTGACAAGATAAAGGTGACAACTCCCTTAGGTGCCAGCACGATTATCATCGTAACGGATGCAACCCAGATTAAATCAGGTGGCGGATTTTTGAGCGGAAGTCGCGGCAAAATCGCGGCAAACGGGCTGCTCAATGGTCTTCCTGTGACAGTAAAGACATTACAGTCCGTATCCGGATTGGTTGCGAGCCACATTACATTCAAAAACAATGATATGAAAACCGCAACGATGATCCGCAACGGCACGGCCCAGCAATTTGACGAGCAAACCGCCGCGACCGAAGCATTGCGTGGCCGAATGGGTGATATCGATAAATATAACATAAAGAGCACGGCAAATGTGTATTTTGAAACGGGCAAGGCAATGCTTTCCGCCCAAGCCAAAGAAGATCTCTGCTCGACAGCAGCGGCGGCTGAGGCAACCGAAAATGCGCTGATGTTGGTTGTAGGCTACACCGATTCCGTAGGCAGCGAAGAATATAACCAGCAATTGAGCGAAAAACGCGCAAGCAGCGTTATCAATTATTTGCAACAGGCTTGCCGTTGGAAACCTTACCGCATGTTAACGCCAACAGGAATGGCGGAATCCGATCCGCTTGCCAGCAACGATACGGAAGAAGGCAAGGCCCAAAACCGGCGTGTATCGGTAAATATACTGGTTAGCAAAGGTCTAGATGGTCTTTAAGATACTTGAACAGGGGTGAGTTAAGGCTCACCCCGTCAAAAAGGCTTTGCGACCACCAATATCACGATTACCGCAGCCGTTACGCCAGGTACTTCATTGAGCAAGCGTAATTGTTTGCCGGTCAGGGTGCGTTCCCCTTGGGCAAGTTTTTTGGCATAGCTAACCATCCAACCATGATAAGCCGATAAACCAAGCACAAACAAAAGCTTGGCATGAAACCACGCGTCGGCCATCGCACCGATATGCCATGCCAGCAATAAACCGACGACCCAGACTATTATGATTGACGGGTTGAGAATGATTCTGATCAGCTTGGTTTCCCGATCCACCCATTTAGTGGATTCATCGGAGCCTTCGGCGCTTTCCTGATGATAAACAAAAAAGCGGGGAATCATGAACAATCCCGCCATCCAGAAAATAACAAAAATGATATGGGCGGATTTGAGCCAGAAATAGAGCATTGCGATAATTTCCGTCATTATGGCGGTATCCCCGGATTATCCCTTGCGGACCAGAGTAAGCAGCTTTTCAACATGTTCAATAGGAGTGTCTGGCAAAATGCCGTGGCCCAAATTAAATATATGAGGCCTGTTTGCGAACGCAGACAGAATATTTTCAACAGCCAAGGTTAAATCCGACCCACCCGCAATCAACGCCAAAGGATCAAGATTACCTTGTACCGGAAGGTGTTTAGGCAATTCACGGTTTGCCCAATGCGGATCAACGGTTTCATCAATTCCCAGCGCGTCTACGCCTGTACCTTCCGCATAGGCAGCCAATTTACCGCCAGCGCCTTTTGGAAAACCGATAATCGGGGCATCGGGATGCTGCATTTTTAACCTGCGGACTATTTCAGCATTAGGGGCAATTACCCATTTTTCAAATTGTGCCGGAGACAATGAACCAGCCCAGCTATCAAATAACTGCACAGCATCAACGCCTGCCTCTATTTGTCCGGCAAGATAATCAACAGTACTGGTAATTATGGCTTCGATCAAAGAACCAAAACGTTCGGGTTCGGTATGGGCCATGCGCCGTGCTTCGGACTGGTCCTTACTACCCTGTCCATGCACCATATAGGTCGCCACGGTCCAGGGGCTGCCTGCAAAGCCTAAAAACGTTGTTTCCCTGGGCAGGGTAGCGGCAACCTTTCGAACGGTGTCTAACACCGGTTTCAGACGCTCTGGCGCTGGAGTAAAATTTTCCAGCCTGTCTTCAGCCAGACGAGGAGCAAGACGTGGACCTTCTCCGGTCTCAAACCACAGATCTTGACCCATGGCATGCGGCACTACCAGAATATCGGAAAACAGGATCGCGGCATCAAATTCGAAGCGGCGGATTGGTTGAAGGGTAATTTCAGCCGCAGTTTCACTATCATAAGCAAGTTCTAGGAACCCACCTTTTTGCAACCGCAATGCACGATATTCGGGTAAATAACGCCCGGCCTGTCGCATAAGCCAAATCGGTGGCACTGCTTCCTGATTGCCCAATAAGACATTAAGCAGTTTTTTCGAATTTGGCGCGGACATCGATGTAAGAATCCAATCAAATATATTTATATAAGAATGATGAAAGATGATGGGCTGTTGATAGCTTGGGCCTTAAAAGCTTTTGCGGATATTGCCAACAGCTTGACCAAAGAACTTCATTTGATTGTCACGGATTCGCAATTTTCATCCCCGTTATTCACAAGCTGTGGAAACTGTTTTGCGGTTGTGGAAAGCCTGTGTTCGAATCGAGAGGAAAAATGCGGATAGCGAGGATGAAAATTACGCATAAACTTTGTCCCTTGATTTATCCTCAGCCTACCAACAAGACTGTACATCATGGCGCGCTATCATCTTCACCTTCTATCAGACTCAACAGGCGAAACGCTGGAAAATATTGCCAAAGCTGCGCTTGCACAGTTCGATGGGGTCGAAAATGTCGTCAAGCATTTCTGGCCAATGGTGCGTTCCGAAAGCCATTTGGACCGCATCATGGTTGATGTTGCGGCCAATCCGGGGTTGGTACTGTTTACGCTCGTCAATCGCGACACCCGGCGCAAGCTCGAAAACAAGTGCCGCGCATTGGGTTTGCCCGCAATTGCTGCGCTTGATGCCGTTAGTGATGCTCTGTCAAATATGCTGGGGCAAGAGGCAAAAGCGCGTCCGGGGCGGCAACACGCAATGGATGCGGCATATTTCGCACGTGTTGATGCAATACAGTTTACGATTGCGCATGATGACGGGATCAATGCGCAAAATTGGGAAGAAGCAGATATTGTATTAGCTGGCGTGTCGCGAACTTCTAAAACTCCGACCAGCATTTATCTTGCCAATCGCGGTTATAAGACCGCAAATATTCCGATTGTACCGGGATCTCCGCCGCCTCCGATATTGTTTACGCTGAAACATCCGATGGTTATTGGTCTGGTTACAAGTGCGGAACGATTGGTTCAAGTCAGGCGAAACCGACTATTATCCCTGAACCAGTCGCCAGATACCGATTATGTCGATGAAGAGAAAGTCAAAGCCGAGGTGGCCCATGCACGGCGGATGTTTGCCGACAATGGTTGGCCGGTGCTTGATGTTACACGGAGATCTATCGAAGAAACGGCCGCAGCGATAATCAACCTTTTCAACGAACGTGAATTGCAGCAGGCCGAAACGTCGTGACACTGATATTGGCGTCGCAAAGCGCAGGGCGCTTGGCAATGTTGCGCGCCGCTGGCGTTCCGCTGGAAACTGTGCCGGCCCTGGTTGACGAGGCAAGCATTAAGGACTCGCTTGCCGCGAATGCTGCGAAACCCCGCGACATTGCCGATGCGCTTGCCGAAGCCAAGGCACGCAAGATTTCACGTAGGTTTCCGGCGGCGCTGGTGCTGGGCTGTGACCAGATTGCAGTGACTGCCGAAGGACAGATATTGGATAAGCCCGAAAGCCCCGCCGACGCGCGCGCGCAACTGGCAAACTTGTCGAACAAAAGCCACCGCCTGATAAGCGCGGCGGTGATCTGTGAAGCGGGCGAGCCGGTGTGGCGTATTGTTGATAGCGCGCAGTTGGCAATGCGCCCGTTGAGCCCGGCCTTCATCGATCAATATGTGATAAGCTATTGGGAGCAGATCCGCCATTGCGTGGGCTGTTACCGGATCGAAGCCGAAGGCGCGCAATTGTTCAAAAGCATCAGCGGCAGCCAGTTCACAATCATTGGTCTACCACTCCTGCCAGTGCTTGACTATTTACGAATACGGGGTTTTTTGCCGTCATGACCAAATACGCCGAAGTCATCGGACATCCGATATCACATTCGAAATCCCCGCTGATCCACCGGTTCTGGCTGAATCAGATGGGGTTGGTAGGGGACTATCGCGCGCAAGACGTGTTGCCGGAAGACCTGAATGGCTATTTTCGTGATCGTGCGCTGGATCCTGTATGGCGTGGATGTAATATTACGATTCCCCACAAGATTGCTGCCCTTGAGTATGTCACTGATCCGGGCGATGTGCGTGGATCGATTGGAGCAATCAACACAGTTTTCCGGGGTGACGGTGGAGTGTTGGTGGGAACCAATACCGATGCCGGCGGTTTTTATGGTCCGATTGCCGATATGCCGCTGGCGGGGGAAACCGCTATTGTAATCGGCGCAGGTGGCGCAGCGAGGGCCGTTTTGTTTGCCTTGGCCCAGGCTGATATAGGCGATGTCATCCTGCTCGCTCGTAACGGTTTGAAAGCAGCAGGTTTGCTGGCGCATTTCGGGCTGAAGGGACAGGTTTTACCGCTTGATGCGCGCCTGCCTGACGCGGCGTTGCTGGTCAATGCCAGTCCCCTGGGCATGAAAGGGAAGGAAGCTTTGGAAATCGACCTTGCTCCGCTGCCCGATCATGCGTTGGTCTATGATCTGGTATATGCTCCAATTGAAACCTTGCTCCTCAAACAGGCTAGAGCTCGTGCGTTGGAAGTGGTCGATGGGTTGGAAATGTTGGTAGGACAGGCGGCGATTGCTTTTGAACTGTTCTTTGGAGTTGCGCCGCCTGATGACGGGGAAAATAACTTGCGTGAGCTGTTGTTAAAATGACCGGACCGTTCGTTATCGGTCTCACTGGTTCGATAGCTATGGGCAAATCGACCGTTGCGGCGATGTTTGCCGATGAGGGCGTGCCTGTTTTTGATGCCGACTCGACTGTGCACGAGTTACAAAGGCCCGGTGGTGCGCTGGTACCTGCGATCGAGTCCGCTTTTCCCGGCACGACGGGCGCCGAAGGTGTGGACCGAAAAGCGCTGGGCGCCGCGGTGTTCGGGGATAGGGACAAGCTTGCAAAGCTCGAATCTCTCATCCACCCCGCTGTTGCCGAGCGGCGCGCTGCTTTTCTGGCTGATAACGCAGATGCGGATCTGGTGCTGTTCGATATTCCCTTATTATTTGAAAAAGCTGGACATAAGAATGTCGATTACATCGTGGTTGTATCCGCGCCTTACGCCGTTCAGCGCGAACGGGTTCTTAAGCGGCCGGGTATGACGCCGGAAAAATTTGACCAGATACGGGCGTTACAAATGAATGACGCGGACAAGCAGAGGCAGGCGGACTATGTTGTGAAAACCGGTCAATCTTTAGAAGAAACGCGACACAATGTCCGCGAGCTTGTCAAAAAGCTGCGTGCGGGACTTGCAAAACACTGAAAACAGGCTCACCTTCACTCACAGAATGCGCGAGATTATTTTCGATACAGAAACGACTGGCTTTGATCCCCTCACCGGGGATCGGATGGTGGAGATAGGATGTATTGAAATGATAGGGCGGGTGATGACCGGCGTTACCTATCACGCTTATTTCAATCCCCAACGCCCGATGCCCGCCGCCGCGGAACAGGTCCACGGCTTGTCCGACCGGTTTTTGTCCGACAAGCCGCTCTTTGCCGAAAAAGCTGATGAATTGCTTGCCTTTCTGGACGACAGCCCGCTGGTTGCGCATAACGCCAGTTTCGATTTCAGTTTTCTCAACACCGAATTGCAATTATGCGGGCAGTCACCCTTGGATTTGGGGCGGATGATCGACACCGTCGCGCTGGCACGTGTTAAGCATCCCGGCGCAAAGCTCTCACTTGATGCCCTATGTACGCGTTACGGCATTGACCGCAGCCATCGCGTCAAACATGGCGCATTGCTCGATGCGGAATTATTGGCGCATCTGTATGTCGAACTGACCGGAGGGCGGCAAATTGGCCTTGGTCTGGTGGATGATGGCGGCGCGGATCAGGTTGCGACCAGAGCAAATGCCCCTCAGTCCGAAATTTCAAAACCATATCGCGAACCGCGTCCCCACAGTGCCTCTTTTGAAGAACTGGAGCGGCACCGTGAATTTATCAGCAAAATCAAGGATGCGCTGTGGCTCGAAACCGGGTCGGCGCTTAAATAAAGGAGTTAGGCTATGGATATCAGGGTTTCAGGGCATCAGGTCGAAACCGGTGAAGCGTTACAGAGCCATGTTGAAAAACGGCTGAACGCCATTGCGGGAAAGTATTTTTCCAAGGCCTTATCTTCCCACGCCACCTTTGGCCGTGGTCCGCATGAACGATTTACGAGCGATATCGTGATGCATGTGATGCAAGGCCTGGTGTTGAAGGGTCGCGGCGAAGCACAGGACGCGCATGTCGCGCTCGATCAGGCGGCTGACCGGATTGAAAAGCAGCTGCGCCGCTATATGCGCCGTCTTCAGGACCGGCACGCACAGTCTGCTTTTGCCCTGCGCGAAGAAGAAGCCGCCTATACCGTTTTCGACGGAGGGGATTTCACGGAAGATTCGCCGCCGCCCGAAGCGCCTGTAATTGTTGCAGAAATGAGCGTAGACATTCCTGAATCTACCGTTTCGGACGCTGTTATGTTGATGGATTTGCGGAACACACCGGCATTGTTGTTCAAAAACACTGGCACTGGCCGCCATAATATGGTTTACCGCCGCGAAGACGGCACGATCGGGTGGGTTGAACCAAAATCCGTACCTTAGAATTCGGCCTAGATCTTAACCGATATGTAAACTTATTCAGATATTTGGGGTTTGCCTCGCGGCCCCTGGCCAATTGCAATTGAACAAGATATGATTCGAATTTCCACTAGGCTCGTCGAAGGGGCCGTTGTTGCGAATCTGGTTTGCTCGGGCAAATCCGATTTACTGGCACGACTTTCGACAATAGCTGCAGAAAATTATATGCTGGATGCCAATGCGGTCCATGACGGCTTGGTCGAACGCGAACGCCTTGGCCCAACCGGGTTTGGCGGTGGCACAGCAATTCCGCATTGCAAAGTGTCGGGCATTGATATGCCGGTTGCCGTATTCGCGCGCCTCGGAAAGCCTGTTGATTATGACGCGGTCGACGATGAACCGGTGGATCTGGTCTGTGCATTGGTATCACCGGTGCAGGATGGCGCCTCACATTTGCGCGCATTGGCCGAGGTTTCTCGCCTGTTTCGGGACGAAAAATTCCGTTCTCAGCTGCGCGGAGCTTCTGATTCCGGCGCCATGTTTGCCTTGCTGACATTGTCTGAAGAGCGCGACGCCGCTTGACGAAGCCCCGGCTGACCAGCCAGTTTCGTATTTCGGCATTGAAAAAGCTGGCCGAAGTGGATGGTGGCTTTGCCACCTTATTACGTAAGGGCGATCTGACCTCGGGCGCGATACTGATAATCGGCCAGATAAGGGGTGGCGATCCTATTCTTTTTGAACGCTATCCTGCGATGGATGGCACTTTGGCGTGGCACCGCGTAACACTACCGATTGGGGGTGACGACGCTGAAATAACAAAATATTGGAAAAATCGGATATTGCGCGATCCTGATTTATGGGTTTTGGAACTGGACGTCGCTTCGACAGAACGGTTGGACCGACTTTTAGCCGCCGACTCTTGACTGTGTTGCGCCGCACAATAAGTGGGCGCAACGATTAGCGAAGGTTGTCAATCGGGGCACAAATGGGGTGACCGGGCAAACACGCGAGTCGGATGCAACAAACGAAGAGCCAGAGCAAAATATGAGAAGCTCTTCCGCTGCTGCCGCCGCATTATAGTATGTTTCATGTTGAAAATTGTTCGGGCTGCCTCTGCGGTGGCTATTTCTTGTACCCTTGCATCCGCCGTGTTGACCGCAGACGCAGGTTTCGCTTTTGGCAATGACCAAAGCACAGCGCTCGGCGCTTCCACTATCATTATTGATGCCGCCCAAATTGCGGCAGATCAGCAAAATGTCGACCGCCTGATAAGTGGTGAGGTTACGACACAGCTGGCAGATAATGGTGATATTATTTTTATTCCTGGCAATGGTGCGGCACCTGCCGTCGAAATCGGTTCGGATATCGGTTTGGACGAAGATGACGAAGTTGTATCTGCATCATCACTGACCGAATTGGTCCACAAGCAAAATGTTGCCAATACTTTGAGCGCCGAAGAACGCTGTCTTGCCGGTGCAGTTTATTTTGAATCAAAGGGCGAATCGCTGGCTGGTCAGCTGGCCGTAGCTCGCGTGGTGATTGCCCGGTCGAAATCGGGACGATTTCCTTCCACATTATGCGGCGTGGTGTATCAGAAAAGCCAGTTTTCCTTCGTTCGCGGCGGCGGAATGCCTCCTATACCTCAGGCAAATACACACTGGCATAACGCCGTTGCGATCAGCAAAATTGCGTTAAATGACAGTTGGAAAAGCCCTGTCGAAGGCGCATTGTTCTTTCACGCCCGCCATGTTTCACCCGGCTGGCGGTTGACGCGGATCGGATCGATCGACAATCATATTTTCTACCGCTGACCCCCGGGAAACAGCAGGAAGAGATGAGGGCTCCGAAAAGGGGCCTTTATTTTGTTCCGCATACGTTCTATATCCTGGGCATGGCCCATGCTGCTTCCCTATCGATCATTACCGGCGCCTCTGCCGTCGGGCGCGGAGTATCCCGCCTGTTCCTGCGTAACCAGATCATGGTTCAACCGGAGGTGTCTTTGCGCAACAACCGGCGTGCTGACCTGATGGGTATCAATGCGAAAGGCGAGATTATCATTGTCGAGATAAAATGCGCACGCGCGGATTTGTTGGGTGATCAGAAATGGCCCGAATATCTCGATTTTTGTGACCGTTTTTTCTGGGCTGTGCCCACCGGATTCGACGTCGGCCCTTTGCAAGGGGAGGCGTTCATGCCCGAACGCGCCGGGCTGATCATCGCAGATGCCTATGACGCCGAAATCGCCCGACCGGCCGCACTCGTCCCGTTGGCGGCGGCACGGCGCAAGACCGAAACCCAGCGTCTCGCCCGCCTGGCCATGCGCCGCCTGATGGCCATCGCCGACCCCGATCCGCGATTTGCGGAGATTGAGGTGGAGTGAACTTTTGAATTTGAAGGGTTGGGAATTTTTTCGTCAGAAGGAAGAAGCGAATAAGGAAAAGGATGTATTCTTCTTCCTTAAAGAAGAGAGAGGGGGGCATGCCGCAGGCGCGCTATGGGACCTCACCGACTCACCCTCCCCCAGCCCCTCCCGCAAGAGGGAGGTGGGATTCTAAAAGCCCGCGCCCACCACGTCACCCTGAACTTGGTTCAGGGTCCATCGCGCCGCACACCCTGTGCACGAAACCGCACCCAACGGTGCCGTGGCTACTTCGTGTACTACGACAGAGCAGGAACGGGCTTAGAAATAGACCCTGAAACAAGTTCAGGGTGACGGTTATATTTAAGGTGGGGTTGAAGTCCCTCACCCGCCTGCGGGAGGGGTTAGGAGAGGGTATGTGCGGCGTGCAGACGAGATTGGCCGTACCGCGCATTCTTCCTTATTTCCCTTTTACGGGAACTGATTTTTCAATGACTTGCAAATCCTATCCTGCGCTGGACGGGTTATACCAGATTGGCGATGAGTATGCCCTTTCTTGTGATTTCAATTCGGTGCCAGGTAATAATTTCGCGCCATATCGAATGGCGTCGAACACGACCCAGCGCGGGGTCGGGATTTCCAGGACGCGCAGATAATAAAAGGACTTCTGCTTCGCGTTGAACTCGGGGTCGCGCCACACCGTTTTTAATTCTGGGTCACCAATGCTGTTGGCATAGCTCGCCTTGGCGATATCGACCGTGTCGCCAACCGCCGGAACCTTGCCATTTACCCCGCGTGGCCGTCTGTCGGCATCCCCCCAGGCTACGTCGAAAACTTTTTCCTGCATTTGGCCGGATGCATCAACCCAGCCCTTGACCATCTGCACCCGGTCGAGATTGGCGCCCATCGGATCTTTCAGTGCGGAAATGAGGAAAGTCGGCGTACCTTGTCCTGACTTCAGATCTGCGCCCATAGGTACGCCTCGCTTATACCCGGCCATCACCCAGTTCCCGGTGAAATCTTCGGGCTTGAAATCCCAACCGCCAAAGAAACGCACCGTCATGCGCGGTCCGGTCGTGGCATAAATTTCCTTGCGCATCATCGCATCGAAAATGGCCGCCCTTGTGTTGGCCGTTGCCCACACGGCGGCATAGCCACCGGCGAGATAGTGCCAGCCAAAGCGTCCCTCACGAGTGCCCAGATTTTGCGCTTCGGACGCGCGCGCTGAATCGGGCTCGCCGCCTGAATGCTTGCCGAAAAAGTTGTTTTCATCTGCGGTGGCAAGGGAAGTGTGGCTATCGGTCGATCCGATGACACCGAACTTATATGGGTTCACGCCGGTCTTTGCCTCGATAGCAAGTCCGCGCTTCAATGCCTCACGAATATATTCGCCTGCCAAATCCTGTGGCTTTTTGGCCGCCTGCATCGTCAGATTACCTAAGTCCCAGCCCGCGGTGCCATAGCCTGCAAATTCGTCATTGGGGGACAGAAACGGATGTGCCTCGCTATCGCCCTTGATCTGGGTGATTTCCACTACCGGTTCGCGGGCGGCGCGGCGGCGGGCATAATCGGCGGTCATTGGTCCGCCACCAGGCCCGACCAGCTCAAACATCAGGCCGTTGGATAGGTTGCTGTTATGCGGAATGGCGAGCACTTTGCCGCCGGTGCGCTTTTCATAATTGTCCATATAGTCCCATAGCTGGCTGACGGGGGTATCGCCCTGTCCGGGATCATAGGGAAGCACCTGATCTGTGCGGCTTTTACCATCGCGGAACATGACCACACGATGCAGATTGTTACCGCCGGGCATCAACGTATATTCGAAACCCACAAAGGCCGTGAATTTGCCCGGTTCATTATAGCGTTCGACCAACGTGCTGTGACCGGTCCAAATGTTGGTTGTGGTCTTGCGCTGACGCTCCGGATTGGTAAGCGATTTGGGTAAGTCATTCCTGCCCGCCCGGTCAATCAATTCTGCTGTGATCCTTTGCATGCCTTCAGGACCCTTATGCATTTCGTCGTGCCAGCGACGCAGCGTCGGGTCGCGGATTAGAAAACCGGGCGTGTCATACAGCGCCTTGGTTGCGCCCAGCCCGCCGGAGTGATCGGCGATGACCAGAAAATCAAGCGGCCTTTCCAGCTTCGCTTTCAAACCCCAGGTGGACTTGATTTCTTCCCCACGGGCAAAGCGCAGCGCGTCTTCCGGCCCTAGCTTCACTCCAAAACCAAAGGCATCGATAGAATTCGAAGTATGCAAATGGGTATCGCCCCAAAGCAACTTCATCGCAGGCCCTGATGTAACCTCCTGGTCCGACGCCACTTGCGCAGTGCGCGAATCGGCGAGAACGCTTTTTTCCTGCCACTGACGCCAGCCATAGGTCAGCCCGACTCCGACAGCGATGACCGCCACAGTCCCCAGAATAATAACGCGCTTTTTGGCCATATATTGCTCCCCCCGGAAGAAAACTGCGCCGGATTTCCCGATGCGTCAATAGGCCGCGGATAACGCTACGTCACAGGGAGCTTCATACTCCACAGATAATTAGCGGGACGATTGTCCACCGCTTCAGCCAAACCGATTTCCTGATGATCGCGGCCCATCGCTGATTCATCAGCATAGGTCCCAAATAACCGGTCCCACCAAGTCAAGGCAAAACCGTAATTGCGATTTTGTTCGGCTACATCAGTGCTGTGGTGTACCAAATGCATGTCGGGCGTCACAAGAATAGTGCGGATAATCCGGTCCATCTTGCGCGGCAGACGGATATTGCTGTGGTTGAAAAGTGCGTTGCAATTCAACCAAAGTTCAAAAGCAAGCGCGACCATTAAAGGCACCCCCAGCAAGGCGATACAGGCCGATTTGAACAATGTAGAAACAATCAGTTCAAGGGGGTGGAACCGCAACGCCGTTGTTGCATCCAGATCACGGTCGCTATGATGCACCTTGTGTATCCGCCACAGAAATCGGAACCGGTGCATCGCATGATGCTGCGCCCAAATAGCCAGGTCAAGCAGGATGAAGGCCAGTAAAGTCACCACCCACAAAGGCCAATCGGTCCGGTTAAACAGGCCGAAATCATGCGTATCAGCCCAGATTGCGGCACTACCGACCACCACGACCATCGACAATATCCGGCCGACAACGGCATTGGTCAGGAAAAACAGCGCATGGGTCCGCCATCGCGGGTACCGGCCAAGCACCAGATCGCGCCGGGGCCTGAGCCATTCGGTCACCAACATCAACGCCAGCATCGCGGCGGGGATGGCGATTGCATAAAGGCCCAGCCCCGCCTCGATCATTGCCTTTACGCGTCGGCGCTTTCGAGGAACGGATAGTCGGTATACCCCTCCGCACCCGGTGAATACCATGTCTTGTAATTATCCGGCGTCAACTCTGCCCCGATGCGCAGCCGTTCGACAAGGTCCGGGTTCCCGATATAGGGCCGTCCAAAGCTGATTGCGTCGGCAAGACCAGAAGCGAGATCGGCGTCGGCCAGTTCGCGTGTATATTCTTGGTTCAAGACCAGCGGACCTTTGAATACCTCGCGAATATGCGGGGAAATGCGGGGCACGTCGGTCCGGCCGAAATTGCCATAGGGCTTGACTTCGCGCAGTTCGAGGAAGGCAATGCCAATATCCTGCAAAGCGGCGGCGGCGGCGGTGAACAGGGCGACCGGGTTGCTGTCATCTGCGCCCTGGGTTTCACCATTGGGCGACAGGCGCACAGAAGTGCGGTCAGCGCCCACGGTATTGACCACAGCTTGCGTTACTTCGCGAAGCAGGCGGATACGGTTTTCGATCGAACCGCCATATTGATCGGTCCGGAAATTTGAATTGTCGCGCAGGAACTGATCGATCAGATAGCCATTGGCGGCGTGAATCTGCACCCCGTCAAATCCGGCTGCGATAGCGTTTTTGGCAGCGTTGACATAGTCCGCGACAATGCGTGGAATTTCGGAAGTTTCCAAGGCGCGGGCCTCGGTATAGGGCTTTTTCCCTTCGGCGGTGTGCGCGTCGCCAGGTGCGGTGGTCGCGGATGCGGATACAGGCTGCGCTCCGCCCAGAAAATCAGGGTGCACCAACCGGCCCATATGCCATAATTGCAGGATGATCCGGCCGCCTGCTTCGTGCACTGCTTCGGTAACCGGCTTCCACGCAGCGACTTGAGTATCGTTCCACACACCCGGTGCCGATGGCCAGCCCAGACCTTCCTGCGAAATTCCCGTGGCTTCGGCGATAATCAGGCCTGCACTGGCGCGCTGGCTATAATATTCTGCCTTCAGTTCGGAAACGGCTACATGGCCGGTGCTGCTGCGTCCACGGGTCAAGGGGGACATTAGAACGCGATTCGGTGCGGTGATTGCGCCAAGCTGGATGGGATCGAACAAAGTTGCAGTCATAAATCTTCCTGTCATTAAGGCTTTGGTTTTCAGCCAAGATGCGGATAAGCGTTGCAAATTGCAACGGGGGTTTATGCCGACAAAGATTTTCCATCAGCAAAGCCCCAAGGCCTTGGCCTTTCTGGCGCTGATTGCCGGGAATATTGCCATAGCTTTTGGCCCCCTGCTCGTGCGCTATGCGGATAGCGGGCCGATTGCGACCGGATTTTGGCGGCTGGCGCTGGCGACGCCTTTTCTGTTTCTGGTCGGTCATCGATTCGGCTTTCGCCTGACAGCCGTGCGGCCGCAGACCTTTCTTTTCATCGCTATTGCCGGTGTTTTTTTCGGGATCGACATCATTGCCTGGCATATCGGCATTTTCCAAACGAAGCTCGGTAATGCCACGTTGTTCGCCAATTGCGCCAGTCTTTTGCTGGTGATTTACGGGGTGGTGGTGGCCCGCAAGCTGCCGGGCAAATGGCAGATCGTTTCGGTTGTGTTGGCCTTTGTCGGCGCGGCGTTGCTAATGGGGCAAAGTCTTGAACTGTCGCCGGTGCATTTCACAGGCGATCTTCTATGTCTAGGCGCGGGGCTGACATACACAGTCTATCTGTTGATGATGATGCAGGTTCGGGAAAATACCGAAAGCTGGGGTGCGCTTGCCATGGCCAGTACCGTTGCTGCACTCGTCTTGTGGCCTTCGGCATTATTTGCAGGTGAGCAGATTATTCCGACGGTCTGGTGGCCGGTCCTGTTGCTGGCCTTTACCTCGCAATTTTTGGGCCAGGGGTGCCTCACTTATGCGTTGCCGCATTTTAGTCCGCTGGTCATCGGTCTTGCACTGTTGCTGCAACCGGCCCTGTCGGCGGCGGCGGGCTGGTTTGCATTTGGTGAAGCATTGACCATGCTGGACTTGACGGGGAGCCTGCTCGTGATGGCGGCTCTCGTAATGGTTCGTAAGCAATAACCCTTTTATTAGACCGAACTTGCGCTTACATTTCGGATATGACCGAAAACATGCTTCCCACCGACCCGACACTCGATGAAATCCGCAATGCGCTGGCCCCGCTGATTGCCCGCAATGCCGGCTTTGACGGATGGTGTGCGGCTGCCGTCAATTCGGCGGCGGCAGAATTGGGTGTCGATACAGAAGTGGCCGCTCTGGCATTCAAGGGCAACGCTATGGCGATGATCGACGGTTGGATAGAATCGGTCGATATGGAACTTGCCCGTCGCCTGCCGCCGGAAAAGTTGGCGGCCATGAAAATCCGGGAGCGGATAACCCTGCTGGTTTCGACCCGGCTGGAGATTATGAACCCGGACCGCGAAGCCTTGCGCCGGGCGATGGCCATTATGGCGATGCCCCAAAATTTGGTGCACTCAGCAAAAATCGGTTGGCGCTCCGCGGACAGAATGTGGCGGCTGGCGGGCGATAACGCGAGTGATTTCAATCATTATACTAAACGCGCAACATTATCGGCCGTATATGGCAGTACGTTGAGCGTGTTTGTGAATGACGAAAGCACGGATTTTGCCGATACCCGTGCCTTTCTCGACCGGCGGATCGACAATGTCATGCAGTTTGAAAAGGCAAAGGCGCAAGCGCGCGCGCGTCAGGATTATGTGCCAAGCCTTTCGCGCTTCATTGGTCGGCTGCGGTATCCCGCCTAGCAGCGATTATATCTTGATGTTATTGCGAATCGGTTGCAAATGACGCGGGTGCAACTAGATCACCTCCCGCTTAAAAGACACGCAACGGTTCAGGCCATTGATTGGACCGCGATTCCCGAAAGCGAGGGTCATAGACTGCGTTCGCTGGGGCTTGAAGAGGGCGTCGAGATTGAGGCCTTGCACCAAGGCATATTGTTTTGGCGAGACCCGATTGCAGTGCGCGTGGGGCGGATGCGGATTGCGCTTCGCAAAAAGGTGGCTTCGGCCATTTTCTGCGAGATGAAACCATGAGTGCTACGCTGCCGCTGGTCGCTTTAGTGGGAAACCCTAACAGCGGAAAAAGTTCCCTTTTCAATGCGCTTACGGGGGCACGGCAAAAAATTGCCAATTATCCCGGTGTCACGGTGGAGCGTAAATCGGGACGAGCGTCTTTACCCGACGGCCGACCGGTTGAACTGCTTGACTTGCCGGGCGCATATAGTCTGCAACCCGACAGCCTTGACGAAGCAGTGACCCGCGATGTTGTTTTGGGCAAGCTTGCCGGACAACGCAGACCTGATGCGCTCGTTATCGTTGTTGATGCCGGCAATCTCGACAATCATTTGCGCTTTGCGATCGAGTTGATCGGGCAGGGGCTTCAGGTCGTGATTGCGCTTAACATGGTTGATCTTGCCGAACGCGATGGCCTCGAAATTGATCCGACTGTGCTTGCAGATGAATTGGGCGTTCCGGTTGTGTCGACCGTAGCCGTTCGAAAGCGCGGGCTGGATCGACTGCTTGGCGTGCTTGGCGATGTCATTTCCCAACCCCGGACTGAAGACATTGAGCCGCTCGAAAGTCGCAAGCAGATTACCGATCGCGCACACCGAATTGCCAGACGCGCAATCATTCGGGAAACGCAGGGGCGGCAATGGACAAGACGTCTGGACGCAATCCTTTTGCACCCGGTGGGCGGCGTTGCCATCCTGCTGGCTTTGCTGTTTGTTATGTTTCAGGCGGTCTATGGCTGGTCAGAAGCGCCGATTGGCTGGATCGAGGCTGGATTTGCCGCGTTGACCGACGCCATTAACGGACAATTACATGACGGGATATTGCGTTCTTTCCTGACCGACGGCGTCATTGCGGGCGTCGGTGCGGTGGTTGTTTTTTTACCGCAAATTCTGATTTTGTTTCTCTTCATACTGATGCTGGAATCCACCGGCTATATGACGCGTGCCGCTTTTGTTATGGACCGCATGATGGTCGCCGTCGGATTGTCAGGGCATAGCTTTATTCCGCTTTTGTCCTCTTTTGCCTGCGCGATCCCGGGCATCATGGCGACGCGCAGCATCATGGACCAGAAAGAACGGTTGGCAACGATATTGATCGCGCCATTGATGACCTGTTCGGCACGCCTGCCAGTATATACGCTGATCATCGGCGCATTCATTCCGGCGCAGACTGTCGGTCCGGGCATCGGGTTACAGGGATTGGTGTTATTGGGGCTCTATCTATTTGGGATCGTAGGCGCGATGCTTGCTGCTGCGGTTATCCAGCGCTTTGTCACGCAAAGCCGCAGCAGCAGCTTCCTGATTGAAATGCCGCGTTATCAAATGCCGCGATTGAGCGATATTGCGCTGGGTCTGTGGCAACGCGCATGGGTGTTTTTGCGCCGTGCGGGCACCATTATTTTTGCAGCTTCGATTATATTGTGGGTGCTCCTGAGCTTTCCGAAAGTTCCCGTAGGTGCCGCGCAGAGCCAGGTGGAATATTCAATCGCAGGCAATATTGCCGATGTAATTGAACCGGTTGTTCGCCCCATCGGTTTCAATCACGATATTGCACTTGCCCTCATTCCGGCGATGGCCGCGCGCGAGGTTGCGGTATCCGCGCTTGGTACTGCTTACGCTATTGATGCGACCGATGAAGAGCAGGCAGCCATGAGCCTTGGCCCCAAATTGGCGGCCAAATGGTCGTTGGCCACGGCCTTGGCCTTTTTGGCATGGTTCATTTTTGCCCCGCAATGTATTTCCACAATCGCGGTAACGCGGCGTGAAACCAATGGCTGGAAATGGCCGATATTCATGGTGACATATCTGTTTGCACTTGCCTATATCGCGGCAGGGGCTACCTATTGGACCGCAATCGCGCTTGGCCTTTAAACGCCAGCGTTTCCAAAAAGACTAAGGGGTAGGACATGGCGGGTAGCGTCAATAAAGTAATAATCGTCGGCAATCTGGGCGCGGACCCGGAAGTAAAATCCTTCCAAAATGGCGGTCGCATCTGCAATCTGCGCATTGCGACCTCCGAAGACTGGAAAGACCGCACCACCGGCGAAAAGAAAGAACGCACCGAATGGCACAGCGTCGTCCTGCAAAGTGACGGGCTGGTCGGGGTCGCCGAACGCTTCCTGAAAAAAGGCAGCAAGGTGTATATCGAAGGCCAGCTGCGAACCCGCAAATGGCAAGACCAGTCGGGTAATGACCGCTACACCACCGAAATATCTGTGGCCGGATTCGATGGAAAGCTTGTGATGCTCGACGGCGCGCGTGGCGGCTCAGGCGGCGGTGGCAATGATGGCTGGTCGGGCGGTGCATCCTCCGGCGGCGGTCAAGGTGGCGGCGGTCAGGGCGGTGGCAACAACTGGAGCGGCGGTTCGTCGGGCTTTGGCGGCGGCGATTTTGACAATGATCTCGACGATGATGTACCATTTTAATGGCAATCAACGGTAACCGGCGCGATATTACCAACGAACAGGGACAATGATGAAAAAAGCTCTGTTGGTGGTTTTGGCGATATCGGCGTTGGTCGCTTATTTTGTCTTCGATCTCGGCCAATATCTCAGTCTTGAAAATTTCAAGGCGCAGCAGGCCGAAATCCTTGCGGCAAAAAATGCGCAGCCGGTGCTCTATATTGCCGGCTTCTTCCTGATCTATGTCGCGGTTACCGGGCTATCCATTCCCGGCGCGGCGATCATGACTCTGATTGCTGGCGCGCTTTTCGGACTCGTGTTCGGTACGATCCTTGTCTCTTTCGCCTCGACCATAGGCGCAACGCTGGCCTTTCTGGGGTCGCGCTATGTCTTGCGGGATTGGGTGCAGTCGAAATTTGGCGAACGGCTAAAGGCGGTTGACGACGGTTTGGCCAAGGACGGGGCTTTTTACTTGTTTACTTTGCGTCTGATTCCGGTGTTTCCCTTTTTCGTCATCAACCTGCTGATGGGTCTGACACGCATTCGGACATGGACCTTTTTCTGGGTTAGCCAATTGGGGATGCTTGCTGGCACGATTGTCTATGTGAACGCCGGAACCCAGATCAGCCAGATAGAATCGACCTCCGGCCTGTTGTCGCCGATGTTGATTGGTTCTTTCGTGCTGCTGGCTTTTTTCCCTTGGGCGGCCAAAGGCTTGATCGCATTTGTGAACCGGCGTCGTGGCTAATTCAGGAACCAAGCCAAAGCGGTTTGACCGCAATTTGATCGTTATCGGTGCAGGGTCCGCCGGTCTGGTGTCCGCCTATATTGCGGCCATGGTACAGGCTAAAGTCACGCTGATTGAAGCGCATGAAATGGGCGGCGATTGCCTCAATACCGGGTGTGTGCCGTCCAAGGCGCTGATTAAAAGTGCGCGGGTGGCGCATCTCGTTTCCGGCGCGGCCCGCTTTGGCGTCAAAACGTCCGCACCGACCATCGATTTCCCGATGGTCATGCAACGGATCCGCGACGTCATAACGGCGATTGAGCCCCATGACAGCGTTGAACGCTTCACCGGTCTTGGTGTGGATTGTATGAAGGGGTATGCCCGCTTCATCGACCCTTGGACTGTCGAAATAGACGGGAAAGCACGGCTAACTGCGCAAAGCTTTATCATTGCAACTGGCGCGGCGCCGCTCATCCCGCCTTTGCCCGGTGTCGAGGCGAGCGGCTATTTGACGAGCGAAACCTTATGGGACGAATTTGCCAAGCGTCCAGCCGCACCGGAGCGGTTGGTCATATTGGGCGGCGGACCGATTGGCTGCGAACTCGCACAATCCTTTCAGCGGTTGGGCTCACAGGTTGTTATCGTGGAAATGGCCGAACGACTTTTGTTGAAAGAGGACGCCGATGCCGCGGTCTTGGTGACCGGGCGTTTGCAGGCCGAAGGCGTGCAGATTTTGACGGGTCACAAGGCTATCCGCTTCGAAAGCGGTAACACCCTCATCATAACGGGGCCACAGGGCGAAAGCTCGCTATCCTATGACGACGTGATTATCGCAGTCGGCCGTAAACCGCGCATTTCCGGTTTTGGTCTGGAAGAATTGGGTATTGTCGTGAACGGCAAATTGCCGGTCGACGGGTTTCTGCGGTCAAATATGCCCCATATTCTATGCGCAGGCGACGTCGCGGGGTATCAACAGCTCACGCACGGTGCGTCGCATGAGGCCTGGTTTGCAACCGTCAACGCACTTGCCCGCCCATTCAAGAAATACCGGGCTGACTATCGTGTGCTGCCGCGGGTTACCTATACCGAACCCGAACTGGCTGCGGTGGGCATGACGGAGGTGGATGCGGTCCGGCAGGGCATTGCCTTTGACGTGACGCGCTATGATCTGGACGATCTGGACCGCGCTATTGCCGAAGGAGAATGTGAGGGTTTCCTGAAAATCCTGACCGCCAAGGGCAGTGACGAGATTTTAGGGGCTACCGTCATCGGCGAACATGCCGGAGAAATTTTGGCGGAAATCACGTTTGCGATGAAGCACAAAATGGGACTTCGCAAGATTTTGGCGACTATTCATCCCTATCCCACATGGTCAGAAGCGACCAAATATGCCGCCGGTCAATATGGACTGGCGCGTAAGCCGGCTGGATTGTTGAAATGGGCCGAGCGCTGGTTTCGTTGGCGTCGCGGTTAAGCCCTTTTCTATTGAAAATTCTTGGCGGCGAGCGCGACGCGCTGGGCAATTGTTGCGAGGCAGAGCGCTGCAAATGCCAAAGCAAGTTCTGGAAAATACGTCGGTAGCAGGCAGAATAGCAGGAAAAACAGGATCGTTTCCCCACCTTCCATGAGACCCGAAGAATATATGAATGCCTTGCGACCCGGTTCGGTCTCGGTCGGCACCTGATGTGCGGCAATAGCGGCATAAGCGAGGAAGCTAACCGCGGTGAGAGTAAAACTCGCAATCAAAAGCAAGGCCGGAACAAGATGTGTCGGGCTGGCAAGTCCAAAAGCAACAGGAATTGACACGTAAAACACATAGTCTGCCAGACTGTCGAGATAGCCGCCCCACGCAGTCGGCCCATTGATACGGGCAACGGCGCCGTCGAGGCCGTCCAGAATACGGCTTGCCGCGATGAACGCGATGGCAAGGGGCATATGATTTTCAACTATGGCAAGCGCAGCCGCGAGCGCAACCAAAGCTCCGGAGAATGTAAGAGCGTTCGCCGATAAGCCCGCGCGCGCCACGCGAACGGCTATTATGTGCAATGGCTTGTCAACCAGCCGCCGCAAAACTGCGTCAAACATGGCCGGTCACTTCTTCGCCAACTTTTCCCTCAGCGCGGCAAGCACGCTGAACGGACCGGATTCATCTTCGTCTTTCACACCCGCCGCTTTCAGCACGGTGTCAGCGTTGGAACTGCGTGGATAAGGATCAAGTGCCAGGCCAAGCGATTGCGCGACTGCTTCGCCAAGATCAATTAACTGGCCATCATGGAACATAACATCGCAGTCTTCGGCGGCGAGTTCAAATTCGGTTTCTTCGTCGATATGCGGTTCGGGAATGAACCTTATGGATATCTGTTCGGAGACATTGACCGCAATAGGATCGCGTGTTGCGACACAAATCTGTTCAAGTTTTGCCGTGATCTGGCCTGTTGCCAGAATTTCTGCTCCGTCGGTGGTGACTGTTATGTCTGCCTCGAGCATGTCCAGCGTCGCGAGATCGAAGCGTTTTGCCAATGCTGTGCGGGACACCGGGTCGGCGGACAAATGGATGCTCCGTGTTTTTCCGCCCAATTCCGATATCTTCAGTTCATGACTAAATTCGTTGCCCGTCACCATATTGCCTTGCCTGCTGCCAATTCACCCGCAGAAACCAGGGACAAAGCTTGTGCGATTGCGGTCAGGCCTTGTTTGACATGGGCTATTGCCTCTTTATCAACGCCGCCGCCGCGATAGATATTGCGCGTTATTACCTCATCCAGCTGCCCTGTATCGGTAAACGCTTCACGAAAAGCAGTAATGCGACCGCCGACTGCGCCCATCATCTTGCCGATATGTTTGCCGACAATCATGTCGCCTATGCCAACTTCGCGCAATTGTCCGTCCATATCATCGACCAGAACCTCGGTCAGGTGCGCCATATTCTGGGCTTGGGCGGCATCTTGCTCTAATCGAAGCAAAACGAGGGAAAAAACGGCCGCGATCATGTCGAAACGGCCGTCGATACTGTCAGGCACCTGACCTTCTTCATACCAATGCGGCGTCCGTGCATTGGCAACGATCTGGTTATAAAGCGGGATTAGTTCGAGTTTCGGGTCAGCCTGCGTTGGTCGAAATATTTTTTTCCAAAAAGTCATGCGCGCTTGTCCGTTCTACTCATCGGCTATTCATCTGCCATTGCATATTGATCTTGCGTGCCAAGGATGCAATGGCAAAGCCTGAGTTTCGTGCAATAGTGGAGAAGTTTATGTCCAAGTCGCAAATCATGATCCTGGGCACGCTTGTTACCACTTTGGTAATGACGTCCGGCTGCACCCGCTTGCGCGCGCATCAGGGTTATATTGGCGATCAAACCTTGTTGGCTTCGGTGCAGCCGGGCGTCGATAACAAGGAATCGGTTCAGGCGTCGCTTGGACGCCCGACTTTCGTGGGCCAGTTCGACGCAAATGACTGGTATTATTATGCGCGGGATACCCGCCAGCTTGCCTTTGCCCAACCTAATGCAACGGCCCAATTCGTATTGAAAGTTCGCTTCGACCAGTCCGGAAACGTGGCGTCAGTGTCGCAAACCGGAAAGGAGCTGATCGCAAATATCAGCCCGGTTGGTGATAAAACACCAACGCTGGGACGTAATAAGAGCTTCTTTGAAGAAGTGTTCGGGAATATCGGTTCAGTTGGCGCAGGCAGCGGTCAGGGCAGCACACCAAACAGCCCGAATTAGGACCTGACCCTAGGTTCTGAACTTTTAACGGCGATTGGCTATTCCGTTACGGCGGCGGCGGCCAGCACGGCCAATGTGACCAGGTCACTGGTGCTTGACGCCATTGTTGCAACTTGAATCTGCCGCTCCATGCCGATCAGCATTGGCCCGATAACGCGATCACCACCCAGTTCACGCAGCAATTTTGCGGACAGATTGGCCGATTGCAAGCCCGGCATAATCAAGACGTTGGCAGGGCCGGAAAGCCGGCAAAACGGGTAATTTTTCATCAATGCCGGATTGAGCGCGACATCCGGTGGCATATCGCCTTCATATTCAAAGTCGGGCCTGCGGGCATCCAGTAACGCCACAGCGTCGCGGATATTATCGAGCCATGTCCCGTGCGGATTTCCAAATGTCGAAAAAGACAAAAAGGCAACCCGGGGGACATGCCCCATACGCCGCGCTACCACGGCTGTTTTTTCGGCGATATGCGCCAGTTCTGCCGCACTCGGGCGTTCGTTGACTGTGGTATCGGCGATAAACACTGTATGCGTTTTTCCGACCATGACATGGATGCCGAACGGAATCTCGCCCTTTTTGGAATCCAGCACGCGGCGTAATTCCCGCAACGTTTGCCCAAATGTGCGTGTAACGCCGGTGATCATGGCATCTGCTTGATCCATTTGTAGCAACAAAGCGCCAAAAATATTGCGGTCGCGGTTGACCATGCGCTGGATATCCCGCCGCAAAAAACCACGCCTTTGCAGTCGGTTATACAAGCGATCGACCATTTTTTCGACCAATGGGCTTTGGGCACTGTTGTGGATTTCATAATCCTCGGCATCAGCGCCCAATTCCCGCAGCATCTCCTTTACCCGTGCTTCCCTGCCGACGAGCACAGGGACGCCATAACCGTCCTGTTTGAATTGCACGGCTGCACGCAGGACGACGTCTTCTTCAGCCTCGGCAAAAATGACGCGCTTTTGTTTGGCGCGTGCGGCTTCATAAACCTGCGTAAGTACGGATGTGGTGGGGTTCAGACGCGCACGCAATTCTGCGCGATACGCCGCCATGTCGAGTATCGGCTTTTGCGCCACACCCGAATCCATGGCCGCTTTGGCAACGGCGGAAGCGACAATTTCCATCAGCCGGGGGTCGAAGGGGGAAGGTATGATGTAATCACGGCCAAATTTGTGCGACATTCCGCCATAAGCTGCCGCGACCTCTTCGGGAACGGTTTCGCGGGCCAGCTGTGCCAAGGCATTGGCCGCCGCAATTTTCATCGGTTCGTTTATCGTGGTAGCCCTGACATCAAGCGCACCCCGGAACAGGAAGGGGAAGCACAGAACGTTATTGACCTGATTGGGAAAATCCGACCGCCCTGTTGCGATGATGGCGTCGGGACGCGCCGCCCTTGCCACCGGTGGCGAGATTTCGGGGTCAGGGTTGGCCATTGCGAAAATAATAGGTTGATCCGCCATCGACTTTACCATGTCCGGGCTTAAGGCGTTGGCAGCCGATAGGCCGAGAAACACATCTGCGCCGACAATGGCCTCGGCCAGCGTGCGGGCGCTGGTCTTGGCGGCATGCGCGGATTTCCACTGGTCCATGCCTTCGGTGCGGCCCTGGTAAATCACCCCGGTACGGTCACACATGATGACATTGTCATGCGGGACCCCCATTGCTTTGATAAGCTCGGTACAGGCGATTGCGGCGGCTCCGGCACCGTTGCAGGTTACTTTTACATCTTTCAAAGATCGGCCGGTCAATTCGCAGGCGTTGATCAGGCCTGCTGCCGCGATAATAGCTGTCCCGTGCTGGTCATCGTGGAAAACCGGTATGTTCATCCGCTCACGCAGTGTTTGTTCGATGATAAAGCAAGATGGTGCGGCAATGTCCTCGAGATTGATCCCGCCGAAAGTGGGTTCCAAAAGCTCAACTGCATCAATGAAGCGGTCTACATCTTCTGTCTTCACCTCAATATCGATCGAATCCACATCGGCGAAGCGTTTGAACAGGACGGCCTTGCCTTCCATGACCGGCTTGGATGCCAAAGCACCCAGATTGCCCATGCCCAATATTGCGGTGCCATTGGAAATAACGGCAACCAGATTGCCCTTTGCGGTATAATCATAGGCGGTTGCAGGGTCGTCATAAATGGCTTGAACAGGAACCGCGACGCCGGGTGAATAGGCCAGACTTAAATCGCGCTGTGTCGCCATCGGTTTTGTCGCGATGATTTCAATTTTACCGGGGCGTCCCTGAGAATGGAAATCAAGGGCTTCCTGGGCGGTTAGTTGGACATCACTGTCGTTCATATTTTGCACTCGCCCCTTATTTGAAACCTAGATCATCCCTAACGTGCCGATGAAGGTAGGGCAAGCATTGCCCCGACGCCTATCGTTCGCTAACGCACATGGCATATGGCAGGGGACGGCAAACCGACACCGATGATGGTGCAATATTTGGGTCTGAAGGCTAAGGCTGGCGACTGCCTACTCTTCTACCGGATGGGCGACTTTTTCGAATTGTTTTTCGATGATGCGCGCAAGGCTTCGGCTACGCTTGATATCGCACTTACATCTCGCGGTGAACATGACGGCCGACCCATTCCCATGTGTGGCGTTCCGGTCCACGCGGCAGAAGGCTATCTGGCGCGCTTGATAAAGGCGGGGCATCGCGTTGCGATTGCCGAACAGACCGAGAGCCCCGAGGAAGCAAAAGCTCGAGGTGGATCCAAGACTCTTGTGGCACGGGACATTATCCGTTTTGTCACGGCAGGTACGTTGACAGAGGATAGCCTTCTCGACAGTTGGTCATCGAACATGCTCGTGGCGTTGGCGGCGGTGAACGACAATGTGGGTATCGCTGCGGCCGATATATCGACGGGCCATTTTGAACTGGTCACAGTATCTTTCGGTGCCTTGGAAGCTGAACTGGCTCGGCTTGTGGCCAGCGAAATCGTCGTGGCGCAAGGGTTTGAAGGTGCTCCATTCGGGGCCATTCCCCGTCCTGCCGCTGAATTTGACAGCCAATCGGGTGAAGACAGTCTGAAGCGGCATTTCATGTTGCCAACACTCGATCCTATCGGTCCTTTGACCCGGCCGGAACTGGCTGCCGCAGGTGGTATGCTGGCATATCTGGCCCATGTTGGTCAGGGAAAAATGCCTTTCCTGAAAATACCGTTGCGGCGCGAAGTCCATGACCATTTACTGATTGATCAGGCAACCCGTGACAGTCTGGAAATCACGAATTCCTCCAAAGGTGGACGAGCAGGAACATTGCTGGCCGAGGTCGACCGAACAATTACAGGAGCTGGCGCGCGGCAATTGGCGGCGGACCTGGCAGCGCCGCTGATGGACAGCGAAAAGATCGAAGCGCGCTTGTCGCTGGTGCAATGGTTTAACGAAGCGCCTTTGCTGCGCGAAACCATTCGGTCTGCATTGCGGCAGCTGCCCGATATCGCCCGGGCATTGGGCCGGGTTGTGGCGGGACGGGGCAGTCCGCGTGATCTGGGACAGATTCGCGATGGCCTGTCGGGTGCCCGCAATTTACGCGAACGACTTGGTGCAATGACCGACCGGCCAGCTCTTATGGATCAGCTGCTGCCGACGCTCGACGGCCATGGTTCAATGGTGGACCTTTTCACCCGCGCATTGGTCGGTGCGCCACCAACCGACACGGGGCAGGGCGGCTATATCGCCGAAGGTTATGATGCCGCGCTTGACGCCTTGCGGCTGGCGGGGCGTGATGGCCGTCTGGCAATTGCCCAGTTGGAAGCACGATATCGGGAGGCGACGGGAATCACGGCACTGAAAATCCGGCATAACGCTGTGCTTGGCTATTTTGTGGAGGTTCCGGTCAGGCATGGTGATGCGTTGATGGCACCTGGTACAGGGTTTACACACCGCCAAACGATGGCCGGTGCCGTGCGATTCAACTCGCCCGAGCTGCACGAAGAAGCCATGCGGATCACGCAAGCCGGAGGCCATGCCCTGGCAGCAGAGTCAGCGCATCTCGAAGAGCTGATCGCGCATGTCCTTGATCGCCGGGACGCGATTTCGAAGAGCGCTGACGCGTTGGCGCGGATTGATGTTGCCGCGGCGCTCGCCGAACGTGCAGCAGAAGGCGGCTGGTGCCGTCCCATCTTCATAGATAATGCCGAATTGCACATCGAAGGCGGTCGGCATCCGGTGGTGGAAAGCGCTCTTGCCAAATCAGGCGATCGCTTCATCGCCAATGACTGCACTCTTGCGCCGGAAAAGCGGCTATGGCTGGTCAGCGGTCCCAATATGGGCGGTAAATCGACCTTTCTGCGGCAAAATGCGTTGATTGTGGTGTTGGCGCAATCCGGCAGCTATGTGCCCGCGACATCCGCGCGATTGGGGTTGGTTGATCGCCTTTTCAGCCGTGTAGGGGCATCCGATAATCTGGCGCGGGGCCGCTCTACATTCATGGTCGAAATGGTCGAAACTGCTGCAATTTTGGCACAAGCGACACACCGGAGCTTTGTTATTCTGGACGAAGTCGGGCGCGGGACATCCACCTATGACGGGCTTGCTATTGCCTGGGCGGTGGTCGAGGGCATTCACGAATCCAACCGATGCCGCTGCCTGTTTGCAACACATTATCATGAACTGACCCGTTTGGCTGACAGCCTCGATGCGCTTTCGCTCCACCATGTGCGCGCCAAGGAATATAAGGGCGATCTGGTGCTGTTGCACGAACTGGCCAATGGCCCCGCCGACCGCAGTTACGGCATCGCTGTTGCGAAACTGGCAGGCTTGCCACCACCTGTTGTGGCGCGCGCAAAAGCGGTTCTGGAAAAGCTTGAAAAAGGCCGCGCCGAAACTGGTGGGTTGGCAGCGGGTTTGGGCGATTTACCCCTTTTCAGCGCGGCGCTTGATGCCGCCGAAGCCAAGGTCGATGCCTTGCGCGAAAAACTGACGGGTCTGGATATCGATTCGCTTAGCCCACGGTCGGCGCTGGATCTGCTCTACGAATTGAAACGTGCGGCTGGGGAGGGGTGACACACTTACACAAGGCTTAGAAAAAGCCCCGCCAGCGCCGCACTCATCAAGTTGGACAATGATCCTGCGGCCAGTGCCTTCAGCCCGAGTTTTGCAATCATCGGGCGTTGGTTAGGGGCCAATCCGCCGGTTATCGCAATCTGAATGGCGACAGAAAGGATGTTGGCAAAACCGCAAAGCGCAAAGGTTACGATAGCAACAGTCGGGGCCGAGAGCGTATTGGCAGCACCCAGCTCGATAAAGGCTACAAATTCGTTCAAGACAATTTTGGTACCGAAAAGTCCGCCTGCTTGAATGGCTTCGTTCCAAGGAACGCCCAACAAAAACATGAGCGGCGCAAAGACATAACCGACAATTTGCTGAAAACTAAGTTCGGGCTGACCGAACCAGCCGCCAATTCCGCCCAATATACCGTTTGCCAACGCGACAAGTGCGACAAAGGCCAACACCATTGCGCCTACCGCGACCGCAAGCTTGACGCCGGTTTGCGCGCCTTGAGTCGCGGCCATGATGATATTCGCAGGCTTCTCTTCCTCGTCATGGACGATAACAGGTTCGTCATCCGGGTGTGGATTGCCGAGCGCCAGATCGCCTTCGTTGACGGGCATGGGCGGGATGTCCGGCATCATTAACTTGGCCATCAATATCCCACCCGGCGCCGACATGAACGCTGCGGCCAGCAAATAATCAATGCGTATTCCCATTGAGGCATAAGCAGCCAGGATGGTTCCTGCGACTCCTGCCATGCCGACCGTCATAACGCAGAAAAGTTGCTCGGGCTTGAGCCCGGCGAGATAGGGCCGGATTACCAATGGCGATTCCGACTGGCCGACAAAGATATTCGCCGCCGCGCACAAGCTTTCAACCTTTGAAATGCCGGTTATTTTCTGCAAACCGCCGCCGATCCAGCGGATGACATATTGCATGATCCCAAGATAATAGAGGATTGAAATCAGTGAAGCGAAGAAGATGATGACCGGCAATGCGGCAATCGCAAAGCTGTTGCCGCCGATTTCGGGCGAGGCCAGTGGCCCGAAGATGAATCGCGTACCTTCACCGGCATATCCCAGCAAATTTGAAACGCCGTTCGACATGAAACCCAGAACCGTTTTGCCCCAGGGGACGTAAAGAACAAGCGCGGCAAGGCTTGCTTGCAGAGCGAAGGCGGCACCTACGACACGAAATCGGATGGCGCGTCGGTTAGAGGATAAAATGACTGCAATAGCCAAAATGACAATCATGCCCGCAAGGCTCATCAAAATTTGCATAAAATCCCCGACCCAGAATTATTTACCCACCACCTAGCGCCAAGCACGGTCTTGCGCCAATAAAATTAGACGCTAGTCAGTGTCCATGACTGAACAGACCATATCGGGCACCTCTTCGAGTGCCATTCCGCGCTCGCTCTTTCTGTTTGCCATTTTTTATGGTGGCATGGTTCCGCTGGGCGGGTTTTTGGGGGCAAAACAGGTTGCCATCGGTCCATTGGCGGTTGAAGCCGGGATTTTCCCGTTTTTGACGTTGATTGCCGTATCAAGTGCGATCGCCGAACTGCACGGGCGCGAGGTCGCCGACAGGCTAGTCCGCTTTGGATTTGTGCCCTTGTTTATCGCGATTGGCCTGTCCTATTTCGTGCTGCAACTTCCCACTGACGCCGGAATGTACGAGCCGGCTAAGGACGCTTTTCCGATCATCATTGGGCAAAGCGGCCGGATGATGGCCGCAGGCATATTGGCTTATGGCGTGTCGGTATCGCTGAATGTCTGGCTGTTCGCCAGGCTTAAGGGAACGTCGGGGCGGTTTCTGGCGATCCGCGGTTTTATTGCTGCGGCGCTTTCGCAAATTGTCGATACGCTGATTTTTATTACCGTCTCCTTTTATGGCGTCCGTCCGATTGCTGACCTCATGGTGGGGCAAATGATCGCCAAGATTGTTCTGTCGGCCGTGATGGTGCCGCTGGTCATTGCACTGGTGGTGCGGATCGGCCGCAAGCTGGACGAGGCTGTCTGACCATGAGCATTGACCCGATCAATCTTGCCAAGGCGGAAACGTTAACCGAGGCCCTTCCCTACTTGCAGCGCTATGCGGGCAAGACTTTTGTTGTCAAATATGGTGGCCATGCAATGGGCGATGCGGCTTTGGCACGCGATTTTGCATCGGATGTCGTCTTGCTGAAGGCGGTCGGTATCAATCCGGTCGTTGTGCATGGCGGCGGGCCGCAAATTGGTGCAATGCTCAAAAAACTGGGCGTCGAAAGCGAATTTGTGGATGGCCTGCGCGTCACCGATGCCGAAACCGCTAAAGTGGCCGAAATGGTATTGTCGGGTGCGATCAACAAGGAACTGGTCGGCTGGATTAACGCTGCCGGTGGCCGGGCGCTGGGAATTTCCGGCAAGGATGGCGGATTTGTGACCGCGACCAAGGTGCAACGGACCCAAAAGGACCCCGACAGCAATATCGAACGCAACATCGATTTGGGCTTTGTCGGCGAACCGCAAAAAGTTGACCGTAGCGTTATTGATACAATCAGCGGCGCCGGAATGATCCCCGTCATCGCACCGATTGGCGTGGGCGAGGATGGGCACACCTATAATATCAACGCCGACACTATGGCCGGTGCCGTGGCGAGTGCGCTGGGTGCATCCCGCCTTTTCCTGTTAACCGACGTCGCGGGCGTACTGAATAAAGCAGGGGAACTGCTGACCGATCTCGATCCCGAAGCAATTGCCGCGTTGCAAGCCGATGGGACGATCAGTGGCGGGATGATCCCCAAGATCGAAACCTGCGTCAATGCGGTGGAGGCCGGGGTGGATGCGGCGGTCATATTGGACGGGCGTGCAAGCCATGCGATGCTGATCGAAATGTTCACTGACAAGGGCGCGGGCACGTTGATCCATAAATAGTGTTTTAGGGTGTTGATACAGCGCGCCGCCTCGGCTAATCGCACCTACCTGTCTTCTATCGGAGAAACCCATGCTTCTCGCGCTTATTTCGATCATTGGTTATTTGATGACGATCTTGTCGACCGTCGTCATCGTTCAATTCATCCTTAGCCTGTTAATCGCTTTCAATGTGGTCAGCCTGTCGAACAATTTCGTATCCTCGATCTGGCATGCCCTGAACATGATATTGGATCCGTTTCTAAAACCGATCCGCAAGATTATGCCGGATACAGGCATGATCGACTTTTCTCCCATGGTGCTGCTGATCGGTTTGCGCATCCTGCAAATGCTGTTGATGGGTCTGGCCAATGACATTGCTTCGGCGGGCATGTGAGCACGGATAATATCATTGATGGCAAGGCATTCGCCGCGGATCTGCGCGGACGTATTGCGGTATCTGTGCCGGACTTCGTTGCACATAGCGGCCGCAAGCCCGGGCTGGCCGTTGTGCTGGTCGGTGACGATCCCGCAAGCCAGGTCTATGTAGGCTCCAAGAAAAAGGCGACGATTGAAGCTGGAATGGCCAGTTTCGAATATCGCCTGCCCGAAGATACCGCACAGGCCGACCTGATTGCTTTGGTCGAACGGCTCAACGCCGATGAACAGGTTGATGGTATCCTCGTTCAATTGCCTTTGCCCTCGCATATGGACGACAAGGCCGTCATTGCCGCACTTGATCCAGCCAAGGATGTGGACGGTTTCCACGTCGTCAACGCCGGACGGCTTGCCGTGGGCGAAGATGCCTTTGTTCCCTGCACGCCTTTGGGGTGTCTGATGCTTCTCAAGGACCGGTTGGGCGATTTGTCAGGCAAAAATGCCGTAGTGATTGGTCGTTCCAACATTGTAGGCAAGCCGATGGCGCAACTATTGCTGGCCGAAAATTGCACCGTCACGATCGCGCACAGCCGGACACAGGATTTGGCCGATGTCGTGCGCCGAGCCGATATCATCGTGGCCGCAGTTGGCCGCGCGGAAATGGTGAAAGGCGATTGGATCAAGGACGGTGCCGTGGTCATCGATGTTGGTATCAACCGGCTCGCGCCTGCCGAAGGCGAAACCAAAGGTCGTCTGGTCGGCGATGTTGCCTTTGCCGAGGCGGCGGTGCATTCTGCCGCCATCACACCGGTACCGGGAGGGGTTGGCCCCATGACAATCGCCTGTTTGTTGCGCAATACACTGGTGGCGGCATATCGCCGTGCCGACCTGCCACAGCCAAAGGGGTTTTGATGCGATGATTCGGATTGGCTTAGTTGGCGCAGCGCTGTTGTCTCTCTCGGCCTGTGCCGGGGGACCGCGCGCACCGGCGGGGTTCGAACCGCGGATCGCCAATCCGAGCGCGATCATCTCGGCTGAAATAGCCTTTGCCCGGCTGGCACAAGAAAAGGGGCAGTGGACCGCCTTTCGCGCGACAGCGGCGAAGGATGCCGTAATGTTCGACCCGGAACCCAATCTGGCCCAGGCCTGGCTCAAAGGCCGCGCAGACCCGCCCGCTGCGGTCAAGTGGCAAACGCACAAGGCGTTCATGTCATGCGATGGTAAAATGGGTGCGACCACAGGTGCTTGGCAGCGCCCGGACGGTAGCTTTGGCTATTTTACAACAATTTGGCAGTTTATTCAAAGAAACGAACGCGGCGAAGGCGAATGGAGATGGGTCGTCGACCATGGCGATGCACTGTCTGCACCGCGAACACCCGCCGAAATGATAGAAACCAAGGTAGCAAGTTGCAAAGGCACAGCGCCTGCGCTTTTGCTGGCCCCTGCCGAAGGTGCGCAGATGAAAACCGGTTTGTCGCGGGACCAGTCGCTCAGCTACACATGGGTCGTTCAACCTGATGGCAGCCGGACGGTCGAAGTAAAGCTGTGGAACGGACTCGCATCCGAAACTGTTATCTTGGACCGGGTCGCGGCCAAACCATGATTGATCTGTTTCTATCTGCATTCATTACGTTCTTTGTCGTCATCGACCCGCCGGGTTGCGCGCCGATCTATGCCAGCCTGACAAAAGGCGCGAGTGCCGCCCAGCGGCGCAATATGGCGTTTCGGGCTATTTTTGTGGCGTCGATTATATTGCTTGTATTCGCGCTATTTGGTGAAGAATTATTGGCGGCGCTTCATATCGAACTGAACAGTTTTCGGATTGCTGGCGGGATAATGCTGTTCCTGATTGCCATCGACATGGTTTTTGAAAAGCGTACCGAACGCCGTGAAGAACGGGCGCAAAAAATTATCGACACTCCGGAAATCGAAGATGTTTCGGTATTCCCGATGGCGATGCCGATGATCGCCGGGCCCGGGTCAATCGCTTCGGTCATGCTATTGATGTCGCAAAATGAAGGACTCGAAAGGGCCAGTATCATCCTTTCCGCCTTGCTGGCTGTTCTGGCGCTGACCTTGGTAGCGTTGATGGCCGCCGGACCGTTGATGCGGATTCTCGGCGCGCAGACAGAGGCGGTAATCACTCGGTTGCTGGGCGTATTGTTGGCCGCGCTGGCGGCACAATTTGTCATTGACGGTTTGCGCGAAAGCTTTCTCTAATCACGCCCAATCTTCAGTTATTGCAAGGTCACGCGATCATCCGAGCTATCGTGTCGTCCGAAAAACTGCATCAGTTGGACAATCAAATCCGCGCGCATGGAAAGACCGCGTGCCTCTAACAACGCCTGTTTTGCGGCAAAATCAAAAGGCGCGATTTGCGCGATTGCATTGACCAGCGAATAATCGTCCAATTGGCCAACCGCTGCCCAGTCCACGGCATAGCCTTGAATATCGGCAAAGCGCCGTGATTCGATTTCCAGCGAAGCGCGTTCGGCAATGGACAGTGCGTCCGATGCCTCATCTTCTTCCCAAAGGTCTGCTTCCACTTGTCTGAAGCTTGTGGATACATCCAGTTCTTTGCGAATCGAAAACCGCTGAAGACCTTCCAATATAATATTGTAGCGGCCGTCCTCCATCGCTTCGACATCGCCGATCCTGCCGAGGCAACCCACTTCAAATACGGCGGGGCTATTTCCCTGTCCTTTGGGCTGGACCATACCGATCATCCGGTCCCGCGCGAGCGAGTCGCCGACAAGATCGCGATAGCGTTGTTCGAAAATGTGCAACGGCAATTGCATGCCCGGAAACAAGATTGCGCCGGGTAAGGGAAAGATGGAGATGCGGCGGATGGTCATCCGAACAAAACAGCTGACAATTTGCGACGGGTGGCCGCAACCCACGGGTCTTCCAACCCGATCATCGCGAAAATTTCGAGCAGGCGCGCTTTTGCCGCGCCGTCATTCCATTCCCGGTCGGCCGCTATGCTGTGTAACAACGCATCTGCCGCTTCATCCCGCTGTCCCGCCGCCATCAGCGCATTTGCCAGAGCCAGCCGTTTTGCATGATCGTCGGGGGCTGCATCGGCCGATGCCCTGAGTGCTTCCAGTTCATCGGGGGCAATGGCGGCTGCGGTAATGCTCAGTAACGATCCTGCGCGAACCAGCGCGGGATCGGATTTCAGGTCTTGGCTAAGGCTGTCGAAAATCGCTTGGGCCTCGTCCGCGCGCTCCATCACCGTTAAAGCGCGAATCAAACCCGACAGGGCTGCGGGATGCTCGGGCATGATCGCCAGCGCATCGATAAACAGACCATAAGCCTGCTCGGCGCCATCATGATCCAACAGCTCTTCTGCCGCATCCAGCAATGGCGCGATCTGCGCGGCTGGGTCGGATGCATCATTGCCGCCGGTGATTGGCAGTTTTTCCAGTATCTGGTCCAACATCTGCATCAACTGCGGTTCAGTGCGCGCCGGGGTCAGGTCGGCCACAGGCTGGCCCTGAAAAATCGCATAGACGGTGGGAATCGAGCGGACCTGAAATTGTGCGGCGATAAACTTGTTTTCGTCGACATTCACTTTGGCCAATACCACGCCACGATCGGCATAGTCTGCGGCGACTTTTTCAAGCACTGGCGTCAACTGCTTGCACGGTCCGCACCATTCAGCCCAGAAATCAAGAATCACGAGCTTGTCCATGGACGGCGTCACCACCTGTTGGCGGAACTGTTCTACAGCTTTTTGTTCTTCGGTGGTCAGGCCCATCGTTGCCAATGTTATTCTCCATGCTTTCAAAGCAGAATCGATAATGCCCTATGTGCCCAAAGCCACGCCATATACAAGATAGGCAAACACCCGTTTGAATAAAAAGCATTGATTAAGGGGTTGCGGGGGGAAAACCCCCATGCTAACGGCGCGCCTCACCTGTCGGGGAATCGCGATGGCCACTAGGTCAATCACGGAACCCGACCGCCAGAGCGGGCGTAGCTCAGGGGTAGAGCACAACCTTGCCAAGGTTGGGGTCGAGGGTTCGAATCCCTTCGCCCGCTCCAATAAAATCAATGACTTATAAACATATCTTAGCGCTGGGCCGCATAGCGCCCCACTGCATCCCCACAATTGAGCTTGCTAAATCCAGCATCCCCATAGCTATTTTCGCCTTGCAAAGCCGCTCTGTTCTTGGCGGGTGAAAATCTGAAGGCAAGCCCCCGAAGGGGTGGGGGGGGGGGGTAAAAATCGAGTACGTCGCAGCCGTATGATATTCGGCCTCTCGGGCTAGAGAAAAATTTTAAAAAACTTAGGTGGGTTACGAAGTTCTTTTGGCTTTGGAATTGGCATTCAGTCCGTGGGTAGTTGCTGCAATTATGGTCATTCATTGAGGCAGTGGACAACCAGTTCAGCAAACGCATCCCATAACGCCGTTAGGTGGTCGGCAGCTGGGGCAAGGCTTGATGAATGAACATATTTGTTAAGTGTATCGACCGAGACGATTGCGTCCATTGTCCGCGCTTTTCTTACTACCTCGACATATCGCTTATTTATCTTGCCTAGAGAATGCAGATTCTCTGCTGCACAGATGAGCTTTTTCAAAAGCGGATCGCTCTCCGACGTAGTGGTCAGGTTGGCTTGATTGATGTAGTTGTCAACCGAAAGCTCAAGAAGCACACGGCATAAAACCGCGATTGCATTAGGATGTTCGTCCAACTCCAGCTTAAATTGCAATTCCTCCCAAATCGCCCGTTGTCGCTGAAGGCGGCCAGCCCAAGCAACGCCATATTCAACCTGAGGAATTAGAGTTGTACGTCTATCTGGCTTCTGAGCTTTTTGCTGCGACTTTCCAGAGGTTGCCTTGGGAGATTTTCCGCCACTTCCTTTAGACTGTTTCTGGATTGCATCAGCCGCTGTAGGTAACAGCCCCTCGGATTCCAGCTTATCAAGATATTCAGATTTGCGATCTACGTCCCAAACGTCGTCAAGAGTTATCCGGCGATGGGCGAGGTCGTCAGCAATCCGCGCTAGAGCCTTTAACGATACGTCTTCCTTACGGATAAACTGAAACCGCCCTTTGGCAGTCGATATACCGACACGGCTTCTGAATGCCTCAGCTGATAGGAGGCGATTAAGGTTGCTTCGAGGAATGCGCTTTCCTTTTGGCAATAGATTTGCTGCTTTCAGCCGCTCCTCTATTTCATCGGCTACATTGAGTTTTCCACCCTTGCCCGTTCGATTAACGAACGTGGTCTTCATGCGATCGTTCCAATTACTCTGGCCGACGCCACCCTGACTCCCAGTGTGTCGCCGAAATAGAATTTCATCGATTTCATCACGATCAGATTCAACACGACAAGTTATCGTTGTTGGGAAATTACCTCGCCAGTGCCCACGTAAATCAGCAAAGAACTTCTGTAGGTCCGAATCCGGCGCTCGCTTGGGGTTGGCCAACAACTTCAGACAAGTTGTTCGTCTATTTCCATCGTAAACGATAAAATTTGAGCTGTCGGGATAAACCAATGGCGGCTCATAAAGTCCGCCCGCTTGGACAACATCACGCGCAAGTTTCTTCATCTGAGATAGATGATTTGAAAACAACCAAGCGATTGCCGTAGTTTCATTTTCCAACTCTCCGTGTCGGTCGTTCTCTCTATTTACCAACAATTTGTCGAGCGGGATTGACTTGTAGCTCATTTAGGAAGCCCCCTAACGGCCAGCTAACCTCGAACTATATAAAATTTCAAGTGAATCTGCGTAAGGACGTTACTAGAGGTTCATATCGGGACGTTAGGCGGTAGGTCCCCTGTCAGCCGGGCAACATCGCATTGGAGGGCAATAGATAGGCGGCATAGCACCGTAAACGTGACATTGCGCTCCCCGCGCTCCACAGCCCCATAATATGAACGATCCACATTAGCAGCCAGAGCGAGAGTCTCCTGCGTTAGGCCAATGCTTTTGCGTTGCGCCCTGATCCTGTTGCCCAATTCTTGAAGGATTGCCTTCTCGTCCATCGCACAGGTTAGGCAATGAATGATGACTTTCAGTCCACGGGCAATTGTATACCATTTTGCAAAATTTTAACTTTCGCCGACTATAAAGATCGCAGTTATTAGGAAGGGCAATCATGAGAAAAGCAACTCTGGCAATTGCGCTCTGCCTCGGCATGGCAACAAATGCTTATGCAAAGGCGCAATATCGCCTCGAAATTCGTCCGACAAATGGCCAGGTTGAAAACTGGCAAAATGGCATGCAATCCGTGGATGACCCCCGGTTAGGATCGACCGTCAGGGTGGTGAGCAGCCAAGACGCGCTTCCGGATAAGCAATCCACATTCCGCATTATTGTCCTGAATCGCTCAGATAAGCCTGTTGCTTTTGGTCCAGAGAATATCACCATCGAATACGCAAAGGGCAAAACCGTCCAAATAGCGACACATGAGGAACTCGTTGGAAAGCTGAGAAGGGACATTAAGCGGCGGCAAGCCCTTGCTGTCCTCGGTGGCGCACTCTCGGCTGGAGGAGCCAATGGGTACACATCGGGGAGCTTCAATTATTCAGGCATAACTAACAGCGGCGGCTATGTCAGCGGTAGCGGCACTTACTCCGGATATGATCCGGCGTTAGCGCAGCAACAGCAGCTAGCAGCGCAACGGCAATCTTTGGCGGTCGCTCAGGCAATCAATGGCCGCCAACTAAGCGGATCACAAGCTTTGGAAAGCGTAGTTCGTAGAACCACGATACCTTCCGGCGGACTAATGGGGGGTGTTGTTGCCTACACGCCACCATCTGCATTCAATAAGCTATCCAGCAACGATCTGGTCACGATAGTTGTTACCGTTGGAGCGGAAAAGCACATCGTCACCGCAAGGGTTTCAAAAATACGGTAGATATTTTGACAAAATCATATTCTTTTATCAGAATCATAATCAATAAATAGAAAAGTTATAAAATGACAGGGCTTCAAGTGGGTTATGGGTTCCCTTAAATGAAGAGTTTAGTAGATAGTACTATCTAATAATATCAATTTATAACTGGATTGAATCCAAAGCATTGTCGATAGGCTTCTATCATTTGTTCTTTTAATTCATGTAATTTTTCAGTTTTAGCGATAAAGGAGTCATGAATAGGTAGGGCCAAAATGCCTTTGTCTTTTAACTTCGTGACAATCTCTAATGCTAAATCCGAATCCTTCCGTTGAAGCATGATTCCTGCACCTGAACCAAAAGCTCCAGCTATTGCTGCATGTTTTTCCTCAATCATTTGCATTACCTGATCTCTGGTGAAACGTGGAGAGAACGAAACCCCTTTGGGTAAGTCGCACATCATATCGCTATCCCTTTTTGAGCCGTTTATGAGCGCTTGGGTTAGCATTTTGAGGGCATCACGATAATGACCACGGATGAAACCCTGAGAGGCTTCATGGTCTGAAATAAGAGGCAGCTGATATGGGTCATCGATACATTCCAATCCCCGCTGATGATACAACATTCGGATAGCGCAGCCTGAATAGTCTAGTTCTATCGTAGGTTTTCCGTCGATGGTGATGTGTTCACGTAAAGCCTTTGGACAATTGATCTGTCCGTCGTCAGATAATTTGAGACATATGCCAGCTTAAAACAGGTGAGTGTTTGGGTCCATTGGTTGGTTGATATTATGCGGCGAGCTTGCGGTGATGCAAGCGCCGATGTTCGATTGTTTTT
>NZ_JBJXFW010000032.1:0-6082 GCF_046154385.1 Sphingorhabdus sp. | reverse complement strand
GTTCGCGCCGTTCAGCAGGAAGGCCATCCTGTAATCTGGTCTTGCGATCCGATGCACGGCAATGTCGTTAAATCGGCAAGCGGTTACAAAACGCGTCCATTTGAGCGCATTTTGGCGGAAGTACGCGGTTTCTTTGCGGTACATCGCGCTGAAGGCAGCTTTGGCGGCGGTATCCATATCGAGATGACCGGCCAGAATGTAACGGAATGCACGGGCGGCGCCGTTGCGGTCACGGATGAAGGTCTGGCAGACCGGTACCACACCCACTGCGACCCCCGTTTGAATGCCGCGCAATCTTTGGAGCTCGCTTTCTTGCTCGCCGAAATGCTGAATCAGGAATTGAACGAACGCGCACGACAGGCGGCGTGAAAATTGCCGGTGCCATGCTCTGGAAATTGAACGCCCTGACCATAGCTTTTCTGGTTTCTGCCTGTTCGTCGGGTGTCGAAACGCGCATCGATAGCGCAGGCGAAAGTGCGTTAAGCGCCCAATCTTTTAGCGGCGCAGCCGCTGAAGATGCGCCTGCCGATCTGAAACGCGCTTATGATCTTGTCCGCAATGGGCTGGTTTCGCGCGGATTTAGCCCGGCGAAAGAGGGCGGGCTATTTCTGCAAATCACGCTTGATGCACGCGATGCATCACTCGCCTTGGGAACGAGCGCCAGAGACGCGAACCTATCCGCCGCCAAACGCCGCAAGCCCTTGCAAAACTGCGTCGACACAGAATTCCGTCTCGGGCTAACTATGACCCGTATCAGCGACGGTACCGAAGTCTATCGCAGCCGTGTCGCGGAATATCATTGCAAAATGCCCTTGGCTGACGCGATGCCATTCATGGTTGAGACGGCTATGGCGGATTTGGGTCAGCCCAGGGGACGTTACCTTGTTCGGCGGGACGCGGTCGAATAGGTTTGTTGTGGCGGCGTGCGAAGTTTGTGACTTGCGATGTTGCGCCCAATTTTTTTCGCTAGAAGGAAAAAGGAAAAGAGGAATAAGGCGGTGTGCGGTGCGGCGAGAATTGCCGTCTTTTTCCTTGTTGTCTTTTTCCTTTTAGGGAAAACTTTTGGACAAGCAGCCAAGGGTACACCAACAATTTCGGAAAACCCAAGCCGTAATACCCGTTTTCATAGGCTTTATTGCGCGTCCAGATCCTTTGCCTCCGGTAAGGTGACCGTAAATCGGGCGCCGCCACTTTCGCCGTTTCCAGCCCAGACTGTGCCATTGTGACGGGTAATGACCGCATGAACAAAGGCCAGCCCCAGACCGACGCCCTTTACCCGTCCGGCATGATGCCCGGTGGAGGCAAATCGGGTGAATAGGCTGGGCAACAGATCGGCGTCGATTCCGTCGCCGCTGTCCGATATCGTGACGGTGACATTGGAACCATGTTGCCGGACGATCTCGACGCCGATGACCGCGTCCGCCGGACTGAACTTGATGGCATTATCCACGAGGTTGCAGATTGCACGGTGCAAGCTTTCCGGTTCGGCCAGTACAAAGGCGCTGTCGCTCGTGTCGCGAACCGAAAAACTGATTCCACGCTCCCGCGCGAGCGGCCATAGACTGTCGGTCGCTTCCCGGACCAGATCTGCGAGCAAGACGTCTTGTCCGGCAAAGTCGGTCTCTCCCATGCGGGCGATTTCGACAAAGTCTTGAGCCAGCTGGATCGTCCGCCGCGCGTTCCGCTCGATCCGTTTCTTGGCATCGGCATCGACGGGGCCGTCAAGCAGGGCGATGATCGATGATTGCGGTGCGCGCATGTCATGGGACAGAAGTTGCAACACCTCCTCCCGATCCCGTTCTGCCTTTGCCAATGCCGTTATGTCGGTCAGATAATGGATATGGCCTTGAAGCACGCCTGAATCGCTACGCACTTCGGACCGGCGCATGACAAAAGTCTTGTCCGCGGGCGATACGAACCGCACATATTCCTGACCCTTGGCCTGTGGCTGCCCGATATAATAGTCGACTGCCGCGCGTTGTTCCGCAACGACCATCAGGTCGAGTGCATCGGATAGCAGCCATCCGGAAATATCTTTGTCCAGACTTTCATTGAGCAATTTGTTCGTAAGGGTGACCTTGTCGCCGGGATCGGTTACAAACATCGGGTCGGGCAAATCCGCCAGCGTGTCCGACACAAAGCGACGCAGGTCGCGCATATGGTCAATCGCGCTGGCAAGAGCTTCGCTTTGGCGGCCCACCATATCCGTCGCCTGATTTGCAGGGATGGGCAAGGGGCGGACCTCGCCGCTTTGTTCGAGTGCGCGTAACTCTGAATCCATGAACACGCTCATCGCCTGCAAACGGCGCCACCCCCATAACGGATAGACCAACAATATGCCCAACAGAGCGGGACCCGGCGGAAACCACAGGCGGCTGAACAAAAGTGCGATGCTGATTGCGAGTATCCCTGCCAGCGAAATGAGGGAAACCATCAACACAACCCGAGGCCGAAAACGCAAAAAGCCGATCATCAACAACCACATAGGCGCAAGCGTCAGGGCATAGGTCCATGGGTCCGGAAGGGGACGGATGAAGTCATTACGGCGCGCCGCGGCCAGAACATTGGCCATCACCTCTACCCCCGACAACATGCCACCTTCGCCATTGGGCGTCGGGAAATTATCACCCATGCCGGCGGCGGTCGCCCCGATGATGATATTTTTGCCGCGTACCAGTTCATCGGGCACATCGCCGTTCAAGATGTCAGCGTAGGAAATTTCGGAGAAGCTTCCCCGCTCGGCATAGGGGATGAGCAGGGGTGCGGAACATCCGGCCTTTGGAAAGTGCGGGCGCGTGGGCTCGAACAGACGCATTATCAAATGCGGCCATGCTTTACCGCCCTTGTCCGGCGTGAAGCAGAGCGTTGCGTGACGCACAATACCGTCGTCATCGAACTGGATGTTGACATGCCCTATCCCAGCTGCCGCTTGTGCAAAAACGGGTGCGGGCAATATCGTGTCATAGTCCCGGCCGTCGCTGCCCGGCGCATTGAAATGTAGCGGTATGAATAACGGCGCGGGGCCAGCCGCCATGGCGGCCGCAAGTCGGTCGTCTGATTCCGGTGTGCCCGGCTCGCTCAACAGGATGTCGAATGCGATGGCGCGCGGTTTTTTCTGCTGGAGTTTCGCAATCATCCGCGCATGGATATCCCGGTCCCACGGCCATTTGCCGAGCGCGGACAGGCTGGGATCGTCGATGGTGACAATCAATATGTCGCCATCCGCCGGCGGGCGCTCGACCGCGCTGAGTTGGTCATAGAGCAGATGGTCGAACGAAGCCGTCCCGCGCCAATAAAGTGTGGCGACGAGCAGGCAGGTCGCAAAAAGTCCGATGGCCAACCATTCGATTGCAAGGCGACGCTGCAAATTCACGACCGGTTTCAGCCTTTTTTACTCGGCGCGGGCAAGGCCACCGTCAAGGGCCTGCGACCGTGATTTTCTCGATTGGGGTCCAACTGGTGGACGCTTCGCCATCGGCATATTGGGTAGATCCCACGCGCCAATAATAATCGGCCGGGGGCAGGTCGGACAAGGTGATCATCATCGAATCCAAGCCTGCCTCATCGACCATCGCCACATTTGTGACGGCGTTGCGGAACAGTTGGAAATGGAATTTTTGCGGCCCGTCACCTTCGGCGCGCCAACGGAAAACAAATCCGTCATTTTCCTTGCCAGCGCTTCCCGTCACACTGTTCAGGCGTCGTTTGAACGTGAATGTAGCCGGTATTCCCTGCAATCCCGCTGCCGAAATGGCGCGAGCCCGTGCGAAGTAATTGCCGTTGGGCAGATCGGCGAACTCCGCCTTTCCATCCTGCGCGACGCCGTCGGCGACCTGTTCAATAAAGCTGGAGTCGGTTGCAATAGTGTAGCGGATGGGTCCGGACAGGGCGGCTGCGAAGCGGACTATCTTGTCGGCTTGCAGTTTTCCGGGAGCGAGCAGCTCAGGCGCCGGCAACAACGCTTCGGTCAGAACGCCGCCATCGGCTTTGACTGCGAGGCCATTTCCTGCGGGAAGGGCACGCGCATTTTCCCCGCCGGTGTCGACCGAAAGCCCGCCTTCGACGACTTCGGCAAAGTCATTCTGGGTATCGGCATCATATCGGGATTGGAAATCTGTACCCCGGACGGCGGAAACCGCCTTGGGGGTGCGGACGCGGTAGCTGTCGTCGGGCGATTTCTGCTTTACCACCGATGACCGGATGCCGCCCCGCGCCACGTCGAAGTCGTAATCCAGAATATTCCCCATAACATAAGTCCGCAACCGCCGGATACGGACCGCGCTGTTGGAGGGCAGGGAAATGCGCGAGCCGTCGTCGAGCACCATGGTCGCAAAGGAAGACGGCCCCGTCGTAATCGCAGCGCCTTCCTGCAATTTCAGACCGGTGCGTGCGGGGTTTGTGTCCTGAGTGACTTGCCCGCGAACGGCCACAAGCTCGGCCGATGCCGGACGGAATTTTAGCACATTGCGGGGTATCGAAAGGGCCTTGCCAATCGGAATAAGATGCGGATCCGCTATCTTATTCTGGCGTTGCACAATTTTATAGCTTTGCGGTGTCAGAAAATAGCGATTTCCCAGCGCAATCAGGGTGTCTCCCTTGCGGACCACATAGCGGACGGGCGCATCGTCAGATTGCGCTGCGGCTTGTGTGGTTGCGAATAGACAAAAATAGAAAGCGAATAATGCAGATGCAAACCGTGGCTTGGTTGGCCGCATAAAATGTCCCGTCAGTTGCTTGTTATGGTCTCCAGTCGATAGCCATAGCCGAAGACGGTAAAAATCCGAAATCCGTTTTCCGGCTGCAGATCAAGCTTTGCCCGAACGCGTGAAATATGCATATCGAGCGTGCGGGTGGCGAGCACCGCGTTGGTTCGCCAGATCGTTTCCATGATGTAATTGCGCGACAATGTGCGGTCCGCGTTGCGGAAAAACAGATCGGCCAGCTCGAATTCCTTGGCCGTCATGGTTACGGTCTGCGCGTTCACCGTGACGGACTGGTCCAGACGGTTAAGATGATATTTTCCGTACACCGCCTCTGCATCAAAAGCGCCTGCACCGGCATTGCGACGCAGCATCGCGTTGATGCGGGCGGCAACGACCGATCGATCTTCAGGCTTGGTGATATAATCATCAGCGCCGGCATTTAACGCGTCGCTGATATCCTTTTTGGCCGAACGGTTCGTCATCATGATGACGGGAGGATGATCGGGAAGGGCGGTCTGCATCCATTTCAGCAATGCAATGCCGTCTTTTCCGGGAATATTCCAATCGAGTATGACCAGATCGAACGTCTCACGCATCAAAGCCTGGGCCAAAATATTGCCGTCGGCATAGCTAACCGCAATATGGCCCAGTTCTTCGACGATGGACTTTAAAAATGCTACGACGTCTGCTTCATCGTCGGCGATTACTACACGCATATGTTTGACCCTACCCAATGGCACCATTTTTCTAATAGGTGTCCCTCTGGGAGTCAGATATAGGCTATTGACCTCCAGCGCCAGAGCGGGGTGCCGGTTGTTACAACCATTTACAAAGATTGCCACAGTGTGAAGTGGTGTAAAAAGCGAGATGGCTGGGGCGGCAGGGATCGAACCTGCGAATGGCGGCATCAAAAGCCGCTGCCTTACCGCTTGGCGACGCCCCATCATCTTGGCATTTAACGCAATAAGGCGGGTTCCGCCTTGTCTGCTGCGGCGGCCTTATAACGCGAGTTTCGACAATGGCAATTGTCGAAAAGCAGGAATTTTCGATCAAATAACCGGTTGTACCCACCCATGAGGATCGGGCGCGGTGCCGCGCTGGATATCGACCAACTTTGCCCGCAATTGCTGGGTTATTTGCCCCGGACCACCGGCACCGATCGTGAAACTGCCGCTTTGGCTATGCACGCTGCCCACCGGGGTCACAACCGCAGCGGTGCCGCACGCAAAGGCCTCGACCAGTTTGCCAGAGGTCGCATCATCGCGCCATTGGTCGATGGCGTAGCGCTCTTCGCGCACATCCAGGCCTTGTTCGCGGGCCAAGATGATGATGGATTCGCGGGTGATGCCCTCAAGGATCGTGCCGTCCGTCGGCGGTGT
>NZ_JBJXFW010000012.1:0-82481 GCF_046154385.1 Sphingorhabdus sp. | reverse complement strand
ACGGTTATCGCGAACCAGCCTTATGGACAAAAGGCAGCGGCCATAACGCGGAAGTGTGAAGATGCGTAAGAAGCAGAGAAATGTTCTGGGCAATTCACGCTCGCTCGCCAAGAACGAGAGCGGCCTTGCGCTGATTGAATTTGCGTTCATTGCGCCAGTGTTCATGGTTTTCGTGGCGTCGGGTGCCGAACTCGCGAACTATGCGACGGAATCAACGCAAGTATCGCAATTGGCATTGCAGGTCGCCGATAACGCCGCGCGTATTGGCGAAGGCGATCCTTTGGCCAATAAGAAGATCACTGAAACGCAGATCAACGATCTGTTTACCGGTGCGGAAATTCATGCCGGTGATCTCGACATTTATGGGACACATCTTGAAGACGGCGCCGCCGTGCCCAATGGTCGCATCATATTGTCCAGCCTTGAAACCATGGCCAACCCTAATCCGACGGGTAAATTCAAGATTACCTGGCAACGCTGCCGAGGGTTGGCGACAACATTTACCCCGCAATATGGCGTTGCCGGTCAACCAAGCGGCACAAATATAGACGGCATGGGGCCGGCGGGTCGCCAAGTAACTGCCGTTGCAGGAACTCCCGTGATGTTCGCAGAGGTTCGTTACCGGTATCGACCGCTTTTTCTGAATGGCTTTGCCATCAAGGATTATGAAAACATCAATGCCATCGCGGCCATGATGGTCCGCGATGCCCGCGACTTGACCCAAGTGTTCAATACAGAAGGTGCCGCCGTCGCGTCTTGCGCCTAGGGTCAGGGCCTATCAAAAGCAACAAAGGATACAGTTTCGGGACTGTTTTGCGTTTCTTTTGTACCTTTATCTTTGCGGCCCTCGCCAGGCTCCTTTCCCGGGTCGATGGCGAGGTGATAGAGCCAAGGCCGCAATCCGCCGAACAAAAGCGCCATTACAAATAGATAGTGCTTGACTTTTCGGCAATGTTCCTGTAATGTTCTAATTGCCGCCCGACTTTGCGGGGTGCATGCTCTTTGAACCTGTTTATCCCCCCGCTTGGCCGACGGCGAAGAATTCCCGTATCTGCGCGTGAAGCGAAATGGCGCTTCGTCGGCTGCCTCCCGACAGGCGCTTAGCTGTCAACTTAGTGTCAACTTCCGCAACTCCTGCCGTCGTGAAATTCCGGGGACGCAATACTAATTCGCACAATCGAACCCCTTTCCCAACCCTTTCCCAATCGGCCAAACTTCACTCATGACCACATATCGCCCCGAATTTGTTCTTCGACAGGCGCAGGATCACCGGACGCGGGCGGCAAGTGGTTTTAATAAGTCCTGACCCTAACGGCCCAACACCTTTCTTACACCCGCCGCAATCTTGTCCGCGTTAATTAACGCGGCTTTTTCAAGATTTGCGGCGTAAGGCATCGGTACGTCTTCATTCGTCACCCGAATGACGGGCGCGTCGAGATCGTCGAACCCGTCCTCCATGCAAATGGCGATGACTTCGCTGCCCACTGAACATACCGGCCAGCCTTCTTCGGCAATGACCAGGCGGTTTGTTTTGGCGAGGCTTGCCAATATCGTTGCCTTGTCCAGCGGACGGATCGTGCGCAGGTCAATAACCTCTGCATTTATTCCCTCAGCCGCAAGCTTGTCCGCCGCATCCAAAGACATGCCAACACCGATCGAATAGCTTACGATTGTGACATCATTGCCTTCCCGCATCACACGCGCCTTACCGATGGGAAGCACATGATCTTCCAGATCGGGAATTTCAAAGGTGCGTCCGTACAGCAGCTCGTTTTCGAGGAATACCACCGGATCTTCGCAGCGGATCGCCGCTTTCAACAAGCCTTTCGCATCGGCCGCATCATAGGGGCAGATCACAATGAGGCCGGGCACGCTTGCATACCAGGGCGCATAATTCTGGCTATGCTGCGCGCCAACACGCGCCGCAGCGCCATTGGGGCCGCGGAAAACAATCGGGCATCGCATTTGTCCGCCCGACATATAATTTGTTTTCGCGGCCGAATTGATGATGTGGTCAATCGCCTGCATTGCGAAGTTGAATGTCATGAATTCAATAACAGGCCGCAATCCGCCCATAGCGGCACCGGTTCCGATACCAGCGAATCCATATTCGGTGATTGGTGTGTCGATAACCCGGCGCGAACCAAATTCGGCCAACAGCCCTTGCGTTACCTTATATGCACCTTGATATTCGGCGACTTCCTCGCCCATCACAAACACGCGATCATCGCGCCGCATTTCTTCCGCCATTGCATCACGCAAAGCCTCACGCAGCGTGAGCGAAACCATTGCAGTCCCCGCCGTAATCGCAGGATCGGATTTGGTGACCGTCGGCAACGGCGCAGGGGCCGCAACCACAGGTGCCTCTGCAGCGGCGGCAGCAACTGGCGCAGGGGCAGCGGTTGGTGGCGAGCTGGCGGCTTCATCGTCACCTGCGATCAAAGCTATAACTGTCCCGACCTTCACGCCATCGGTGCCTTCGGGAATAGTGATCGACGAAATCACGCCTTCATCGACTGCTTCAAATTCCATAGTCGCCTTATCGGTTTCGATTTCCGCAAGAATATCGCCCGATTTGACGCTGTCGCCTTCTTTGACCAACCATTTGGCGAGAGTTCCTTCCTCCATTGTAGGTGAAAGCGCGGGCATTTTAAGTTCGATTGCCATCAATACTGCTCCACCAGAATGTCGGTATAAAGTTCGCCCAGTTCGGGTTCCGAAGAACTCTCCGCAAAATCGGCCGATTCATTTACAATCGTGCGAATTTCCTTTTCGAGCGTCTTAAGATCGTCCTCGCTGACACCCATTTCGGCAAGATAGGCTTTGCAGCCTTCAATCGGATCGCTGTTATCGCGAACGGACTGCACTTCGTCCCGGCTGCGATATTTGGCAGGGTCGGACATGGAATGCCCGCGATAGCGATAGGTTTTCATTTCCAGCAAGACCGGGCCCTTACCGCTACGAACCCAATCCAGCGCGACTTCCGCGGCACCACGCACGGCCAGCACGTCCATACCGTCAACCTGAATGCCCGGAATGCGGAAGCTTTCCCCCCGACGGTAAAGCTGGTCTTCGGAAGAAGCGCGATTGACACTTGTGCCCATTGCATATTGGTTATTCTCGATCACGAAAATGATAGGCAGCTTCCACAGCTCAGCCATGTTGAAACTTTCGTAAACCTGCCCCTGGTTCGATGCCCCGTCACCGAAATAAGCGAGGCATACACCGCCATCGCCAGAATATTTGTGCCCGAACGCCAGCCCTGCGCCCAGCGACACCTGTGCGCCGACGATGCCGTGGCCGCCGTAGAATTTATGGGTTGTCGAAAACATGTGCATCGAACCGCCCTTACCGCGCGAAATACCGGCCGCGCGGCCCGTCAGCTCTGCCATGATAAGATTGGGATCGATGCCATAGGCCAACATATGGCCGTGATCGCGATAGCCAGTAATGACACTGTCCTTACCGGGCGTGAGCGCGGATTGCAGACCAATGGCAACAGCTTCCTGACCGATATACAAATGGCAAAAACCACCAATCAGTCCCAGCCCGTACAATTGCCCCGCCTTTTCTTCAAAACGGCGGATCAGCAGCATATCCCGATAGAATTTCAGCAATTCTTCTTTGCTGGCCTTATACGGCACCGGTTCGGTCGGCCTTTCCCTGTTGGCACGTGCCGCATCTTCGCTAACGGTCGCGATCTTTGAAGTGGATTTCTTCGCGGGGGTCTTGGCCAAGGCGTAATCCTCTGCTGATAAATTCAGGGGTTCTTATAATTCCGCCTAGTCAAATTAAGAGCCGGTGAAAAGCGCTTTTCCGTTACGAAAAGCGGTGCATAGCTATTCATTTTTTGCAATCATCATTACTTTAGGGGAACAACGACTTCATCGGGCGCTACCACATTCAATTCCTTACGCATCAATTCCCCCGCCAGATCCGGATCGACATTGTCGCGATCCAGCAAAAGCTGACGGTTCCGCAATGAATCCCGTTCTTTTTGCAGCTTGGCCAGCTCTATTTTGCGCTCGCTCAATGCGGCGCGATAATCTGTCCAAGCGATAATTCCGGTTGGCCCCAACAACGCATAAGATGCGATACCCAGCAAAGCAATCAGCGCCAGTCCAGGTCCGATAACCGTTTTTACATATTGCGGGTTCTTCTTGCCTTTGACCATGCTTAACTAGAACACCATTTTGGACAGCAAGGCAAGAATGCCGTCTAACGGAAAATGCTGCGCCCGGCAAATTGTGCGGCCGCGCCAAGCTCTTCTTCGATGCGAATGAGCTGGTTGTATTTTGCCAGCCGGTCCGACCGAGCAAGGCTGCCGGTCTTGATCTGTCCGCAATTGGTAGCGACGGCAAGATCGGCGATGGTTGCATCTTCGGTTTCACCCGAACGGTGCGACATAACGGCCGTATACGACGCGCGATGCGCCATTGACACCGCAGCCAAAGTTTCGGTCAGCGTACCGATCTGGTTGACTTTCACTAACAAAGAATTGGCAAGGCCCTTGCCGATACCCATCGAAAGGCGCTCAGGATTCGTCACGAACAAATCATCACCGACCAGCTGCACGTCGTGCCCGATTTTATCGGTGAGCGCCTTCCAGCCTTCAAAATCATCTTCGCTCATGCCGTCTTCAATCGAGCGGATCGGATAATCTTTACACAAGGCGGCGAGATAATCCGCCATCTCTTGCGGGCTAAGCGAGAGACCCTCGCCCGAGATTTCATATTTGCCATTTTTGAAAAATTCGGTTGCCGCGCAATCGAGCGCAAGCACAACCTCGTCGCCGACCTTGAAACCCGCCTTTTCAATCGACGCCATGATGAAATCGAGAGCGTCGCGGGTCGACGCCAGATTGGGTGCAAAACCGCCTTCATCACCGACGGCAGTGGCCAGCCCCTTTTCATGCAGGCCCTTTTTCAGCGTATGGAAAATCTCTGAACCCCAGCGCACGGCTTCCGCGATGGAATCGGCGCCGACCGGCATGACCATGAATTCCTGGAAATCGATAGGGTTGTCGGCATGTTCACCGCCATTGATGATGTTCATCATCGGCACAGGCAGAACATGCGCGTTCACGCCGCCGACATAGCGGTACAGCGGCAATCCGCGCGCATCGGCAGCGGCCTTTGCCACTGCGAGGCTAACGCCCAAAATCGCATTTGCACCCAGATTTGCTTTGTTATCGGTCCCATCGAGATCGATCATGACCGCGTCGATATCTTCCTGATCCTCTGCATCCAGATCCAGCAACGCTTCGGAAATGGGTCCGTTGACGGACTCTACCGCCTGCAACACGCCGTTGCCCATATAGCGCGCCTTGTCGCCATCGCGCTTTTCGACTGCTTCATATGCACCCGTTGATGCGCCGGATGGAACGGCAGCACGACCAAAGCTGCCATCTTCGAGTAAAACATCGACTTCGACGGTAGGGTTGCCCCGGCTATCCAAAATCTCGCGGGCGTGAATGTCGATTATTCCGGTCATGAAAAGCTCCATTGATGGCATTGGGAACGTATCCGCGCGTCTAACCTCGCGTCCGTGATTTGGCAATGTTACGCAGAGATAAAGATTTATATTCTAAAAATGCGGTGATATAGTTGACTAAGGCACCTTGAATACAAATATCTAATGTGAGCGACGTAACCTATCCAACCCTAAGGAGTTCCGACATGGCCGAAACCGCAAAACCAAAAGCCGCCGCGAAACCCAAAGCGGAAACAAAATCACTAGCGCCCAAAAAACCGGCACCTGCGGCAAAAACGGCCTCAAATTCGAAAGCCGTTGTAAAAGCAAGTCCTGCAAAGGGTAAAACCGAGAATGTTACCGCAAAGGTCAAAGCCGACATGAATGATTTCAAGACGAAAGCCACCGATGGTGCAAAGGCTGCAGCTGAAAAAGGCAAGGAACGCGCGACAGAAGCTGTCGGCAGCATAGGCAAGCTGATCCGTGATAGCGCGGCAACCATCGATGAAAATGTTGGCAAACAATATGGAGATTATGCGCGCGGTGCCGCCGATGCTGTTGAAGGATTTGCGACCAAGCTGGATGCAAAAGATGTCGATGTTATCGCCGAGGATGCCCGCCAGTTTGTCCGCAAAAGCCCGGCTTTGGCCATCGGCGCTGCTGCGGCTGTCGGTTTTGTTTTGGCGCGACTTTTCCGTTCGGGTGGAAAAGACTCCTGATTTAAGGAACGGCAGCATTGCCATTTACGGCCTCCGGTCGTTAAGCAGGTGGAATGACAGACGACCATCATGAAAAGGACGGTGATCGGGTGGAAAACGCATCCGGCGCATCGCCTGTTGAACAGATTACGCTGGTGATCGAAGACGTGCGCGCTTTGGTTAGGGCAGAGCTGCGTTATTATCAGTCTCGTCTTGATTACAGCCGCTATGTGATGAAATGGTCTTTGCTGTTTGGCGCCATCGCCTTTTTGGCCTTTTGCGGAGCGGCCATCGCCCTTATTTTAGGGATAGTGTTGACCTTGGCGCCACATATCGGACCTGGCTTGGCAACCGTATCAACTGCCGCAGGCTTTTCAGTCATTGGCCTGCTATCCGGTGTATACGCAAAGAACTGGCTGAAAAAGGTCCGTTTTACCGAAATTGAACATGATGACCATGACCGAACCTAAGGAACACCGGGTGACCGAGCGTAAGTCTGTAATACTTTCCGATGCCGAACGGCGCAACCTCCGCCGTAAATTGCGCGAAACGGTTGAAGTGGCTCAAGATGTCCTGCACCCGCGAAACCAGATGAAAATCCTGGTGGGGAAAGGCAAAGCCGAAGCTGAACGTGTTGGCGAAGCCGTGTCCAAATTGGCGAGGAAAAACGCGCCCGTCATTGGCGCTATTGGATTGGGCGCAATTTTATTTGCAGCACGCCGTCCTATTTCGAATTGGATTTCGAAACGGCGACAGGGTAGAAGCACGACACAAGACGGCGAATAATACAGGAACCTTGATATGAGTAAGATCGGCGACAGCATTAAAACCGCAACTGGCACAGCAAAAGAAAGCCTTGCTTCTGCCAAGGCAAGAACGAGCAAAACCAGCGCTGTGGCGCGCGAAAAAGCAGCCGAAGCTTATGAAAAGGGCCGTGAAGCCGCCACCCGCGGCGTTCAGCAATCGCGCGAATATGCCCATAAGGCAGCCGAAAAGACCAGCAGCGGTATCGACAAGAACCCATTAGCTATCGTGTTAGGCGGGATTGCGATTGGCGCGATTGTCGGCGCGCTTTTGCCCCGGACTGAGCGCGAAACGAAATTGATGGGCAAGACCGGCAAAAAACTGAATAAAAAAGCCAAGGAGATGGCAAAAGCGGCAAAATCTGCGGGCAAGGACAAGGTAGACAGCCTTGGCCTCAATGGCGATGCCGTTCGCGACCAGTTCCGGGATCTGGTCAGCAAAGCGGCTGAAGCGGTAAAGGCAGCGGGTCAAGCCGCGACCGAGGCCGCGAAAAAGAAAGATTAAGGGGTAAAGATTTGACCGAAGCAAAATTGCATATGGTGTTCGGGGGCCGGGTGAAAGACCCCCAGACACTGGAATTTACCGATCTCGACAAGCTCGACATCGTCGGAATGTTTCCCGATTATGCGACCGCCGAAGAAGCATGGCGCGCCGCCGCGCAAAAGACGGTCGACGACGCCGAAATGAAATATGTCGTGGTGCATCTGCATAAATTGCTGCAGCCGCAGGATTGATTGTTGCGAACACTTGGCAAACCGTTTCTTAATCGGTTGGACCATGTTTTTTCGTCAAAAGGAAAAAGGCAATAAGGAAGAATTGGGGCATTTGATGCGCTCCAAAACTAAGCCTTTTTCCTTCTTTTTCTTAATCCTTTTGACGGAATTTTCCCGCACCGACTTACAAACGAAAGACTCTGAAACAAGTTCCGCGTGACGATGTCAAAGCGGCATGGCTCACGCCTTGCGGTATCGCCATAAAAGCAGCGGCCTTGCCAAAAACAACCCGGCAACAAAGCCGCCGATATGCGACCAGATCGCAATGCTTATACCCAATCCGGGACCAACAAATCCTAAAGCAAGGTTCAATCCAACCCATGCAACCGTAAGATGCATGGGCCGGGCAATATGTGCTGGAACCGGCCCCCAGGGCTTGGGGTGCTGGTTGGGAAACAACAAAACATAAGCCCCGATGATAGCGGAAATAGCGCCACTTGCGCCTATAGCAGGCGCCATCATATCCGCCGACATCGGCCATTGCATCACGGCGGCAAGCCACTCTGTTCCTGCAGCGGCATATGCCCCGACCAGATAGAGCCCAAGATACAAATTGCCGCCCAATACCCGCTCGACCATTTTACCGATCAGCAACAACATCAACATATTCATCAACACATGCATGATGCCGCCGTGCAAAAATGCGGCGCTTAATGGCGTCAGTAAGGCAGGCACCAAAAATCCAACGCCTTCAAATGCCGAATTGTCGCCACTTAACCGGATTGGAAATAGCCCACCCGAAACAACGGCATATTGCCACCAGAGCGGCACGAGCAGCACCACCGCTATCACCAGATTGATGATCACAAGCGCGTTGGTTATCGGACCGGGTGGAAAGCGCATCGAACTAAAGCCTATCTGCCAATCGGTTCACGTCGCGTGCCGTCGGGAATACCATCGGCAGTATCCGTCCGACACCCCGTATGCCTTCGCGCACGGTAAGCCAAAGTGGAGCGCCGACTCTCAAATAAACTCGATCTTCGAAACGAGATAATATTTGTCACCCGAAGGTACAGTTACTTCAACTTCGTCTTCGACCACGCGCCCAATGAGCGCGCGCCCCAGCGGTGAATTGTAGGAAATTCGACCTGCCTTGGCGTCTGCTTCGGTTTCGCCGACCAATTGATACCGCACGGGCTTGTCGTCTTCATCCATCAAGGTAACGGTTGCACCAAACACAATCTTGTCACCGGACAATGTCGACGGATCGATAATCTGCGCCCGACCGATTTTATCTTCAATTTCGTTGATTGCGGCTTCTACTTGGCCTTGACGCTCTTTTGCGGCGTGATATTCGGCATTTTCCGACAAATCGCCATGTGCACGCGCCTCTTCGATTGCTTCCACAATCAACGGACGCTCGTCACGGAAGCGCTTAAGATCAGTCGTCAGCTTCTCATAGCCTTCGGCCAACATCGGATATTTTTCAAAACTCGCCATTGTGGCTTAACCCTTCATTCTGACGTCATCGTCACAAAATCTTCCCCACCGGAGGAGCGGTCAAACCCATCCGATATGCAGTTTCAAAATTATGGGAGGAATACTGCTTGGCTTAATAATAGTCCTGAAGTGGGCGAACTTCAAGTTTCCGTTGTTGCAGGGACGCAATCGCTTGCGAAACCGCCACACTTCCTGCCGCTGTGGTGTATTGTGCGACCTTGTTCACCAATGCGGAGCGGCGAATTTCTTCGCTGTCTTTCAGGCTCTGCCATCCTTCGGTCGTATTGAAAATCAGGTGGATTTCGCCATCCTTGATCTTGTCGACGATATGCGGGCGGCCCTGTGCGACCTTGTTCACCCGTTCGACTTCGATTCCCTGCGCCAACAGATAGTCGGCGGTCCCGCCGGTTGCGCACACCGTAAAGCCGCATTCAATGGCCTGCTTGACCGCCGGAACTATGACGGGCTTGTCGCTGTCCTTAACGGAAACGAACAGCTTCCCGCCCATCGGCGGAGGCATTCGCGCGCCGATCTGCGACTTTGCAAAGGCAGTGGCGAAATCCTTGTCGATACCCATGACTTCACCGGTCGACTTCATTTCGGGCGACAGAACAGGGTCGACGCCGGGGAAACGGTCAAACGGAAACACCGCTTCTTTAACTGCGATATAGTCGATATCGAGATTGATCGGCGGCAAGTCCTTCAGCTTTTCCCCCGCCATAACCCGTGCGGCGATCTTGGCAATCGGTGCGCCAATCGCTTTGGCCACAAATGGAACGGTGCGACTGGCGCGGGGGTTCACCTCGATCAGGTAAACCGCGCCGTCTTTGACCGCGAACTGAACATTCATCAGTCCGCGCACATGCAGGTTGAACGCGAGCAATTCGGCCTGACGCCGAATTTCCGCGATGATTTCGGCGGGAAGACTGTAAGGCGGGATCGTGCAGGCGGAATCGCCGCTGTGGACGCCGGCTTCCTCGATATGTTGAAGAATACCCGCCACGACCACATCGTCGCCGTCGCAAATCGCGTCGACATCCACTTCAATGGCGTCGCGAAGGTAGCTGTCGATCAACACTGGCGAGTCGCCCGATACGATGACCGCGGTCTGGATATAATTTTCGAGCTGCGCCTGCGTGTCCACAATCTCCATCGCGCGTCCACCCAGCACATAAGAAGGCCGCATAAGCACCGGATAGCCGATCTTGTCAGCTACGGCGATGGCTTCTTCCCGGCTGCGGGCGATGCCGTTTTCGGGCTGTTTGAGCTTCAGCTTGTTGATCAATGCGGCAAAGCGTTCGCGGTCTTCGGCCAGATCGATGGCGTCGGGCGAAGTCCCAAGGATCGGTATCCCGGCCGCTTCAAGTGACTTGGCCAAGTTCAGCGGCGTTTGCCCGCCAAATTGCACGATCACGCCCTTCAACGTGCCATTCTGCTGCTCGACATGCAGGATTTCGAGCACATCTTCGGCGGTTAACGGCTCAAAATAGAGCCGGTCGCTGGTGTCATAATCGGTCGAAACGGTCTCGGGATTACAGTTGACCATGATCGTTTCATAGCCCGCATCCGCCAGTGCAAAGCAGGCATGGACGCAGCAATAGTCGAACTCGATCCCCTGCCCGATGCGGTTCGGACCGCCGCCCAAGATCACGATCTTTTCGCGGTCCGATGGCTGGCTCTCGCATTCGGGCGCACCGAAACTAGGCGCTTCATAGGTCGAATACATATAAGGCGTCTTCGCCTCGAATTCGGCGGCGCAAGTGTCGATGCGCTTGAACACGGGACGGACGCCCAATTTGTGGCGCAGCGCGCGCACCTGATCCTCGGTCACAGCACCCGCCATCGCGCGCGCGGCTTGCATCGCAATGCCCGAACCGTGACGCACCGCCGTTTCCATGCCGGGCCGGATATTGAGCGATTCCACCGATAGATAGGCGAGCCGCTTGTCCGAAAAGCCCATCGCCTTCAAACGACGCAGCGCCTCGGGGCCATTGGGCAGGCCATTGGCCTTGATGGCATTTTCTTCCGCAATGATTTCTTCAAGCCGCTCCAGAAACCACGGATCGAATTTGGCGATAGCATGGATTTCCGCAACGCTCATGCCCTCGCGCAGGGCTTGCGCTGCGACCAGCAAACGGTCTGGTGTGGCGCGCGACAATTCTGCGGACAGCTCATCTTTCGATGCCCCACGCAGCGCGTCGATATAGTTGAACCCCGAAAGCCCGGTTTCCAGACCACGCAGAGCCTTTTGAAGGCTTTCATGGATGTTGCGCCCAATCGCCATAACCTCGCCCACCGATTTCATCGCGGTGGACAGCAACGGCTCGGCACCCTTGAACTTCTCAAAGGCAAAGCGCGGGATTTTGGTGACGACATAATCGATGGTCGGTTCGAACGAAGCAGGCGTCGCCCCCGTGATGTCGTTGGTAATCTCGTCCAGCGTGTAGCCAACCGCGAGTTTCGCCGCGACCTTGGCAATCGGAAAGCCGGTGGCCTTCGATGCCAGCGCAGAGGAACGCGATACGCGCGGGTTCATTTCGATGACGATCAGGCGGCCGTCAGCAGGATTAACGGCGAACTGTACGTTCGACCCCCCGGTTTCTACCCCGATTTCACGCAAGCAGGCGATGCTCGCGTTACGCATGATCTGATATTCCTTGTCGGTCAGAGTCAGCGCAGGGGCGACAGTGATCGAGTCGCCGGTATGTACGCCCATCGGGTCGATATTTTCGATCGAGCAGATGATGATGGCATTGTCGGCGCGGTCGCGCACGACCTCCATCTCGAACTCTTTCCAGCCGAGCAGCGATTCCTCAATCAGCACTTCAGTGGTCGGCGACGCGTCGAGGCCGCCAGCGACGATAGCCATGAACTCGTCACGGTTATAAGCAATACCGCCGCCGGTGCCGCCCATGGTGAAGCTGGGTCGGATGATGGAAGGCAATCCGGTGCGTTCGAGCACGGCCAGCGCCTCGTCCATCGAATGCGCGATGCCCGACCGCGCCGATTCCAGCCCGATCTTGGTCATCGCATCGCGAAATTTGATCCGGTCCTCGGCCTTGTCGATGGCTTCGGCATCGGCACCGATCATTTCCACGCCATATTTCGCCAGCGTGCCGTCGTTGAACAACGCCAAAGCGACGTTCAGCGCCGTCTGCCCGCCCATCGTGGGCAAAACCGCGTCCGGGCGTTCTTTCTCGATGATCTTGGCAACAATTTCGGGCGTAATTGGCTCGACATAGGTCGCATCGGCCATGTCGGGATCGGTCATGATCGTCGCGGGGTTAGAATTGACGAGGATGATGCGGTAGCCCTCCTCCCGCAGCGCCTTGCACGCTTGCGTTCCCGAATAGTCAAACTCGCACGCCTGACCAATGATGATGGGGCCAGCGCCGATGATGAGGATGGAGGAGATGTCAGTGCGTTTGGGCATTTTCTAGCCGATACCAATTTCTTTAAGGATTAAATCAAGGAGTTTCGACGCGAGCGCGCCGATGGCGTGATCCCCATATTTTTCAACCAGCATTTTGAGCCCTACGACAAGGGTCATATGCAGAAGTTCGGCTTTGAAAACGCCAATCCTGATCAACTCTCTGCCAGCTCTTAATTGACCGATTATTAGTTCTCGCAACCCGGGGTGATCTGCAACTGCGTTCTCGCGTTCAATGGCGGTAATTATTTCTGACGTTGGCTCATCAAATGATTCAATTTGGTTATGCGATAAAGTCACCACTCTATCTGAAGCAGGAACGTTCATTGACTTATACTCTATAGGTACTTCTTCTCTGGATAGTGTCGCTTGCTCGATCGCTGCGTTAAAGAACGCCAAACCAACCTTTTTCATTTTGTATAAAATGGAGTTCACAACCGCAGCCTCACGGTCAACCAAAGTCAGCAAGGCCTCGCGATTAAACGAGTAAAAATCGCCTGCCAAATCGTCAGAAATTACTTCAACGATCCCTTTTTTGACTAAGCGATCTGCCGTCGATTCAATGCCGATTGTGTCCGTCGTCCGGTTCAAAACGCCAGCAAGAATGCCGGTTAGCTCATTTCTACTGATAAACCCATATTGGCCCAAGTCATTAATCGCCCCACGAAGCTGAGTAAGGACGGCGGCCTCGACATAATCAATTATTCTGTCGCTTTTACTCATCCCATCATCCCCGCGAATTTCTCGAACCGGCTATGGTCCGTTGGCTCCGCTTCTATCAGCACATTTGTCTGAATAGCACAGCCCGTCATTGCAGCTCTTCCGGAACGGGCTGATCGGGCGCCAGTTTTGTAAATTTGCTGTCTTCTAACCAACGGTCCAAACATATCTTGGCGTCATCATCAGCGCTGAATGTCACGCGAATATAGGTTTTTGTTACCAGCATTTTGCGGATCGCATCGAAAGTCACCGGTTCAGCTTTTCGGTCACCAGCAAAACCCGCATCCTTCATGATATCGAGCGTTTTCTTGTCGAGCGCCGCTATGCCAGAATCGTCCGTCGGTTCCGCCTCCACCCACGCCACAAGCGGCTCTGCCATCGAGCCGACTGAACATACCGTTGATGCCCGTTTGAGCGAATCCACCAAATCGATCTCGTTTGCACGTGGCGCTATGTACGTGATATTAAATGTTGCAAGCGCGGCCAAAGTTATAATCATCACCCCATCATCCCCGCGAATTTCTCGAACAGATAATGGCTGTCCTGCGGTCCGGGTGAGGCTTCGGGGTGATATTGTACGCTGAACGCAGGCTGATCGGCGAGTTCGAAGCCGCAATTGCTGCCGTCGAACAGACTAACATGCGTCGCCTTGGCGTTGGCGGGTAAAGTTGCGGCGTCGACTGCAAAGCCGTGGTTCATGCTGGTAATCTCGACCGCGCCGTCCGAAAGCCGTTTTACCGGATGGTTCGCGCCGCGGTGGCCCTGATGCATCTTTTCGGTCTTTGCGCCGACCGCAAGGCCGAGCATCTGATGGCCGAGGCAGATGCCGAACAGCGGCTTTTTGGTTTCCAGCCATTTCCTGATCACCGGCACTGCATATACGCCCGTCGCGGCGGGGTCGCCGGGGCCGTTGGACAGGAACAACCCGTCGGGGGCGTGCGCCATGATTTCATCGAAACTCGCGGTGGCGCTGACCACGGTGACTTCGCAGCCTGCGTCAGTCAGATTGCGCAGGATGTTGTGTTTGATGCCGTAGTCGATGGCGACGACTTTTTTGGTGCCCTTGGTACGCTTCTGATACCCCTCACCCAACTTCCACAAACCCTGATCCCAGCCATAGCTTTGCAACGTCGTCACATCCTTGGCCAGATCCATGCCTTCAAGGCCTGCCCATGCCTTTGCCTTCGCAAGCAAAGCCGACACATCGAATTTACCGTTCGCCGAATGGGCGATCACGGCATTGGGCGCGCCCGCCACGCGGATCAGACGGGTCAGCGCACGGGTGTCGACGCCGGAAATGCCGATGCGGTCATTGGCCTTCATCCAGGCATCGAAATGCTGCGTGCTGCGGAAATTTGACGGGTCGGTCACATCCTGACGCACGATAGCGCCCAGCGCATGGGGGTTCAGTGCCTCCACATCCTCAGGGTTAGTGCCAACATTACCGATATGAGGAAAGGTGAAGTTGATGATCTGCCCGGCATAGGACGGGTCTGTCATGATTTCCTGATATCCGGTCATCGCGGTGTTGAAGCACACTTCACCGACCGCCTGCCCTTCTGCGCCAAAGCCCCTGCCCCAGATGACTTCGCCCGACGCCAAAACCAATACACCCGTCGCTCCAGAAGGCGCACGGATAGTTTTGGGGTCGGCCATGATGGGGTCGCTCCGATCAGAAAATTGCAGCAATGTCGCTAAGGCACCGCGCCTAGACATGGCGGGCGGAGGCGTCAATGCGGAAAACGAGAAAGTTGTGGAATAGTAATTCCCGAGCTACGGGCTTGATCGTCACCCTGAACTCGTTTCAGGGTTCATTTATTCGTTCGATCTCTGCCCTTTGCCGCACGATAGACCCTGAAACAAGTTCAGGGTGACGGTGTGTGGATGATTGGCTATCGTTATCGATTACCTTCATTGAAAGAAAATCATGATTCGTGACACCATAAAAGCCGCCCAGATTACCGCCATGAAAGCCGGCGAAAAAGACCGCCTTGCCGCCGTCCGCCTGATCCTTGCCAAGATCAAGGACCGCGACATCGAATTGCGAACCGCGTCACAGTTGCCTGATGATGATGCGATGGTCGTCGAAGTCATGCAGAAAATGATTAAGCAACGCCGCGAATCCATTGCGCTGTACGAACAAGGTGGTCGCACCGAACTCGCCGAGGTCGAAGCGGCGGAGCTCGTCATCATCGAAGAATTCCTGCCCGCGCAAATGAGCGACGCGGAAACCAGCGCCGCCATCGAAGGCATCAAGGCCGAACTCGGCGCGACCAGCGTCAAGGACATGGGCCGCGTCATGGCAACATTGAAAGAACGCCACGGGCCCCAGCTTGATATGAGCAAAGCCAGCGGGTTGGTTAAGGCGGCTTTGGCTTAGTTGTAACTGATGGGTGTCTCGACCTCGCTCGACACGAACGGATCTGAAAAACCGCGCTCCCCTTCCCCCTTCGTGTCGAGCGAAGTCGGGACACCTCTCATTCCGACACCACCCAACAACCCAAACCCAAAGCGCCCCCCATGTCCCTAACCCCGCAATGGCTTGACGAACTGCGTTCCCGGATCACGCTTTCCGCGTTGATCGGCCGTACCGTCAAGGTTACCAAGGCGGGGCGGGAGCATAAGGCCTGTTGTCCGTTCCATAATGAAAAGACGCCCAGTTTCACGATCAACGATGAAAAGGGCTTCTACCATTGCTTCGGCTGTTCCGCACATGGCGACGCTATTAGGTGGATGACCGACCAGCGCGGGCTGTCGTTCATGGACGCGATCAAGGAACTCGCGGCCGAGGCGGGATTGGAGGTGCCGGCGGCGGACCCCAGAGCCGCGCAACGCGCTGAAAAAGCCAATAATCTGTATGACGTCATGACGGCGGCGCAGGACTGGTTTGTGCAGCAATTGCAGGGCATCGATGGCGCTGGCGCGCGCGCTTATCTGGAGAAACGTGGATTTTCGGCCAAGACTATCCAGGAATTCGGATTTGGCCTTGCGCCCGACAACCGCACGGCGCTCAAATCGGCTTTGCAGAAATTCGGAAATGCCATGTTGGTCGAGGCAGGTCTGCTTATCTCGGTCGACGACAAGGAACCTTATGACCGGTTTCGTGGCCGCCTGATGATCCCGATCCGCGATCCACGCGGGCGCGTGATTGCCTTTGGCGGGCGGATATTGGGGGATGGCGAGCCCAAATATCTCAACTCCCCCGACACGCCTTTGTTCGACAAGGGGCGAACGCTCTACAATCTCGACAGATGCTCCCCCGCCTCGCGCAAGACAGGCCGGGTGATTGTGGTCGAAGGCTATATGGATGTTATCGCCATTGCGCAGGCGGGCTTTGCCGATGCCGTCGCGCCGCTGGGTACCGCCTTGACCGAACAGCAGATCCAGATGCTGTGGCGGATGACCGAAAAGCCCCTGCTCTGCTTTGATGGCGACGGTGCCGGACAGAAAGCAGGCGTGCGCGCAGCCTTGCGGGCGCTGCCTTTATTGAAACCGGGACACAGCCTGCAATTTGTTACCTTACCGGAGGGGCAAGACCCCGACGATCTAGTCAAGAAATCAGGGCCAAAGGCGCTTGCCGAACTTCTGGATGCATCGGAAGCGCTGGTGGAACGCCTTTGGCGCAGTGAGGTCGTCGCAGGTCCGCTGGATACACCCGAAGACCGCGCCGGCCTGAAACAACGGTTGGGGGCGCATATGGCGAACATTGCGGATTCCGAAATCCGTCGGCATTATGCCGATGCCTTCCGCGAACGGTTTGATAGCCTATTTGCACCTAAGCCCCGCGTGCCGTTTCAGCCCCAGGTCGCTTCGCGAAAAGGCAATGTCCGCGATTGGCGTAAACCGCAAATTTTGCCGCCCGGAGCGGAAACCAAAAGCTTTAATGCCAAAAACTCGGACTTTCTGGTTCAGGGCGTATTGGGTGCGCTTTTGCGAAACCCTTCCCTAATCCAACGCCATCATGAAGCGTTGAGCGACTTTATTCCGACCGATGCGAATCACGCAAAATTGCTCGGAGTCATGCTTGATGCAAGTTTTGCCAAAGAATCGCTTGATACAGACGGGTTAATTACCATATTGGACGAGAAGTTGTATAATGTCGCTGTAACGCTGCTCCACAGCAACGGCAAAGTCTTTGCCTTTAACCGTGGTGAAGTCGGGGTAGAAAGCGGCGGATTGTCCAACGCTTCAAAGGAATTGGGTGAAGCAATCAGGCTGATGAAGCAGCGTCCTGCGCTGGAAGAAGCTCTGGAACGCGCCACAGTGCGGGCAAGTTCAGAGATGACCGACGAGACTTTTGCAGAGCAGCAACGGTTACGCGCCGAGAAAAAGGCTTTTGACGACCGCATCATCGCATTTTTTCGGCGCGATGCGGATGGTTTATAGAATTTACGGGGAATTATTTTGGCAAGTCGTGCAAATGAAAATGAAGAAGATATGTCCGAAAATGGTGATGCACCGCTGATCGACCTGAATGATGCGACCGTCAAAAAGCTGCTCGCAAAGGCGAAGCGCCGGGGTTTCCTGACCTATGACGAACTAAACGCTGCGCTGCCGCAGGACCAAATGTCTTCGGAACAGATTGAAGATGTCATGTCCGCAATCAACGACATGGGTGTCCAGATCGTTGAAAATGAAGAAGCCGGCGAAGACAGCGAGGACGATCAGGAGGAAGAAGTCGAGACCATCGACAATATTTCCGAAAACGACCCGCGCTCGCTGACCAACACGACCAAGAAGACCGGCACCGGCGAACGCACCGATGACCCTGTACGCATGTATCTGCGCGAAATGGGCGCCGTCGAACTGCTCAGCCGTGAAGGCGAAATCGCGATTGCCAAGCGCATCGAATCCGGCCGCGACACCATGATCCTTGGCCTGTGCGAAAGCCCGATCACGTTCCACGCCATCATCGACTGGTCCAACGCGCTGAACGACGGCAATATGCAGTTGCGCGAAATCCTTGATCTGGACGCCATGTTGTCCAAGGAACCAGCGCCCGAAAGCCTGACCGAAGATGGTGAGGAAGAAGGCGATGGCGAAATCAGCGAAAAAACCGCCGGGCCATCCTATAAAGAAGAAGAAGAAGTCGAAGACGAGCCCGAAGCGGCCGACGACGACGATGATGACATGACCGAACGGCGCGCGCGCCCTGTCGAGGAAGAAGAAGAGGACAACACCCTCAGCCTCGCGCAGATGGAAGAAGCGCTAAAGCCTGCGGCGTTGGAACGCTTTGCCAAGATCACATCGCTGTTCAAGAAATTCTCCAACATCCAGCTCGACCGTATGCGCGCGCTGAATGCCGGCGAGGATTTCTCCACGGCTTCGGAAAATAAATATCACAAATTGCGCGAAGAATTGACCGCCGAAGTTGAATCGGTGCAGTTCCACGCCAACAAGATCGAATATCTGGTCGATCAGCTTTATTCGTTCAACCGCCGCCTGACCGCGCTTGGCGGCCAGATGTTGCGCTTGGCAGAACGGCATAAGGTACCGCGCAAGGCGTTTCTTGACAGTTATATGGGCCATGAGCTGGACGAAAACTGGCTTTCCGATGTCGCCAATATCGACAAGAAATGGACCGCCTTTGCCACCAACGAAGCCGATGGCGTAGAACGTATCCGTGCCGAAATCGCCGATATTGCGGCAAATACAGGCATGAGCCTGAACGAATTCCGCCGCATCGTGAACATGGTGCAAAAAGGCGAGCGCGAAGCCCGGATTGCCAAGAAGGAAATGGTCGAAGCCAATTTGCGCCTCGTGATTTCCATCGCCAAAAAATATACCAACCGTGGACTTCAGTTCCTTGATCTCATTCAGGAAGGCAATATCGGCCTGATGAAGGCGGTCGATAAGTTCGAATATCGCCGCGGCTACAAGTTCAGCACTTATGCCACCTGGTGGATCCGGCAGGCCATTACACGCTCGATCGCCGATCAGGCGCGGACCATCCGTATTCCGGTGCATATGATCGAAACGATCAACAAGCTGGTCCGGACAAGCCGCCAGTTCCTGCACGAACAGGGCCGCGAACCAACACCGGAGGAAATGGCCGAGCGTCTTTCCATGCCGCTCGAAAAAGTTCGCAAGGTGATGAAAATCGCCAAGGAGCCGATCAGCCTTGAAACCCCGATCGGGGATGAGGAAGACAGCCATCTGGGTGACTTCATCGAGGACAAGAATGCGATCATTCCTGTGGATGCCGCTATTCAGGCGAACCTCAAGGAAACGGTGACTCGCGTCCTTGCGTCACTCACCCCGCGTGAAGAACGCGTTTTGCGTATGCGCTTTGGTATCGGCATGAACACCGACCACACGTTGGAAGAAGTAGGCCAGCAGTTCAGCGTGACCCGCGAACGTATCCGTCAGATCGAGGCAAAGGCGCTGCGCAAGTTGAAACACCCGAGCCGTAGCCGCAAGATGCGGTCGTTCCTCGACCAATAAAAATCGGCCTTAGGCGGCTGGCGTCCGGCCAATCGCTTCGGCGATCGGGTCTTTCAGCATCAATGCGCCCGGCACGCTCAGATGATGGCTGTCGAAATACAGCGGTGCGCCATGCGCGAATGTCAGACAGCGTGACGTTGGGCACAAAACCTGCGCGGGGTAAACACGGGTCAACTGCCGGTGATGTCCCAGATCGCCCAATATCTGGGTCGCCCGCCATTGCCGTTCCACATACAGATTTTTGGGAACGGTGAAATCCGCCGGATTCTTCCCTCTCGTGCTCATCAAAGCCAGGGTGTGCGGAATGTTATAGCCTGTTTCCGGGATAGGGTAGACAAGCACCACATGCTTGCCATTGGCCATTAAAACCTGAACGAGATTGCGAATGCTGTCCCTGAAATGGTGACGGGCAGCATCGCTAAACAACGGATAAGGCTCTCCATCAGGGCCGATCAGCTTTGGCACGCCATTGTTGGTTTCTGCCTCACCCGTTGAAACAAACCGTCCCTCCAGATATAGCGACCAGCGAGCCGCCAATATGACCGTGCGGATTTCGTCATTTTTCAACACATAATCCAGCCGTTTGCGATTGCCCTCAACGCATTGAGCACTGGTTCCTGCTCCCAACAGTGGGGGGCATTGGGGTGATGCGCCATAGACTATCCCTGTACCACTGTCTTTTGCGACCTGATCCAGCGCCCCGAACAAGGCGCCTGCGTGCGAATCCCCCCACAGAAAAACCGAAGCATTTTTAGGATTCCCAATGGTGCAACGCGAATTGACCGCGAGTTGCAGTTCCACCTTTTCACAAATATCTGATTCCGGGTTCATCGATTTTTCGTAAGACGCCAGCTTCACGGTCCGGTCCTGAAACCGGTCTGGCAAACCACCGTTGAAATATATGGCGGCTGATACGCAGGTTATCAGGACAATCGACGCCCCACCCAACGCGAATACAGACCTTTGCGGGGTTTCGTCATAGGGCCGACGAAACGGCATTTCGATAAAGCGCCAAGATAGAAAACCAAGGCCGATAGCTACGCCAGCAAGGCCGACATTCTGCAAAAAGGACAATTTTCCAATTATCATATAGTTGACAAACACGAACAGCGGCCAATGCCACAGATATACCGAATAGGAAATTTTGCCCACAAACCGCATCGCCGACACCGACAATATCCGGCCCGAAATTGTGTCTTTACCCGACCAGATCAACAGGGCGGTTCCCAAACAAGGGACCAGCGCCGCCGCGCCGGGGAAAACCGTCATGTCGTCGAAAATGACGAACGTGCCGACGATTATGCCAAGGCCGGCCAATCCCGCGACAGTCGCTGTCAAAGGTCGCTCGGGTTGTTTGAATACACCGACCGCTAATAACGCGCCAACGAGAAATTCCCACATGCGAAACGGCATCAGGTAAAATGCAGTGGACGGATCCGTGTTGGTCATCCAAACGCACGCGGCAAAGGATATCGTAGCCAAAGCTAGCAATATACTCTTTAAATGCAGCGCCCATTTCCGCAGGACCAGCATCAGGATCATCGGGTAGACAATATAGACCTGCTCCTCAACGGCGAGCGACCAGGTGTGCAGAAGCACCCGAACCTTGGCATCACCTTCAAAATATCCGGTCTGCGTCCAATAAGCGATGTTCGACACAAACGCCGCTGCGCCAAAGGCGTTACGGGACATGTAAGTGAAGTCCTGCGGCAACAGAATGACCGCCCCTGCGATCAACGCGATCGCCAGCATCGCAAACAGCGCCGGGAATAGGCGCCTTATACGCCGTTCATAAAAGCGCAGCAGCGAGAAATTATCTTCCCGGATCTCGCCGACGATAAGCCGGGAGATCAGGTAGCCCGAGATCACAAAGAATATATCAACGCCTGCATAGCCACCCGGAACAAAGCCGAGGTCGGCATGAAAAAACAGAACTGCAAGCACGGCAATAGCCCGCAACCCGTCAATATCGGGGCGATATCCAAGCGCAACGCCTGATTTTATGCCTAAATCGTTCATTGAACTATTTTCCAAACCTTGCACCCAGCGCACACACTAACGCGCAGTACACATTAGCTACTTGGCAAAGATTGTCATTTAGGCATTGGTATTACCCAGAAATAGCTATAATTTATGACGTTTTTGCGAAAATCGGTATCAATCCTGGACGCGCCGAAGAGCCTGAAAAGCTGAGTTAGGCCGAACCAATATGGCGGAAAAAAATAAAAAATTAGGGCGACGACCCAACAGGATCGCCGCCCTTTAATTTTGGTGTAACCTGATTAGAACTTAAATGTTGTATTCATAAAGAACTGCCGCCCTGTGTAGTCATACCCAGAATAAAGCGGTGCGTTACCCGTCACATTTTGGAAGTCGGAAGCTGAAATCCGAGGCGGTTGTGTATCAAACAAATTTCGAACACCAAATGTTGCTTCGAAGCGATCTGAAACAGTAAATTGTACAGACATTGAGTGTAAAAAATAATCGGGTACTTCAAGAACTAAGGTATCCCGAAGGTCTTGTTCCAAATCGGCATCAACAAGACCTGTTTCAGAGCTGGTCGCTTCGAATGCAAATGTCCCCGAGCTGCCATCAACCCACTCGATACCATAGCGCAGCAATACTGGCCCCTTACGATAAGTAGCGTCAAATGATCCGACCCAGTCAGGGACAGTAAGCGTCCCGTTTGCATCGATCAAGAACTCGTCTTCAAACAAGCGAGAAGATTGCTCTGTGTATTTTGTGATATTTGCATTCAGAGTAAATCGTCCATCCAAAAGATCAGTGGACATACGTCCGGTAAATTCAAAACCTTTCACGATGTCCGTAGAGAGATTTATGAAGCCGCTTGTCACTGTAAGAACATTGTTAGCATCCCGCTCAACGAAGCGGCAAAAACCGGCATCTGGATCAAAATCTACCGCTGTAAAACAACGATCCAAAATGGTGGCTCCACCCAAGCTCGACACCCCATTGTCAACCTTGATATCAAAATAATCCAACGCAAAGTTAAGCGAAAGTGAATCCGAAATACGAGGCGTCACCACGGCACCGAGCGACCAGTTTTTTGACGTTTCGGCTTCGAGACCTGTTTCGGCTCCACCCCGGTTGATTGCGGTTATGCTGCTATTTTGCTGAAACGTCGTAACATCAAGCCCGACAGCGGCACAATTTGTCGCACGGACCCTATCATCGGCGCTAAATTCTGCAGCGTTTTCCGGAAATCCATCGGCATCACATGGATCATTGTCCGAACCCAAAAAGCCGGATGTCTCACCTAAAAACTGCTCAGATAGTGCGGGAGCCCGATATGAAGTTCCGAAACTGCCTCGCAATCCTACTCCCTTTACAAACTCCCATTCGCCAGAGAGTTTGAAAGTTATATCACTGCGGTAGGATGCGTAGTCTGTTAGCCGGACGGAACCACTGATATTGGCGTTTTCGAAAAATGGACGGTCTGCCAATATTGGCAGAAACAACTCGCCAAATACTTCCTTAACATTGTCGCTGCCTCTGGTCGGAACCGAGGCCGTTAGTCCTAGCAGGTTTCCGCGAATAGCATTATCGTCAGGCGTGTCATCGATGCTTTGTTTTCTAAACTCAGCGCCTACGGCAAGTTGGGCATCTCCACCTGGTAAAGTAAATAGTGGGCCATCGAGACCAATTGAAAAGGTGGTTTCTCTAAAGGTGGTTTTACCAACAGTGTTGACCAAAATATAATCGCGAAATGCCTGCGGCAAGCGTCCACCGATAGTGTCCGCATTGAGTTCGGGCGCAGCAACACAATTGGCAATTGCTGCCTGTGCTGCGCAGCTAAATGAACCGTCCGCATTCCTCACAACGTCCAAGGACGTAGCAACCCGATCAATCAAAAATGATTCAATTTCAGCAGTGCCATCAGTCCAGGACTTACCTGCGTAAGCATCATAGCGCCAACCAGGAAGAAAGAAGTCCCCGCGCAATCCGGCACCCGCGCGCACATAATCCACCACTTGTTTGGAATCGGTTGTACCAAAACCGATAAATGCACGCGCAGCCACATTACGTCCGCTCGACGTCTCGTTTGGGCCCAAAAAACGTCCGTTCCGAAATATTTCCGGAACTAACAAACTGCCTTGCAGATAATCGAGCGCGAGTTGCCTAAACAATGTCGAAGACGACTTGCGCCGCGTTGCCAAAACCTCGCCATACAGCTCTGCATTTCCCAACATTTCCAGATCATAAGAACCGGATATAAAGCCCGTAAATGTCTCAACCGGTGTCACCAGCTCTTCATCCTGCATGGCTGGGTCAAATGTATCACGAGAAAAGAAGTCGACTCCAAGGAAGCCCGGAGTAGCGCCGCCCGCTCCCGCAGATGGGATAAACCGAGCGAAACGCCCGGGCAATCCCGTGGTTCGGCTCAAAGCTTCGCGTGTCGGGAGCCCGAGTGTGTTGATTGTTGTTCCGCCATTATCAAGGGTAAAGCAAGGCGTACCGTCAAAACCGTTACTGTCTCCCGAGCCAAATTCAGTACCCTCCCCTGTCAATGCACCACCCACAGGGCAATCTGTAAAGTCCACATCGCGAAGCCGGATAACGTTGCGTTTACGATATTCAACAGATCCTATGAGATCCAGACGGTCCGTACCAAATCCAAAACTTGCAGATACGCGACGATCCAGTCCTGCACCTATTTCCGGGATGTTAACTTGTGCGTCCAGCGTCAAACCCCGCAATTTGGTGTCGGTCAATATATTGATAACACCGGCAACGGCGTCCGATCCATAGATGGACGACGCGCCAGCTTTCAAAATCTCGACACGTTCGACGATTGCAGTAGGTAGAACATTTAGATCAGCGGCAACCAATGAACCGCGTGTTCCAGCAGGGGCAAGCCTGCGACCATTAAGAAGCACAAGCGTTCTTGCTGGTCCAAGCCCACGCAAACCAAGAGTGTTAGCGCCAGTTCCGCCATCGGTAACAAATCCGCCGAAAAAGTTGTTAATCTGCCCCGCACCACCGGTCACGCCCAAGCTTTGCAAAGCATCAGTCGCACTATTGAACCCTGATTGCGTGATTTCATCTGCTGTAATGATGGTGATCGGCTCGATCGAGCTAAACTCATCCCGCCGAATACGGGAGCCTGTAACCAATATGACGCTGCTATCGTCTTCAACGAGTTCCGAATTTTCCGGTGCCGATGCTTCGGCCGCCGCCGTCTCTTGTGCATATACAGGATTTGCGGCGAATATCGCGGCGCTGACTATCGAACTTGCAAATAGCAATTGCGACTTTTTCATATTTTATGCTCCCTAACTACCCTGAGAAAATATATCTAAAGATATAGCTAGGCGGGCTTGAAAGAGATGCACAAGGGGCAATCGATAGTCAGATTACAATTTTCTTACACTGTGCTTTCATAGCAACACTATTATTATTACAATTCGCGTAGAGAAAAAACTTCCCCATATGTAAACATGTCATTTAGGACTTTTTGCTACTCCTCCTCAATCAAGCGCTGTGAAAAGGCCGTTTGATCGTCATGCGGAGTGGGCAATGGACAATCTGGCGCGGCCGGACATAGTTGGGGACTTTGGATCGTTGTTTACCGACGCCATTTTGACCGACGGCAGCGTGTCCATTGTGCAGCCACTTGCCGATTTTATCAGCGAAGGCTCCTCCCGCCCGGATTTGCGGTCTCCGTTCAAATATGCACGCGGCGCTCTGGTGGCGGATATCGCTCATTTCATAAACGTTTCGCACGGGCGGCACCCCGGTATTGTCGATCACGCCGCGCACAAAATTGCCGACGACGCGGCGCGCAAATGGCTGATCAAGGCGATTGACGGTTTTGCCATCGAGCGCAGTTTCATGAACGCATTGACGGTCGCCGCCGGGCCTGAACGCCGTCATCAGGGGGAAAATAAAGTTGCCGCCCTGATTGCAGGCCAAGCGCGCAATTTCGAAATGCTTGCCTCGTCCGAACGAAAGGGTTGCCCGGCAGGCGCCGCCCTGGCTTTTGTGATAGACTGGCATCGCAGCCGCCCCGTGTTGGAAGCAGTGGCGTTGCACGTCGGCATGGATGTGCCCCCCGTCGCCCTACCCGGCATTAACGAGTGCACCGACGTAGCCGAAAACCTCGGCGCAACCGACAATTACCGCCGCGCCATGCGCTTTGGCGCGGAACAGATTTTGGCACAGCAGCGCGGGCTATGGCGCCTGATTGCCGCACGCCATATCGAGGCATTGGCCGTCTAGATTGGTGATTTGTAAATAAAAAGGTCGCCGCACGACTGAATCGTTGACGTCACAAATGTTGATGATATCACATCAGCTTAGTGACATTCTAACGGGGCAATTGTATGAAAAAAATTGTGATTTTCGCAGCGATCGGCATTTCTCTTTCGGGCTGTGCGTCGCGATATACCGCGACCCCTTACCTTGCACCGGCGCAGCCCATTCAGGCAGTCTACCTTGTTCAGGATATCGCACCATCTGAAGCGAGCGCATTTGAAGTTGCGTCCGTGGGTTCCAATTTCGGACTCATAGGCGCACTGATTGATGCAGGTGTTCAGGATAGCCGTAAAGACAGGGTCAACGAAGCGTTGTCCAGCGTCAAATTTGATGCGGAAATGGAAATGCAATCGCTGCTTAGCGAAGCATTGCAGGGTAAAAACATCCAGGTAACAATGCTGTCAGGCGAAGATCGTAAAAAGCGTGAGCTTCTCGTAAAATATCCAAAAAGTGAAAATGGGCAGGCGACCCTTGATGTCGTCGTTCTGAACTATGGATATATTTCGGCAGGCAGCGGGCAGCCTTGGCGGCCAACGGTAATGGCAGATGTTCAAATGATCGATGCCGCTGGCAAACAGACTTTGTTGAAAAACAGGATTGCCTATAATGTCGTCAATCCGCAACAAGGTATCATCACGCTCTACCCTGATCCACAATATATATTCAGCGGCCGCGAAGAAATGATAAACAATCCTGAAAAATTGGCCGAAGGATTGCGTGTCGCATTAAAAGCCGTTGCGGCAGAATCTGTAAAACTTATCCAGTGAGATTATTGATGAATAAGGTTATTTTTTCGGCCATTGGCTGTGCCCTATTGGCTGGCTGTGCGTCCGGCGCGCGTTTTTCTTCACCGGTGACCAAATTTGCCGGCGTCAGTTGCCTTGCACAACCAGATTTAGCTTCGGCAACAAGTTTGGATTTCAAGAAAAAGAAGAAGTTTAATGAACTGTCAGTTCCCGTAGTCGAGACATCAAAATGCCTTTCTACTGCAAGTGGCAATACACCGTTCCAATTGTTTGCGCTCCCGGGTGTCATCGAGAATCGGGTATTTGAAATTGGCAGTGCAGTTGAACCATTACGCGTATTTTCCCCTGATATTGCGACACTGGATGTAAGCGGCAATGTTGTAAGGCGGTTTTCAAAGGATCAGTTTGCCTTTCGCGGCGGCGTCTATTCGGTGCAATTGCGGGCATTGGAAAATGAGAAATATATTCTTGTTACGACCGCCCCGGAAGCCGTCGGTAAATTTTTTGATAGCATTCAGACTTCGACGAGCACTACGACAGTCTACACAGGCTTTGGCGCCTCCAACTGGACAAGCGGTGTAGACCAGAATTACACGCGCGCATTTTCCTACGAAGGCACGATTATCGCGAGAGTTATCGATACGACACCATCCGAAAAGTAAGTCAGAGTCAGGCATAGGGCGCAGTTGATACTTGCATATATATCCTGCGCCACTTAACGAATTAACCGTTCGATTAAGTGATGGGATCTGATGATGCGTTTTGAAGGCACTGACAAATATGTGGCGACCGATGACCTTAAAGTTGCGGTCAATGCGGCGACAAAGCTGCGCCGTCCGTTGCTGGTCAAGGGTGAACCAGGCACTGGCAAAACCGTGCTGGCCCAGGAAATCGCAACCGCCCTTGGTGCGCCGCTGATCGAATGGAACATCAAATCCACCACCAAGGCGCATCAGGGCCTGTATGAATATGACGCCGTGGCTCGCCTTCGCGACAGCCAATTGGGTGATGAACGCGTGCACGACATCCGCAATTACATCAAGAAAGGCAAATTGTGGGAGGCATTCACCAGCCCGCAACTGCCCGTGCTGCTGATCGATGAGATCGACAAGGCCGACATCGAATTCCCGAACGATATGTTGCAGGAACTCGACCGGATGGAGTTCTTCGTTTACGAAACGCAAGAGACGATCAAAGCGGCCGAACGGCCCATCGTCATCATCACCTCGAACAATGAAAAAGAATTGCCCGACGCATTTCTGCGCCGCTGTTTCTTCCACTATATCAAATTCCCGGACCGCGAGACGATGCAGTCCATCATCGACGTCCACTTCCCCGACATCCAGAAAATCCTGGTCTCGAAGGCGATGGATATCTTCTATGAGGTCCGCGATGTGCCGGGCCTGAAGAAAAAGCCGTCGACGTCGGAACTGCTCGATTGGCTCAAGCTGCTTCTGCACGAAGACATGCCGCTCGACGTGCTTCAATCACGCGACCCGACCAAGGCGATTCCGCCGCTGCACGGTGCGCTGCTGAAGAACGAGCAGGACGTGATGCTGTTCGAACGCCTCGCCTTCATGGCGCGACGTCAGGGTGGCTAAATCGTATACGCGATTTCAAGATCGCCCCAGCGTTGGCCATTGATGCGAAGCGGCACATAGACATTGCGGACCACATTATAGGTTTTCCCGTCACCTTCATGCCGGTACACCGCCATGATAAAGTCCTTCTCGCTCGCTTTGGCCGTGATATCGCAGCCTTCGAACAGGACGCGGCCGTTACGGCAATATTTGGTGTCATGTGCCAAATCGCCGATGGGGGGACGTGAAAACTCCCTGAGATGAACGGGCAGAAAGCCTTTGTTGCTGCTGCAGACGACCGACATGATCGCGGACGGATCGGTGGCTTTCACCGATTCCAGCAAGGGTTGCCAATTGCGTTCGGCCCAATCGGTTAGACGCGTGCGGAAACGCGGCGGGTTGCTGCCGCTGATCGGCTGCAGATCTGTATCGAACAAGGCGCTCATTTCCAACGCACCTTCGGCAACCGCTGCTTCGGTCAATGCCTCGACCCGACGCGCTTGCTCCTTTGCGAGTTCCACAAATTTCAAGTCGTCCAGCGATAGCCCGCTGTGAACGATATGGTCGAACATTCCGTTCGCGAGATTTTCCAGCTCGACCAACTGATGATGGGCTTTGCCGACCGCACCGAACATCGCTCCGTTGGCCTCGGCAACCGCATCGCGGACCTGTTGGGACTCGATGAGGCTCTGGTGCACATCGGCCGTGTTTGTCGCGATATCACGGCTACGGTCGCCCATTTGGCCAATGATGTCGCTGACATTGTGGATCAATTCTTCAAGGCTGGAAAACTGGCGCTGCGCTTCGCCGCTTGTCGAAATGCCATCCTGAATTTGACCGACAAATTTGGCGGCTTCGTTGGACAGCGAATTGACCGTCCCGGTTATTTCAACGGCAGCAGCGCGCGAATCAAGTGCCAGCTTTTTCACTTCAGCGGCGACGACTGAAAATGTTTGCCCGGCGTCGCCGGCCTTTTCCGCTTCAATCGCAGCATTCAGCGCGAGCATATTTGTCGTCCGCGCAATCGTATCGATGGACTGGGATACGCGCTTTACTTGCTCCATCGCCGCTGCAAATCCGGTAATATGAGTGCCAAGATTCCCGATCAGTTCAACCAGTGCGGAAAAGCTGGCGAGCGACATTTTCACGGTGTCGTTCCCGCCCATCAGCCGACTAACCGCGGCTTCGGACATGGCGCTGGCTTCGGATGTCGCTTGTGTGACGGCAGCGAAATCGGAATCAAGGCGCAAGGTAAGTTCGGTCAGTTTCGAATGCCGCGATTTCAACCAGTCCGCCGACTGCAACGCTTCTTCAAGAACGCCCGCCGCTTCGGCACATCCGACAGTCACATCACCGCAAATCTTGGCGGTTTCCTTTACCCATTGGTTTTCAGGAATCTCGATTCTGTCCATTTTCATTACAAGCGGCCTTTTTACTGGTTCGCGTGACGTTACATACTTATGGTTATCGCTTGGTTAACCCTGTTGGGGTCAGGCGCTAGGTTGACGGACACCGCCCAAGTCGGCACAAGCTTTCCAAGCATTTTTTCGAGGGCAGAGCCGGTGTTTTTTTCATTCATGGACGAGTTGCGAACCGCGGGCATTTCCGCTTCGCTCAAGGAACATCTTGCGCTGCTAGAGGCGCTGGAAGCCGATGTCATCGCCCAGAATCCGGAGGAGTTCTATTACCTCGCCCGCACCACGCTGGTGAAGGACGAAGCGTTGCTCGACCGGTTCGACCAGGTCTTCGGCAAAGTTTTCAAAGGCATCTTCACCGAATATGGCCAGAATCCCATCGATGTGCCGTCCGACTGGCTGAAGGCGATTGCCGAAAAATATCTGTCACCCGAAGAAATGGCCAAAATCGAAAAGATGGGTAGCTGGGACGAGCTGATGGATACGCTGAAAAAGCGGCTCGAAGAGCAGGAAAAGCGGCATCAGGGCGGAAATAAATGGGTCGGTACCGGCGGGACATCGCCCTATGGCAATTCCGGTTACAATCCCGAAGGCGTGCGGATTGGTGGCGAATCCAAGCACAAACGCGCCGTCAAAGTTTGGGAAAAGCGGGAGTTTCAAAATCTCGACCACACACGAGAACTGGGCACCCGCAATATCAAAATCGCCATGCGCCGCTTGCGCCGCTTCGCCCGCGACGGCGCAGCCGAGGAGCTGGATATCAATGGCACCATCGACGGTACCGCGCGCAAGGGATGGCTCGATATCCAGATGCGGCCGGAACGCAGAAACGCCATCAAGGTGCTGTTGTTGCTCGATGTCGGTGGGTCGATGGATCCGTTCATAAAATTATGCGAAGAATTATTCAGTGCGGCGACGAGCGAGTTCAAAAATCTCGAATTTTTCTACTTTCACAACTGCCCCTATGAAGGGCTGTGGAAAGACAATAAGCGCCGGTTTGCCGAGCGCACCCCGACATGGGATATTCTTCACAAATTCCCCCACGACTATAAAGTGGTCATCGTTGGCGATGCATCGATGAGCCCCTATGAAATCACACATCCGGGCGGTTCAGTCGAACATTTCAACGAGGAATCGGGCGCGGTCTGGCTACACCGGATCAGCAACACCTATCCCGCCACCGTTTGGTTGAACCCAGTGCCCGAAAAACAGTGGGGCTATTCGCAGTCGACCAAGATCATCAAGGAAGTCATAAACGACCGAATGTATCCGCTGACGCTGGAGGGGTTGGATGATGCCATGCGGGAGTTGAGCCGAAAGCATGGGCATTGAGCGGGGTTTGCTGCTAATTGCTTTTTTTCGCTGCTTTTATTTTTCGCTAAAAGGAAGAAGGCGGCAGTTTAATTCTTATAAATCATTGTGTTGATTAAAGTTCAGGATTGTGCGAATCCGTGCATGCGACGTTTTACACGAGATTTGTTTTGTTAAAGAAATCGCAAGAGGATCACTTAGCTGCAGTCATTGATGCGGGCTATCATCTGCACAAGGAAATCGGACCGGGATTGCTTGAGTCCGTTTATGAAACTGTTTTGGCGGCGCGATTGGAACGCCAAGGATTGAAAGTTGTCCGGCAAATGCCTGCTCATATTAGAATTGATGATATGGATTTCGCCAACGCTTATCGGGTGGATCTCTTCGTTAATGATTGGCTCGTCGTGGAACTGAAGGCTTTGGAGAAACTGTCGGGCATCCACATTCGCCAAACGCAAACATATGTAAAACTTCTTAATCAGCCCATGGGACTTGTAATAAATTTCGGCTCTGCATTATATCGGCATGGGGTACGGCGAGTTTACAGCAGCAGATAATGCAATTGCCGACGCCTTCTTCCTTTTCGCCTTCTTCCTTCTAGCGAAAAAAATCCCACCTCAATAAATCAAATACCCCCGACGATCCTCAACCCAAGCCCCCTCATCAGGCCCGCAAACCGCATCCAAATCGTCCGCAGTAGAACCTTCAAAATCGACCCATTCCCGCAAACCGGTCCCGCCATTGATCACATCAATCGCCAATTTCCCGATTTCATATTCATAGGGAAAATCCCGCCAAAGGTCGTAATCCGGGTACAACCGCCGGATCGCCTTGAACGCCAGCGCCTGTATGCGCCATGGGCGAAAGGCCTGATGGTCATAAGACTTCCCTTCGGCATGAATATGGACGCCGTGGCAGAGGCTGTGGACATGTTTGTGGAAAGTCGGTTCAAACCATATTTCGCGCAACGTGCAGCCTGTGAGCCATTGGGGGGCAAAACGGCGCATTTCGGCGATGACCGCGCGGGCGTCGATGTCGGGTGCGCCGAAAATTTCCAAGGGCCGTGTGGTGCCGCGTCCTTCCGACAAAGTCGTGCCCTCCAGCATCACGGTCCCTGCATAAGCGCGCGCCATGTTGACATTGGGCGCATTGGGGCTCGGGTTGATCCAGAGCCTGTCGGATGGCCAGCCAAAGCCGGGGGCAGCATCGGGGTGATAGCCCTCCATTGCCACAACATGATAATCGACATCAATTTTATAATGATCGATAAACCATCGGCCCAGTTCGCCCAAGGTCAGGCCGTGGCGCATCGGGATTGGCCCTGCACCGACGAAACTTTCCCATCCGGGCAAAAGCGTAAGGCCTTCAACGGGCCGTCCTGCCGGATTGGGTCGGTCGAGAACCCAGACCGATTTGCCATGCTCGGCGGCAGCCTCCAGCATATAAAGCAGCGTCGTAATGAACGTATAAATGCGGCAGCCCAGATCCTGCATGTCGATCAATATGACATCGAATGTGCCCATCGATTGTCCGGTGGGGCGGCGTACTTCGCCGTAAAGACTGAACACCGGCACGCCGTGGACAGGGTCGGTGAAATCGGGCGATTCCATCATATTGTCCTGCTTGTCGCCGCGCAGGCCATGCTGCGGGCCGAATGCCGCCGTGATGTTTATGTCTTCGAGCGCGGCAAGCGCATCAAAACTGTGCGTTAGGTCCGATGTCACGGATGCAGGATGAGCGAGAAGAGCGACGCGTTTACCCTTGAGCGGGGCACGCAATTGAGGCTCGGTGAGCAGGCGATCTATTCCAAATTTCATGCCGCGCTTGGTGCCTCCAGATAAAGCGCAAAGCAATCCCTATGATGAAAATCTGGCTTTCCTTCTGGATGCGCCAAAGCCCAATAGGAATTGATGCCGCCCGTTTCGGCTATCACGGCCGACAGCCCTACCCACAACGGTTCTTCGCGCCACTCGTCGGGTAATGGCAACTCTGCTTCCAATGCAAAGTGCGTTTCGCTTGCATCGCCATAAATTTGCGGACGATAGGTCATCAATTCGGTCATGCCCGAACGATATCCTTTAAATTGATAGGCCGCCCATTGGCTGGATGGCGAGAAATTATATTCGAGATAGGCATCCCCGGCTTCGCGCCGGACGAACAGTTCGAAGCACGTGGATCTCCACAAATCATCGGTACGCATCGGGGCCAACATATCCGGAATTTCCAGCGCATTCAGATCACATTCGACATGATAGCGCAGCCATAATGCGCCACTGTTTTCCCGTGTGACAGCCACAGAGATGGTATCAGCCATGAAGGGCGGCGTGGTGGGATGGCAGGTCAGCGTAATTTCCTCTATTGAAATATTGGCCAATCTCGAAACTCCATGCTAGGCGCTGCCGCGTTATGACTGCTTACAAATCCGACCTTCTCCGCCTGCTTGATGAGCGTGGCTACATTCATCAGGCGACCGATGCCGCGGGGCTTGATGCCTTGGCGACGAAAGAAGTTGTCCCGGGCTATATCGGCTTCGATCCCACTGCGCCATCGCTTCATGTCGGCAGTCTTGTGCAGATCATGTTGCTGCGCCGTCTGCAACAGGCAGGGCACAAGCCGATCGTCTTGATGGGCGGTGGCACTGGCAAGATTGGCGACCCCAGCTTCAAGGATGAAGCGCGCAAATTGCTGACCAACGAGGTCATTCAGGAAAACTGCGCTTCGATTAAGCGGATTTTCGAACGTTTCCTGACCTTTGGGGACGGACCGACCGATGCGGTCATGCTGGACAACAGCGAATGGCTCGATGCCCTCGAATATATCCCCTTCCTGCGCGAAGTCGGACAACATTTTTCGATCAACCGGATGCTCAGCTTTGATTCGGTCAAACTGCGCCTCGACCGCGAACAATCGCTCTCCTTCCTTGAATTCAACTATATGATTTTGCAGGCCTATGACTTCATGGAATTGTCACGCCGTGCCGCGTGCCGCCTGCAAATGGGCGGGTCCGATCAATGGGGTAATATCGTCAACGGCATTGAACTTGCCCGCCGCATGGACGGCACCGAAGTATATGGCGTCACAACCCCGCTGATCACCACAGCAGACGGTGGCAAGATGGGCAAGACGATGTCGGGCGCTGTCTGGCTGCATGAGGACCAGTTACCTGCCTATGATTATTGGCAGTTCTGGCGCAACACGGATGACCGCGATGTGGGCCGTTTTTTGCGGTTGTTTACCGATGTGCCGCTCGACGAAATCGCACGACTTGAGGCATTGCAGGGCGCGGAAATTAACGCGGCGAAGATTGCACTGGCCAATGCGGCGACCGAAATGTGCCGAGGTTCGGAGGCGGCAATGCTCGCCGAAGAGACAGCGCGCAAGACTTTTGAAGACGGCGCTATGGGCGGAAATCTTCCGGTATTTGAGGCCGAGGGCGCTATTTCGATACTCGATGCGTTGATCGGATTGAACTTTGTCACCTCAAAAAAAGAGGCGCGGCGGTTGATTGAAGGTGGCGGCGCGCGCATAAATGGCGAAGCGGTTTTGGACGATAATATAATGATTCCATCCGGTCCGGATGAAATCAAATTATCGGCTGGAAAGAAAAAGCACGGAATTTTGCGCTTTTCCTAAGGTTTCTCGGTAAACACCGTTAAAGGATTATTTTACCATTTATTTGTAAATTACCACCATAACCAAGCCATTGAAGGCACAGATAAGGTCGTAATTTATGGCGCAACCCGCACCGAATACCGAAATGGATTTACGCCGCGCAGCACGCCATCGGGCGAACCACAAGGTTATTGCGGAAAGCAAGGTACATGGCGACCAGACGATCCATATCGTCAACGTGTCTGCGCATGGCTTCATGATTGATGACAACACGGTGTTCGAACGTGGTGATCGTGTGGAATTACGCTTGCCAGTCGTCGGCAGGTTAGAGGCCTTGGTCATATGGACCGTCGAGAACCGCGCCGGTTTCCAGTTTGAACGAGTCGTGCGCTTACCGGATTTCCTTGCGCTATTGGACCATGTCGCGCCCAAATTGCGGTAATCAACCTCCCCTGAGCGTCGCGATCCCGGCGTCCCGTTCAAACAGATAGAGACACAGCCGCGCGGCTTCGCCTCTTGGTCCTGCAAGCCCGCCGTCGCGGTCCAGCAACAGCCGCGCATCATCCGCCGCAACACTGATCATCGCGCGCACCTGTTCGGGGGTCGCAACACGGAACGGACTGTCGCCCGACTGCCGCGTCCCCAATAGCTCACCTGCCCCGCGCAGTTTCAAATCCTCCTCGGCAATACGAAAGCCGTCATTGGTCTCCCGCATCAGCGCCAGCCGCGCCCGCGCCGTTTCGCCAATCTGGGCGCTGCGGATCAGCAGGCAGACGGACTTCTCCGCCCCGCGCCCCACCCGCCCGCGCAACTGGTGCAGCTGGGCAAGGCCGAAGCGGTCGGCGGCTTCGACGATCATCAGGCTCGCATTGGGCACATCGACCCCGACCTCGATCACCGTGGTCGCCACCAGCAACCGGGTTTCGCCGCGGATGAAGCGTTCCATGACCGCATCCTTTTCCGGCCCCTTCATCCGCCCATGCACGACCGCCACCTGCTCGCCAAAGCGCAGCCGCAGCATTTCGGCGCGCTGTTCGGCGGCGGCAAGGTCGCTATTCTCGCTTTCCTCGACCAGCGGACAGACCCAGAAAGCCTGCTTCCCCGCCGAAAGATGGCGGGCAACGCCGTCGACAATCTCGGGTAACCGTTCCTGCGAAATCACCCGTGTCTCCACCGGCGTGCGCCCCGGTGGCAGTTCGTCAATCTGCGAGGAATCCATCTCGCCATAGGCCGCAAGCGCAAGGCTGCGCGGGATAGGCGTCGCGGTCATCACCAGCAGATGCGGCACACCCCTGCCCTTGCGCGACAGCATCAGCCGCTGTGACACGCCAAAGCGGTGCTGTTCGTCAATCACCGCGAGCGCGAGCGCCTTATATGTCACCGCCTCCTGAAATATCGCATGTGTGCCGACGAGAATATGGATGCTGCCATCGGCCAGCCCCATTAACGTGGCTTCACGCAACTTCCCCTTTTCGCGGCCGGTCAGGATGGCGATATTGATGGGCAATCCCGCCAGCAATTTCTGCAAGCCCGCAAAATGCTGCCGCGCCAATATTTCGGTCGGGGCAAGCATCGCGCCCTGCATCCCGGCCTCAACCGCGCGGAGCAGCGCACGCAGCGCGACCATTGTTTTGCCCGCGCCCACATCGCCCTGCAACAGCCGCAGCATCGGTCGCGATTGGGCAATGTCGCCCTCAATCTCCGCAATCACCCGCTGCTGCGCGCCGGTCAGCGCAAAGGGCAGTTGCAGCCTGTCCACCAACGCCCCCGTGCCCGCAATCGGCACCGCCTTGCGTTGGTCCATCGCCGCGCGCACCAACCGCATGGTGAGCTGGTTGGAAAACAGTTCATCATAGGCCAGCCGGTCCCGGTTGGCCTCATCATCCTTATGGTGGACCTGATTCACCGCCGCGTTCCACCCCGCCCAATTGCGCGCCGTCAGCAAGCTGGGCTCGATCCATTCGGGCAGGTCCGGCAAATGTTCGAGCGCCGCCGTCGCCAGCTGCCCCATCCGCTTGTTGGTCAATCCTTCCGACAGCGAATAGACCGGTTCGGCGAGGCCGGGGGCGCCAGCCTCCCCCACGGCAACGATATGGTCGGGGTGCACCATCTGCAATTCATCGCCATAACGGTCGAGCTTGCCGGAAATGATCCGCGCTTCTCCCACCGGCAACTGCTTGCGCGCCCAGCCTCCATTGCGGCCGAAGAAGGTCAACGTGATGTAATTGCCCTCCGCATCGGCGGCATAGATCCGCAAAGGTGCCCGCGCGCTGCCGCTGCTGCGGTGGTCCATCACGACCAAATGCACGATGATGTTGGAACCCACATCCGCAACATCCAACCGCTGGACAGCCTTGCGGTAGGTCCAGCTTGCGGGAAAATGGTACAGCACATCCTTGATCCGCACCAAACCGAGCTTCTCAAGCGGTTTGGCCAGCCCTGGTCCAACGCCTTTCATCGCGCGCACTTCTGCAAATAACGGATTGAGAATATCTGGACGCATGGCTAGGGCTGCTTATCCGGAAACTCTCCTAAAACCACAAGCATAAAGGATGCGCCCGATGGACGCCGACCCCTATCTTCGCAAATTACACTTTCGCGCGCACCACCGTGGCACGCGGGAGGCGGACGCCATGGTCGGCGGCTTTTTCGACACTTACCACGCCCATTGGAGCGAGGCGGATTTCGCATGGTTTGAGCGGCTGTTGGAAGAGCAGGATGTCGACATCATGGCTTGGGCCCTACAAACCGCAGCACCCGACCCGAATTTGGCAGGGTCGATGATGGACCTGCTCCAACGGCTCGATTTCATCTCTTTGCCGGAAGGACTGAACACGGCGGAAAAATGACCGACCTGCAGCGTATCATTCACAGCCCGACAGGGCTAACCCTGTCGTCGGTGCCGTCGGGCTTCGCGCCGCTATTGCTCGCGGATCTGACGCGTGCGGCAAAGGCGCGTACCTTGTACATCGCGCCCGACGATAGCGCGATGCGCGCTATTGCCGATGCGGTGCCGTTCTTTGCCCCAGAAGTCGAAATCTTGCAGCTTCCGGCGTGGGATTGCCTCCCCTATGACCGCGCCTCGCCTTCCGTCGCGGTCACATCGCAACGTATGTCCACCCTGCAAGCTTTGCAGCAACCAACATCCAAAAAGCAGTTGGTGCTGACCACCATCGGTGCGGTCATCCAGAAATATGTAACGCCCTTCCGCATCCGCCAAACCGGCGAGCGGCTGACGGCGGGACGCGAGATCACGCGCGAACGGCTGGCCTCGCTGCTGCAATCCAACGGCTATTTCCGCGTCGATACCGTTGCCGAAGCGGGCGAGTTTGCGATCCGCGGCAGTATCGTCGACCTGTTTCCGGCGGGCAGCGAATTTGGCCTGCGCCTCGATTTCTTTGGCGACGAGATTGAAAGCATCCGCCGTTTCAACCCGTCGGACCAACGCAGTATCGACCGGGTCGAGCATTTCGATATCCTGCCCGCTGTTGAAGCGTTGATGGACGAAGAAGCGATCAAGCGGTTCCGCGTCGGCTATCGCGACCGCTTCGGCGTCACCGCCACGGGCGACCCCCTCTATCAAGCCGTTTCCGAGGGCCGCCGCTTGTCGGGCATGGACCATTGGTTGCCTCTGTTCGAAGAACGCATGGCGACCATTTTTGACCATGTCGGCGCAGACGCGCTTGTGATCCGGGACGCAGGCGCCATCGCAGCGGGCCAATCCCGGCTGGATGCCATTGCCGACTATTATGACAACCGCGTCAAGGCGCAGGTTGCGGAACCCGGCAGCTACCGTCCCCTGCCACCCGAAATGCTGTATCTGTCCGGCGATGAAGTCGAAAAGATACTGGCCGACAATGCCGCACACCTGCTGACGCCCTTTGCGCAGCCGGATTCGGACAAGGCCATCGATTTCGGCATCGCGGCGGCGCGCGACTTTGCGCCCGAACGCACGCAAAAGGCCAATGTGTACGAGGCCGTAGCCGGACATTTGAAGGCCCTGCTGAAATCCGGAAGCCGCCCCATCATCGCCAGCTATTCCAACGGCGCGCGCGAACGGCTGAAGGGTTTGCTCAAAGACCATGGCGCGCCGCCGATGGCAGATGCCGATGGCTGGCAACATGCCTTGGGCACATCCGCACCTGTCGGCGGGCGTGGCACCGTCGCCATGGTCGTTCTGCCCATCGACCACGGCTTTACTTCGGCGGATATCGCGCTGATCAGCGAACAGGATATGCTGGGCGACCGGTTGGTCCGCCGCCATAAAAAGCGCAAATCCGCCGATGCCTTCCTTGCCGAATTGGCCGCGCTCAGCCCCGGCGATCTGGTGGTGCATCAGGATCACGGGATCGGCCGCTATGAAGGGCTGATCTCCATCCCGGTGGGCAACAGCCCGCATGATTGCGTGGCCTTGAGCTATGCCGGTGGTGACAAGCTCTATGTTCCTGTCGAGAATATCGACGTCCTGTCGCGCTACGGCTCGGACAGCGAGAATGTCACGCTCGACAGATTGGGCGGCGAAGCATGGCAACGGCGCAAGTCGAAGCTGAAAGAACGCATCCGTGCCATCGCGCACGAATTGCTAAAGACAGCCGCCGAACGTGCGCTGCGCCCCGGCGCGGTCATCGAGGTCGATGATCAGGCCTATGCCAGCTTTGTCGACCGTTTCCCTTATGAGGAAACCGAGGACCAGCTGCGCGTTATCGAGGAAGTACTGGAAGACCTGTCGGCGGGCAAACCGATGGACCGTCTGGTCTGCGGCGATGTCGGCTTTGGCAAGACCGAGGTTGCGATGCGCGCGGCCTTTGCCGTTGCGATGGCTGGTTATCAGGTTGCCGTCATTGCCCCCACCACCTTGCTGGCGCGGCAACATTATACCAATTTTGTCGACCGTTTCCGCGACCTGCCACTCAAGCTTGGCCGTCTGTCGCGCCTAGTACCTGCCGCCGAGGCCACAACGACCCGCGACGGGTTGGCCGATGGCACGGTCGATATTGTCATCGGGACCCACGCGGTTTTGGCCAAATCGCTGAAATTCAAGCGGCTGGGTCTGGTCATCGTGGACGAAGAACAGCGCTTTGGCGTTAACCACAAGGAACAGTTGAAGGCGCTCAAGACCGACGTCCATATGCTGACCCTGACCGCGACGCCTATCCCCCGCACCCTGCAAATGGCGATGTCGGGCTTGCGCGAACTGTCGGTCATCCAGACTCCACCGGTCGATCGTCTGGCGGTGCGGACCTATGTGATGCCGTGGGATCCGGTCGTCCTGCGCGAGGCATTGCTGCGCGAACATTATCGCGGCGGGCAGAGTTTCTTCGTCGTGCCGCGCATTGCCGATCTCACCGAGATCGAGGAATTTTTGCGCACCGAAGTTCCCGAAATCAAATATGTCACCGCGCACGGACAGATGTCGGCAACACAGGTTGAAGAGCGGATGAGCGCCTTTTACGAAAAGCGCTATGATGTTTTGCTGTCCACCACCATCGTGGAAAGTGGCCTCGATATCCCGAGCGCCAACACACTCATCATCCACCGGGCCGACCGCTTCGGCCTTGCGCAGCTTTACCAGTTACGCGGACGCGTTGGCCGGTCCAAGACGCGTGCCTATGCCTATATGACGCATGAGGCGAACCGCGTGTTGACCGAAACGGCGGAAAAACGGCTCAAGGTGTTGGGCGATCTGGACAGCCTTGGTGCAGGATTCCAACTTGCCAGCCATGACCTCGACATTCGCGGCGCAGGCAATCTGGTGGGCGACGAACAGTCGGGGCATATCAAAGAAGTCGGTTTCGAACTGTACCAGTCGATGCTGGAGGATGCGATTTTGGAAGCGCGGGCGGATTCGCAAGGGCTCGCCAAACCGCGCGGCAGCTTCTCGCCGCAGATCACCATCGATGCACCGATCCTGATCCCCGACGATTATGTCCCTGACCTGTCGGTCCGCATGGCGCTTTACCGCCGCCTGAACGAATTGGAAGAAGGTCAGGATATCGAAGGCTTTGCCGCCGAAATTACCGACCGTTTCGGCACCATTCCGGAACCGACGCAAAATTTGCTCAAGCTTATCCAGATCAAGCAAAATGCACTCGTCGCGCAGGTCGCCAAGATCGAAGTTGGCGCGCGCGGAACGCTGGTCAGCTTCCGCGAAGACACCCCGCCCAATGTTCCGGGCCTGCTCGCCTATGTCGCCAAATTGGGCGAAACGGCAAAGCTGCGACCCGACAGCAAACTCGTCATCAACCGCGTGTGGGGCGACCCTGCGTCACGGTTGAACGGATGTTTGCAGCTGTCGAAGGGCTTGGCCAATCTGGCGCGCAAGGCGGGGTAGTCGGGCGTAGGGGACAGGGTCCAATGCCTAGCCTCTCCCCTTTAGGGGAGAGGATACGAAGCCTTAGCCGTCAGGCTTAGGCGAAGTTGGTGAGGGGGAGTTCGGGCACAAACCTCACCGTCCAGCCCCTCTCCGCTGCGACTAGGCGGCAAGCCGCCAAGTCTCGCACCTCTCCCCTAAAGGAGAGAGGGAATGTCGTTGGAACTGTCCCCTTAAGCCCCCACCCTCAATTCGCCCGCAACGCAAACCGCTCAAACTCGGCTGGCGCCAGCGGCGGCGACCTCAGGAATCCTTGAAAATAGTCGCACCCTTCGGCCTTCAACATCTCCAGCTCCTCGGCCTTTTCGACGCCCTCGGCGATAATCGCCATACCCAATGCTTTCGCCATCGCGATGATCGCGCGCATGATGATCCGGTCTTTGCCGGTGCCGACAATATCCGGCGTCATGCCCTTGTCGATTTTGAGATAATCAAGCGGCAAGGATTTGAGATACGCCAAGCTGGAATAGCCGGTCCCGAAATCATCAACCGCGATCCGCATGCCCTTTGCGCGCAGCAATTCCAACTGCGCCGCCGTCCGATCCAGATCGCGGATCAGGCTCTCTTCGGTCAGCTCCAGCGTTAAGCGTTCGGGTGCAAAACCGGCTTGCGCCAGCAGTTCCAACAGATGCGCGCCATAATATTCGGTCAGTTCTTCTGCACCCAGATTGACCGCAAGGCGCAGGTCGCTCAGCGCTGCGGGCCATGCGGCGGCGATGTTGATGGCCTTGTCCTGTATCAGGTGCGACAATTCCTCGCGCAAATCGCACCGGTCCGCCGAGGCGAACAGGTCGCCGGCGCTGATTTCCCCCAATTGGGGATGGTTCAGCCGGGCAAGTGCTTCGGCGCCGACCAGGCGACCGGACGACACTTCGAACTGCGGCTGAAGCAATATCACGATCTCGCGCGCCGCAAGCGCCGAACGCAGCGCGACATCGACCTGCTCCATGGCGGGGTTGAACGGGGCCTGCGCCTCGGCAACCACATAGCGTTTGCCCTTGCGGCCATAGGCTTTGGCAAGCGCGTCGGCAGCACGGGCGGCCAGATTTGGGCGGCTTTCGGTGGGTCGCGACAAGGCGATTCCCAAGCGCGCGTTGATGTGCAGCGGGGCATCGCCCTCGCCCAGATCAACCGATACCATTTCGAGCAGTTTTTGCGCGGCGAGTTCAAGCTGCTTTCCGCCCGCATTGCCATCGACCACCAGCATGAATTCCCGCCCCGGCATCTTGGCCATCAGGCGGATGGGCGATAGCTGTTGCTCGGCAAAGGCGCGGATTTGCTGGCCTACACGCCGGATAGCCGCATCGCCCACGGCACGGCCCAAGCGGTCATTAATCTGCTTCAGATCCTTGATGCCGAGCAGCAGCACCGTCACCGGTTCCTGCGACGCTTCGGCCAGCCATTCGCGCACATGGCGCGCGCGGCGCATGGTAAGCGCGCCATGCGGTCCTATCTTGGTTTGTGTATCGCGCAATGAATGCATCCTGCGGCTTTAGCGGGAATATCTTTCGCAACTCTTGCGATTTTCGCATTTCGGCTTTGTAAGCCGCAAATTTCTGCTTACATGACCAACATGATTGACGGACAAGGGCGACACATTGATTATCTCCGGATCTCGGTCACAGACCGGTGCAATTTCCGGTGTCATTATTGCATGCCGGAAAAACAAAAGTTCCTGCCCCATGCCGATGTTCTGGACTATAGCGAAATCGCGCTATTGGCGAACCGTTTCATCGCGCACGGCATCCGAAAAATCCGCCTGACGGGCGGGGAGCCGCTGGTTCGCCGGGATATAGATATTCTTATCAATGACTTAGGATCGCATGTTCAGGCCGGACGCCTCGCCGAGCTGACCCTCACCACAAATGGCAGCCGGCTAAAACAATTCGCCCCCATTTTAGCGCGTTCAAGCTTCAGCCGAGTCAACATAAGCCTCGACAGCTTGAAACCGGAGACGTTCAAGACGATCACCAGAGGTGGCGATCTGGATCAAGTTCTGGAAGGCATTAGCGCCGCCGCAGCGCATGGGCTGCGTATAAAAATTAACATGGTCGCACTCAAAAATGAAAACCAATCCGAAATTGTCGCAATGGCCGAATTTTGCGCAGCCAATGGTTATGACCTTTCGCTGATCGAAACGATGCCATTGGGCGAAGGCGTGGCGGACCGGCATGATCGATACATTCCGATGGACGATTTTATCGCACCATTGCGGGACCGGTTCGAATTGGAACCGCTGGCGCACCGCAGCTCTGGCCCTGCCCGCTATTGGAACGTCGCGCCGCTAGGGCTCAGGCTTGGCCTGATAACACCGATGACCCACAATTTTTGTGACGACTGCAACCGCCTGCGCCTTACGACCGATGGTAAGATCTATATGTGTCTAGGCTCTTCGATGCATGTCGATTTTCGCACGGCTATGCGGGAAAATGGCATGGAAGCCGTCGACAGACTGTTGCAACAGGCCTTGCGCTTGAAACCAGCGCGCCATGACTTTGAGCGGCAATTGGCCGAACCCGACCAGCGCCTCTCGCGCCATATGAATGCGACTGGTGGATGACGGAATTTTCACGCCTCGCCGTTTTATCATCCGCGACCCCCTCCGCCCGCGAGGCCGAGATGATTTTAAGCGAGCAAATCGATTTCGTGCCGCTGGATGAAGCGGAAGCCGTCATTGTGCTGGGCGGTGACGGCCATTTGTTGCAGGTCCTGCATCAATTATACGAAAGTCGTCGTGACATTCCGGTCTACGGCATGAATCGCGGGACAATCGGTTTCCTGATGAATGTTTGGGAGCCTGGGGAACTGCTCGGCCGTCTGGCGCGCGCCAAGTCCTTCTCGGTCCGGCCGCTGGTTACGACCATCACCACCATAAGCGGCCAAAGCTTTAATTTGCCTGCTATCAATGAAGTTTCGTTATTGCGCGAGACCCGGCAGGCCGCAAAGATCGAGATATCGGTTAATGGCCGTGCGGTTATTCCCGAATTGATTTGCGATGGCATATTGGTGTCCACACCCGCTGGATCAACCGCCTATAATTTGTCCGCCAATGGCCCAATCCTGCCGCTCGATTCGTCCCTTCTCGCGCTTACCCCCATCAGTCCGTTCCGCCCCCGCAGGTGGAAAGGCGCGATCTTGCCCGACCGCTACGTTATCAAATTGAAGATTTTAGAGGCCGGCAAACGCCCGGTCAGTGCGGTCGCTGACCAACGGGAAATCCGCGACATTTCGCACGTCGAAGTGGCGCTTGACCGCAACCGCGCTCTTACGCTTTTGTTCGACCCCGAACATGCGTTGGACGACCGGATTGCGATGGAACAATTTATTGTCTGAATTGGCAAAGGGTGCTTGCCAAAGTTTAAAAAGCGCTGCTATAGGCGCGCCTCTGCCCGAGCAATCGGGCTGCTCCCTGGTAGCTCAGTGGTAGAGCAGTTGACTGTTAATCAATTGGTCGGGGGTTCGAATCCCTCCCGGGGAGCCATTTTCGCCTACATCAGGCCCCAACCCTGCCAAAGCAGGCGCAACGCGGCATATCCGACCAAAAGCGCGGTCAAAGTCTTGAGCAGGCGCGGTGTCAGGATTTTCATGCCCAACATGCTCCCAATCTGCCCACCGGCAAAAACGGCAATCAACAAAGGCCAATAATTGGTTGCCGGTTCAACCAGCGATTGCGGCCCCGCCTTGATCAGTTGCCCCGCCAGTCCGGTGACCGAGTTGATCAGAATATAAATCGAAGCAAAAGCAGCAATCCGCCGGGCATTGGACCAGCGGATAAGATGCAGCACGGGTGCCATGAATATCCCACCGCCAATTCCGGACAGGCCAGCCAACAAGCCCACACCACCTGACAGCACCAGCAGCAGCCGCTTGGAAATACGCCGCGGCGCCATTTTCTCTGGCTGTACCAAGAGCGCCACCGCCGACATCAGCAATGCGCCGCCCAATATCATCAGGAAAACCCACTGTTTCAAAGGAACAAGACCGCCAATGAAAGCCAGCGGCGCCGATACGAGCAACAACGGCATGACCTGCGGCCATTTGACCAGCCCCGCCTTTGCAAACCGGGCGCTGCCGCCAGTTACAACGATAATGTTACACAGCAACGATATGATCGGAATGAGAGCATAATCAATCCCCCAGAGGCCCAGCAAGGCGGTGTATGTCGAACCGCCACCAAAGCCTACGGACGCATAGATCAATGCGACGACGGCAAATAACCCAGTTAGCCAAAACATCGTTCGCGCTCCTTCACATAAGCAATGTCATCCTGAACTACTTATGCGCCGATCCGCAAGATTGTTTTATATTGCTTCCGATCAATAAGCGCCGTGGCAATGCTTGTACTTTTGACCAGAACCGCAAGGGCAAGGGTCATTACGGCGAATATCGGGATTACCAGCGAATGGATCTTCGCCTTGTGGAGCAGGAGTTTGGCGCACTGCACGTGTTGTTACCAGACCCATTGATGCCCCATCGATATCATTGCTGTCATCTTCACCTGTAAATGGATCAATATGCGTAGTCAGAAAATCCGGTAGTTCGGGGAGTTCCGGTGGCACCAAATCCTGCTCTGCCCTGAATTCGTTCGTTGCAATCGTTTTGGTCACCCCTTCACGAATAGCGGCAAGCATTCTTTCAAAAAGGCCAAATGCCTCCTGCTTGTACTCGTTAATCGGGTTTTTCTGTGCATAGGCACGTAGATATATAACCTGCCTTAGGGCATCGAGAGTTGAGAGATGTTCTTTCCAATGGTGATCGAGCGTTTGTAATAAAATACTCTTTTCCACTTGCCGCCACACGGTCGAATCCAAATCCACACCTTTGGCCGCGAATTTTGCTGTTGCCATTTCGGCAAGTCGGGATTCAATTATTTCCGGCTCCATCGCGTCTTCCTGAAGCCAGCTATCAATATCAGGTGCCAGCCCAAGGACGTCTGCGCATTTTTGCTTAAGGCCATCTATGTCCCATTGCTCGGGATAAGTCCCCATCGGACAATAATCACCAACCATCATATTGACCGTGTCGTTTCGCATATCTTCTATAATATCGTCTACGGCTTCGGCATCCATGATATCGCTGCGTTGCTCATAAATAACTTTCCGCTGGTCATTCATGACGTTATCATATTCCACGAGTTGCTTGCGAATATCGTAATTGCGCGCTTCTACTTTTCGCTGCGCTGTTTCAATGGCTTTGGACAGCCATTTACCACCAATTGCCTCGCCATCTTCCAAGCTCGAATTCATCATGCGCGAAAAGAGGGTTTCGGACCCAAAAATGCGCAACAAATCATCGTCCAACGACAGATAGAAACGTGACAGACCAGGATCCCCCTGACGCCCGGACCGTCCACGCAACTGGTTGTCAATCCGGCGGCTTTCATGACGTTCGGTAGCCAATACGAATAACCCACCTGCTTCGATAACTTTTGCTTTTTCAGACGCGATTTCGGCTTTTAATGCTTCGACCGCGGCATCACGTTCGGCGCCATCGGGCTTGTCTCCAAGCTCATCTTCTAACCGGAATTCGAAATTTCCACCTAACTGGATATCGGTACCACGACCCGCCATATTTGTCGCAATCGTCACACTTCCCAAACGACCGGCCTGCGCGACAATATGTGCTTCACTTTCGTGGAAGCGCGCATTCAACACGCTGTGCTTGACGCCTTCTTTTTCGAGAAATTCGGATAATAATTCAGATTTCTCAATCGATACGGTGCCCACAAGAACAGGCTGGCCGCGATCATTGGCCTCTTTAATTGTCTTTGCAATCGCTCCAAATTTGTCTTGAGTATTTTTGTAGAACTGATCGTCTTCGTCCACCCGCTGCACGGGTAGATTCGTGGGAATTTCGACGACATTCAGCTTGTATATCTCGTGAAACTCGCCTGCTTCCGTCGCGGCAGTTCCCGTCATACCTGACAGCTTGGGATACATGCGGAAATAGTTCTGGAATGTGATCGTGGCCAACGTCTGATTTTCCGGTTCGATCTGCACTCCCTCTTTTGCCTCAACTGCCTGATGCAGGCCATTGGACCAACGGCGGCCATCCATCATTCGTCCGGTGAATTCGTCGATGATAATTACTTTGCCGTCTTTTACGATATAATCAGTATCGCGCTTGAACATCACATTGGCTTTAAGAGCCTGATCGAGATGATGAACAACCAACGTATTTTCATAATCATAAAGATTGGAACCTGTCAGCAACCCTGCGGCCTCAAGCAATCGTTCAGCTTTTTCCGTGCCATCTTCGGTTAGCGTTAAATTGCGGCTTTTCTCGTCTTTTTCATAATCACCATCATCAAGCTGCAAAACGACAGCATGAACCTGCATGTACAGTTCGGACTTGTCGTCTGTCGGTCCGGAAATAATCAACGGCGTTCGGGCTTCATCAACCAGGATCGAGTCAACCTCGTCAACGATAGCAAAATTAAACGGTCGCTGCACCATTTGTGCGCGCTCATATTTCATATTGTCACGCAAATAGTCGAACCCGAGTTCGTTGTTGGTCGCATATGTGATATCGCTGTTATAAGCAGCGCGACGCTCATGTTCAGATACACTTGGAACAACCACTCCAGTTGTCAAACCGAGAAACCCGTATATCCGTCCCATCCATTCCGCATCCCGGCGGGCCAGATAGTCATTCACGGTCACAACATGCACGCCCTTGCCCTCAAGTGCGTTAAGATAGCAGGCGAGTGTTTCGGTAAGGGTTTTTCCTTCGCCAGTCCGCATTTCCGCGATCTCGCCACGGTGGAGTACGATTCCGCCAACCATTTGAACATCGAAATGCCGCATCCCCATGACACGTTTTGACGCTTCACGAACGGTCGCGAATGCTTCCGGTAAAATATCGTCCAAAGTCTCGCCAGCGGCCAAACGGTCGCGGAAAAGCTGCGTTTGTCCCGCGAGATTTTCGTCAGTCATTGCCGATATTTCGTCTTCAAGTGCATTTATTTTTTGCACTATCTTCATGATAGATTTGACATAACGATCGTTTGAAGATCCGAAAATGGCTTTTGCTACTCCACCAAACATGGGGGTTTCCTTTTATATTTCGATGTGGGTATGCGTCACCGATATCGGCGACACTAAAGAGAATATGAGTGTGTGCACGACTTCCCGCGCCTTCCAGCCTATTGCCGTGAAACGTCGTGCTTTGTTATCGGAGTCGGGTTTACCGCCGCACGCATATCAAAGGCAGCGTACAACTGCGGACGTGCAGCCTCGCCAAAACCGCTACCGACGCAAAATGGTGGCACCGTTTCCCGATCTTCCGCGAGTGAAACGGAAGCTGTAATGATGGACGCAGAGGAAATAGCTGATCCGAGCGTTGCGGGCGTCGGTGTTACTGGACGCGACGCTTCCGCTGCGGAAAATCCGCTTAACATAGCCAAAAGATAAATCAGCAAACGCATAAAGGGCCCTGTTTCGTGCTGACGGGCATATAGGGGGCCCATGAGTGTAAGTCTATCCCGAAGGCTATTTTAAGATTTGGGCTCTTCAGATGCGATAAATCTATTGTTTCAACATTTGTTTCAATAAAAATTGCTGCTAGCGCGACCGACAGGTAAATTTACCTTCAGAACGCCCCATGTTCAAAGAAAGTTTCTGGTTTTGTTAGCAACTTCACCTCTCGCCCGTCCTTTTCCAGATGCTCCATTGATCGCAGGGGCAACGGCGCGCGTCGCGCGGGCGGGTTATAAGGATTGGGGGCGGTGCGACTTGACTTTTGTGGAGCTTGATGAAGGCACAACCGTTGCGGGTGTCACCACAACCAACATCTGTTGTTCATCCGAAGTCGAATTGTGCCGACTGAATATCAAGGGTGGTACAGCGCGTGCGTTGGTGGTCAATGCCGGTAACAGCAATGCATTTACTGGTCGGCGGGGTCTTGAGGCCGTAGAAGCAATAACGACCAAAGTGGCCACGCATCTGGGATGTAGTTCAAATCACGTATTTGTATCGTCGACCGGCGTGATCGGAGTCCCCCTTCCCAAAGAAAAAGCAGAAGCGGGTCTAACCGCAATTTTCAAAGCAGAGCCTTGTTCTTGGAAGGATGTAGCCGACACCATTGGAACAACCGACACTTTTGCAAAAGGTGCGGTCGCCAGCGTTATGGTTGATGGCGTGAAGGTAAATATCGTCGGCATTATAAAAGGGTCAGGTATGATCGCGCCCGACATGGCTACCATGCTGGGCTATATCTTCACCGATGCAGCGGTTGATGCGGCATTTCTACAGCACCTGATATCGGAATCCAGCCAGAAAAGTTTTAATTGTATCACCGTCGATAGCGACACATCGACAAGCGACACAGTTCTGGCCTTTGCGACCGGGGCTGCCGGGAACACACCGCTCTCTTCATTTGCCGATTCCGGAGCTGACGCGTTTGCCTCCGCCTTTCAGGATGTCTGTTTACAACTCGCCCATCTGGTAGTTCGCGATGGCGAAGGGGCACAAAAATTTATCGCAATAACCGTCAGCGGCGCTGTGGATAACTCTAGTGCACGCCGCGTTGGTCTAGCTATTGCAAATTCGCCTTTGGTCAAAACGGCAATAGCAGGCGAAGATGCCAATTGGGGACGTGTAGTTATGGCCGTTGGCAAAGCGGGTGAGCCAGCCGACCGCGACAAGCTATCCATCCGTTTCGGCGCTACATTAGTCGCACAAAATGGCCTATCCGTTGAAGGCTATGACGAAGCACCTGTTGCTGCGCATCTGAAAGGCCATGATATCGATATCAACGTCGATCTAGGCCTGGGCAATGGCCAGGCAACGGTTTGGACGTGCGACCTTAGCCATGGCTATATCAGCATTAACGCCGACTATCGCAGCTAAAAGGCAGTATCGGGGTTGCCCCCGATACTTCTTTCACTGCGTCAAAGCGCAGCTTCGAGCCAGCCCTTGATTTGCGCCTTGGGTGCAGCGCCCACTTTGGTATCAGCAATTTCGCCGCCTTTGAAAAGGATCATGGTTGGAATTCCCCGCACGCCATATTTGGCAGGCGTATCCGGATGATCGTCAATATTAAGCTTCACGATATCAACCTGCCCACCCAATTCCTCGCTAATTTCTTCAAGGCTAGGGCCAATCATTTTGCAGGGACCGCACCATTCGGCCCAAAAATCGACAAGAACGGGTCGTTCGGATTGCAAAACTTGTGCGTTAAAATCGCTATCGGTGACGGATTTGGTGGCCATGATAATCTCCTTTGTTGGTGCCCAATCTATGCCTTGCATGATACGCTGACAAGACGATCCGGCGATAGAATTGCTATTATCCTACAGAGTCAGGTTTGTGAGGGACCAAAACTATGTCGGGCAGACGAATAAGACGGGGCCCATGTGTATATAACAAGGACGCTTCGACCACTGAACCCGGAAAGATTGCCTCCAACGCAGCGACATAATGCGCCATCTGCCGCAGATATGGTTTTATGACGTCATTCTCATTTTCCGGAACCGACCGCCCCGTCTTGAAATCGATTACACGCACCCGCCCCGGTTCGACGACCAATCTGTCCAATCGTCCTGTTATTACTGTTTCGCCCACCAAAGCCGCTAAGGGCACTTCTGCCTGTGCATTGGGTTTGAAATAATCCGCCCATTCGGGATTTTGCACGACATTTGTCACCGCTTGAAGAAGTTGACCCTTGTCGACGGCATCATCATGGACCATAGTCTCAAGCCATTTGGCTGCAGCGTCCAACGACGCCTCGTCGGTTACGCGCTCGAATAGGGCGTGCAGGATTTTTCCGCGCGTCGCGGCGGCTTGCATCGCCAAAGATGGCGGCGCCTCGCCATAGTCATCATCTTCCAACCGTGATGGCACCAACGGCCTTGGTGGCCGGGACTCCTGCGGTGCCTTTTCAAACATCCATGCAGGAGGCTCAGCTGAACTTTCAGCTAAACCCTTATTGTCATGTGATATTTCACGTGGCTGTGTCGTTAATCCATCGATGCCAACATATCGCATCACTTGACCCCAGCGGGTATCGTTGATCCAGTCGCAGCCAATCAAACGCATCGAGTTTTCGATCTTTGTATACCAACTGTCTGCGGGAGGTACGCCTTTGCTTTGCCCATTAAGGGCACCCCCCATAATCAACCGTTCTTCAGCGCGTGTTATTGCGACATAAAGCAACCGACAGTGCTCTTGCAATTCACGGCTCTGCTGAAGTTCTATGATCTCCAGCAAACTGCCGGATTTTTCGAGACCACGGATAGGCAATAAAGGAACCCTTTTGCCTTCATCTATCAGCAACTCGGATGTTCTATCGGCTTTTTTCTTGGGGTCGGACGTCGCGTCCGCCAATATTACAACAGGCGCTTGCAATCCTTTGGAACCATGTACGGTCATCACCCGAACTTCGTTCGCGCCGCCTTCACCTTCCCGTTTGATAACGTTTTCGCCGTTTTCAAACCAATGTAAAAAGCTTTGTAGTCCGCCGCCCTGTTGCTGTTGAAACAGCAGAGCCATGTTGAGCATTTCTTCTATCGGAACCAACGCTTCGGTACCCAGCCGCGAGACAAACTTGCGGCGGGCGGCGATAGAGCCTGTTAGAATATCTTCAAGAAAATCATAAACCGTAACATAATCAGCGGCATCCAACATGGTGCGCAGCGGTTCCAATTCGCCGGCCACCGGAGCTTTTTCACGCAGATGTTGCCAAAGACTAACCCTTTTTTCTCCGCGATAGCCATGTTCCAAAAGCTGTTCTTGCGTCCAGCCTATGATTGGAGACACTAGAATGCATGCAAGGCTAAGATCATCCTCCGGCTGGAGCACGAACCGTATGGCGGCAAGCAAATCCTGCACCACCAAAGGTTGCGCCAAGCGCAAGCGGTCTACACCGGCGACCGGCACTCCGCGTTCATGCAATTGTGCCACAAGCAGAGACGCAATATCTCCTCGCCGGCTTAACAAAAACATGATGTCGCGCGGTTCCAGATGTCGGTTCTGCGTGGCCAACCAGGGCCGTTCATCAATCAACTCTTTGGCGTAGTCCGCTAGCTTTTCGGCGAGTTCCCGTTTCTGGTTTGGAACCCAGCTTTCCTCTTCATCGTCGCCCGTTTCATCTTCATTCTTGGGGGATACGGGCGCTAGCAACTCGACCTGACCAACGTGCGATGACATATGGCTATAATGATCGGGCACTTCACCCACGACGCCAAAATTTTCGCTTCCCACATTATCGATCAGCGCATTCACAAAATCGAGCACTGGCGCTGTTGATCGAAAACTTTGCGACAGCGTCAGACGTGATAGCTCTCCGCCGGCTCCTGCAATTTCAGCAGAAAATTTTTCACCAGCCTCTTCATATCGTTCCGGGGCAGTGCCCTGAAAACCATAAATTGCTTGCTTAAAATCTCCCACCGAAAAAATGGTCCGGCTCTTTTCAGGCCGCTGCCCTAAACCACTGAAAAAATCCGACGCAATCGCAGAAACAATATCCCATTGTGATGTGTTCGTATCCTGAGCCTCGTCAACCAGGATATGATCGATATTCCTGTCGAGTTTGAACCGCACCCACTGCGCCATATCACTATCGTTCAATAGCGCCGCAGTTCGGCGGATCATGTCATCGAAATCGATAACCCCCCGCACATGTTTGGCACGGCCGTAAAAATGCGCGAGCCTTTTCCCGACCAGCAATGCTTTGGCAAGGCGTTCGGCATAGACCGCCCGGTTCAGTTGATCGAAAATTGACCTTGTCCAATTGTACAAATCCAGCGCCATCGTCGAATATGTGTCATCCAACGGCGTATGACCCGATGAACAAACCAATGCCTCATTCTGGGCATTTGACCAACAACGATGGAGCGACATGAATTCAGCCGCCCTTTGCGCCGGTTCGAGCGCCAGCCAATTGTAAATTATCCGCGCACGCTTCCCCCCGCGACTGTCCGGCTTCCCTTTCGCCCAAGTCATATTCTGCTCGGCAATCGACTGAATATCGGCACGATTTATTTTGGAGTCGGTCAATTCGCGTTCAAGCATCTCGTCCGGCGAGCCTTCAAAAGTCACTCCAGCCAGTCGCCGCGCCCAAATTTCGACACCTGTTCCTTCTGGGATTTCATCCATGACATCGGGAACAGCCGCGCATTTACCGAGAAAGTTCACCGTTGCCTCTTCGCCCAGATCAAGGCTGAGCTTTTGCAAATTGGTGATCGAGTCAATGTCGCCATTATCTTCAGCCGAAATCACCATAGAAGCAAGAGCTTCGCGCAGCAGAGCCTGTTGTTCGGCACCTTCGACCGGCTTGAACCCGGGAACCAGTCCGGCCTCTTCAGGAAAGCTTCCCAGAAGTGATTGGCAGAAACTGTGTATCGTCATTATCTGCAACCCGCCGCTCGGCGCGTCTAGCACTTTTGCAAATAATTCGCTGGCGCGTTGGCGATATTCCGGTCCCGATCTGGCTCCTATAGCCTCCAGATCCCGGAACAATAATTTGTCTTCCAACTGGACCCAAGAGCCGAGCAACTGGCTAATCCTCTCGGCCATTTCCGCCGCACCCGCTTTGGTAAATGTAATGCACAAGAGATTTTCGGGCTCGACATCTTCTTCCAGCAACAGGCGGACAACACGCGCTGTCAAAACCTGGGTCTTCCCCGTTCCTGCCGACGCGCTAAGCCAGATGTTATCGCCGGGATCCACAGCGGCGAGTTGTGAGGGGATAAGTGGGTATAACGGTTTGCGTTCAGCGGCCTTACTCATGGAATTTGGGCCTCTGATATGGACTGACGTCCATCCCATTCCTGAAGACGCATCAATTGGTCATAATCGGCATAGTTGGAATATTCAGGATGCAATTTCGCCGTAAAAGCTTCGGCACCTAATATCCATCGGCTTAGCGCTTCTTCGGCCTGTCCAGTGATGAAGCTTACAAATTCATGGGTCGCAATCTTCTTGTCACTTGCTTGGATCGCGCTCGCGTGGGCTATGTGTCCAAAACTGCCTTGTTTTGGGTCTTTACCCAAACTCCAATATTCAAAACCCATCGCCGTTCCGTGCACCCCCTTTATAGCGCCGCGTTCTGCCATCAATCCCATCAGTCCCAATTGCATGGCATAGCCCGCCCGTATCTGCTTGGGCTGGGGTGACCCACCTGTTTTATAGTCCAAAATTGTCAGGTTACCATCTGCTCTCGCGTCTATCCGGTCCGCTATTCCAGTTATTTTTATTCCTAAAAGCTCAAACTTGCCTTTCTCTTCGGCTGCCAACAAGATCCGCCCTTCTTCGTCACGCAGCCTTTGCGTTTCGGTTGCTATCCAGCGCAAACCTTCGGCCATGCGTGGTTGCCAAAGCGTTCGCAAAATCGGGTCGAGTGCCTTGTTGGTCAACAGGGCCTCTGCCCGTTCCATCAATTTTTCAGGTACACAGCCATCTTCATGAAACCATTTTTTCAGAATATCATGCACCAAAATGCCCCGCCATTTATGGTCAGGTGTAGCATCGACAGCATCCATCGCTCGCAGCCGCAAGACCCGTTTGGCATAAAAGGAATAGGGATCAGACTTCAATTGATCAAAATCGGTAACAGAAATTTTGACCCTGCGCTGTTCAGGTGAAGGCACAGGCCTTGGCCGTTTGGCAAAGTTTTGTTTTACATTCGGGGCATCCAGATGCGCCGCCAACAAAGGCGTTCGGCTATCAATTTGAATTTGCTCACCAAGCAAAGCCTTTATTCGCAGTAGAAAACGGGACGCGACAGCAGGGCCGCTTCTGTCCCGTCGCGCGCGCGTCAAAACCACTTTTTTTGCGCCTAAAGCTGTCGCCAAATCGTGCGCCGACAGTCCAACATTGCGGTCCAGCGTAGCAAGTCCCAACTGGCGTCTAATGGCGGGGGCAAGCCAAGGATCCGGTTGTGAAATTTGCGGCCATGTCTTCTCGTTCAGTCCCGCGCAAATAACCATATCAGCTTGCTGCAACCGGGCTTCTAACAGACCAAAAATGGCCACGCGCGGGTGACCGCCATAAGGTGGGCGAACAACTGAACCGGAAAACAATTCGGTCAATATCGCCGGAATGGCCGAATTGTCTTCCAATGGAATAGCGGAAAGATTGCACCCACTTATTTCTGCCCAAGCGCGCGCCAATTCACGACCGGCTGCCCCTTTCCATATCTGCCCGCGTGTCAACTGGTCGGCTATGACCTGCAAAGCAGTCAACGTATCGGCCAGACCATTTTTGGCACTTTCATGCAGCACCTGCAATTGGCCGCTAAAGTCTGACCACCATTTGTTAAAGGCGTCGTTACCGAGTTCCGCAATCTGTCTATTATAGGCACCAAGGCCTGTACCCGGCGCAGGCCCACGAAGCGTTGAATCCAATAGCCGGGCAAAAGACAGCCATTCGAGCCGGTCGCCCCCCAAATTTACAAGGGGATGTTTTGCTATTTCCAATATGTCGGTCGCACGAAAGCGCCGGGCCAATGCATTCGCCAACGATAAAATCAATGTACCTTCAGGCGATTGCAAAAGCGGCTTTCCGGCGCTGTCATCGACCAAAATACCCCAGCGTCGCAATTGTGCAGCAACCCGAACGGCAATCTCCCGATCCGGCGTGATTATGGCAGTACGGTAACCGGCCGTTTCCAAAGCCTGACGAACATGAACTGCGATAATCATGGCTTCATGCGCGCTATCATCGGCCTCAACCAAATGCATATGCGGTAATTTTTTCCGATCTACCGATAGTTCGCGCCAACAGGCGCTTTGTTCGGGCAGACAAAAAATATCGGTTATGGCTTCTACTGCCTCCATCGCGTCCGCCAACGGCAGCGGGGCGACTTCATCGCGGCTGATGGCCATACGATCAAGCAGCAACCTGAGATGGAATTGCGGGTGCACTTCAACATTGCGCTGTGGCCTGGGGATGCCCTCTTCATTATTGGCGGGGCGCAAATCATCCCAGTCGGTAGCGGGCATATTCATATCGACGCCCGGCAGTATGACCGTGCCATTGGGCAAGCGGGCAACACGACGCAAAAGATTGGAAACCGCAATGGCAGAAGTTGTAATGCCAGCAGCAATCAACGGCGTTGAAGGAGGGCTTTCGCGCAGGCGCTGTTCATATCGTGCGAGCAGAATGTTTCGGCGTTCAGCCGGTCCCAACAGTTTTTGCCGATTAAGCTCGGTTTGATAGGCAGGAACTATTTTGCCAATTTGGCCATAAGCGCTTTGCCAATGCCCAGACAGTTCGGTGCCTCCATCCAATGCGACAAATGAATTGAAATCGACCTGTTCAATTTCCAGTTCATCAATCATTTCCGCCAATTTGCGTGCAAGCCGAAGTGATTCCGCTGTGGTGACCGACTTGTCCTTTGGCCTGAATTTCGTAACCAGTTCTGCCAATAGCAAAACTCGGTTCGTTGGACTGATAACAGGCCAGACAATCTCTTCATTTGTCATCGGGTCCAAAATTGGTCCAAGCGTTTCATCCAGCGCAAGATCGCCGATCGCAACCATTTTAGGTAACAAAAGTCCCGGTGAAACCTTTCGAACGAAAGCTTCAGTCATGGCCTTTATCGCTCGGTTATTCGGCAATAACAGGGTCGTTCGGGTGATCGCCAGCGGGTCGTCTTGGCATTGTGCGATTACATAGTTTACCGTTGCATCGCAAAAATCAACGCCCAAAGGAACCGAATATACATGTGTAGATCGATGGGCGGGTTCAGCGCGGTGCATGACTCTTCAATTTCGCCTCCGTTGCTGTGATCGCGTCTGGATATCCAACATCGAACCACATTCCCTGATGCACTAGCCCGTAACAACGCCCGTTGGATATCGCGCGATCCCAAAAGACATTTGTGGAAAATACGTCGGATGGCGGATCGTTGATAAGGCGTTTGGACAGCATTTGGATTCCCGTCCACACAAAGGCCGCCTGTTGATCGGGTTTGCGGCGGGACAATCGGCCATCGGCATCCAAATCAAAGTCGCCCCGCCCCTGTGTATTGTTTGCCTCGCTAAACGGAATAAGCAGCATGAGGACGTCCATGGCTTCGTCATCCCACACCGACATTAGCCGGATGAAGGTGTTTTCGCCATCATTGGTCCACCAATTGTCGGCATTGACGCAGATAAAGGGATCGTCGGGGATCAGCGGCAGGGCCTGAATCAATCCACCCCCTGTATCCAGCAAAAGATCGCGTTCGTCCGATACGTCCACCTGAAAATCGGTGGCATATTTGGCCATATGCTCTTCGACCTGAGAAGCACGATAATGGGCGTTAATGACTACCTTACCGACACCCGCATCGCGGAGATGCCCCAGCACATGATCCAGCAGAGTTGTGCCTGCCACTTCTACCAAAGGCTTGGGGCGATCCGCTGTCAACGGCATCATCCGGGTCCCCTTTCCCGCGGCCATGATCATGGCCGTATTTACTTTCCGGGTCATTCGGACGCCATTACGTTTGGCGCGATTTTACGGATTTCCGAGGGAATATGTGCGTCAAACCAGTGTTTGAGAGGTCCCAATTGCGGATGGTCCAAATCGCGTTCCAGTAAAGTCCACATTCGTGGCAGAAAGTCGAGATAGCGCAGCTTTCCGTCGCGTTTCCAGAGCCGAGTAAATATTCCGATAATCTTGGTGTTTCGCTGTGCGCCGATCAGGGCATAATGATGCCGGAAATCTTCATTCGCCTCGTTCGACTTGATATAATAATCAAGCATTTCTGACTCAAGTTGCCGCGATACATGGCGTCGTGCATCTTGAAGCAATGACACCAAATCATATGCGGAATGTCCGATGAGTGCGTCCTGAAAATCGATCAATCCTTGCGCGCCGTCATCCAGAAGCATGATATTTTCCGCATGATAATCGCGCAGTACAGTAACAGCCTGTGTCCGCGCAATGGGCTTCAAGGCATCTTTCCAGATCCTGTCAAATTCCGACTGGTCAAAGTCTAGTTGCATCGCCGGCAAATACCATTCGGTCAACAAGCGAACTTCGCGCAAATACGCAGCTTCGTCATAAGGCGGCAAATCAGCACATTCGGTTTTGGATAAATTGATGAGCGTATCGATGGCCTGCTTATAGATACGTACTTCATCTTCTGGTTGTTCATCGAGATGCTCGCGCATCCTCTGGTCCCCGAAATCTTCAATCAATATCAATCCACGATCCAAATTTCTGGAGAAGATTTTTGGCGCGCGAAACCCGTGCCTCGTCAAATATTCCGCCACATCGATAAATGGTCGAGGATTCTCGTGCGGTGGCGGGGCGTCCATCACCATTGCATTGCCTTTTTCGGAGTCAGAAACCCTGAAATATCGCCGGAACGAGGCATCACCCGGCAATGGTTGAACAGTAGATCGAACCCAGCCAGATTGTTGCAAGAATTCATCCAAGCCAGATGGTAAGTTATGTTCGGTTTGCAGCTTCATTCTCTTCCATTTTCATTTGCACGTTACGGGATCCGTCCGCTTGTGGTTCTATCGATATGCAAAGGGACGGGATTGCATAATCAGAACCGGCACGTTCGGCCCATTCAACCAGCGTAATCCGGCCAGCACGTTCTTCGGCAAGGCCGAGTTCTTCAAGTTCGGAAACATTATCGAGACGATACAAATCCGCGTGCGCGACAGCAATGGATAGTTCGGGCGGTTCATATAAATGCACGATTGCATAAGATGGACTAGCAACTTCACCGCAAAATCCCAATCCTTGGAGAATACCGGAACACAGAACCGTTTTACCAGCCCCCAATGGTCCATTGATCGACACCCAATCCCCGCCGCGCAGTTGCTTGGCCAACTGTTTGCCAAAGCTGCGCAATTCTTCTTCCGATCTGAAATTCATCGACCGGGCAAAGTCATTATGATGGTCAGTCCCTCGCCGGGCCGGGATTCCATATTGAACGTTCCTTGATGTGTTTCGATCAATTGCTTTGCAAGTGGCAGTCCGAGACCTTGCAGAATGGATTCATCAGCGGATTGCGAAGATTTTCGGCCGTCACCTGAAAACATCTGCTGGTCTTCGGCGCTCATTCCCGGGCCGTTGTCCGAAACAATAATCTCAAGCAGATCGGGGCTGTTTCTGACAAATAACAGAACTTCGCCATTCGGCTTGTGATAGCGGATAGCATTATCAAGTATTTGGCTGACCGCCTGCCCAATGCGTTTAGGATCCAGAAAAAATGAGCCACTGGCTTCATCCAGCCGCAAATGGAGAGCAACTCCGCGCTCTTTTGCAAAGGCCGCCTTTGCATCAGCAACATCAACAAACAATTTTTTTACATCCACATTCTCACGGGCAATCGGCATCGCACCGGCTTCACTCTGGCTATAATCCAGTACGGTATTTATTTGTTCCGACAACCGTTCCGCTGACGACAGAATTGCCTCAACATATTCGGAAGCTTGATCATTCAATGGTCCGGCTACGCCTGCTTTCAACAAGTCTGCAAAACCACTAATCGACGTCAGGGGCGTTCGGAATTCATAACTCATATTTGCAAGAAATTTGGCCTTTATGCCATCCGCCTCTTGCAACGCTGCATTGCGATCCCGCAACGCTTGTTCGATCTTTAGGCTATCCGACATATCCAACATCGTGAACAAGGCATTGCCGTCCGGCAGCGGAATTGTCGCGATCTGAAATATCCTGTCGTCGGCAAAAGCGGCTTTGCTCCGGCGTTGCTCGCGATTGGCAGTGGTCATCCGAACCAGTTCGCCGATGATCGATATTTGGGAAGGCTTTTTAAGGTGCTTTGCCATAAGCGGAAGTATTTCATCCAACCGTGGATGTTTGATCAAAAGATCATCTGGCAAGCCCCAGGTTTCTGCAAACAGCCTGTTCCAAATACTAATCCGTCCATCCGCTGCGAATACCGCAATTGCTTCAAATAAGTTATCAAATGTTGCCGTTCTCACCCGCAACAAGATATCGCGTGCACTGGCCAATTGAGCTTGTTCCGTTCGATCTTCAAAGATCAAGAGAAGGCCGCCGTCAGGGACAGGTTGGGCCAGCACCCGCAAATGGGTTCCATCGGGCAACAGCCAATTCTCTTCACTCGGCTCCGGATTGCGAAACCAGGTTTCTCTTTCAGCACGCCATGCCGGAAAGTCTCGAACTTCCGGCAACTTTCCATTTTCACGCATACGGTCGAGGACGCGCGCAAACTCCGGTTTCTCGGTTAGCCATTGGTCGCGAAACGCAAACAATCGCTGAAAAGGTAAATTGGCAAAACTAAGTGTGTAATCCGAACCGAATTGGACAACGCCGGCCGACATCATGTTCAATAAATGACGCTGTGCGTCAGACAATTGCCGGAATTCTTGGCGGGCGGTCGTTAAATCCTGAATATCAATGGCCAGTCCAGCAACCCCTGCTTGACCAGCCTCGCCCAGTGGTACGTCAAAAACCCGCAATTGCCGCCGTTCCTCCCCCAATGTGGCCGAGACAATGCGTTCAATTTTCTCACCTTTTTCCATTGCCTCTTTGGCAAAAGCAGCTGCACTTTTTCCGCTCTCGGTTTCCAGCAACTCAATTCCGTCCTGAACCACTTGCAACCCGTCAGAAGCTCCAACAGCTTCGACATATGCCACGTTTACGAAGTTGAGCGACATGTCAGGGCTGCGATGCCACATAGGCAAAGGTGCGGACTCGATTAGGCCGGCCAAAGCCGTAAAGGCTGCTTTTGCCTTTTCGGCCTCTTCGGTTCGGGTTTCAAGTTCGCGCAGGCTTTCTGTTGAATCGAAAAACCAGAGCAAAGCCGCGCCATTTGGGTAAATCACCGTGTCGGCAATTCCGCCAACGACCAGCAGCCTCCGGGGAGAACCCAAGATAGGAAGAGGCAAGGTAAAGTCTTTTCCGGTACGCTGAGTTTCACGCACTTTTTCTTCGAGCCGGGCAAGGTCAGTGCTACTCAGTCCACCATCGGGGTGTCCGCCAAGGTCGGTCAAAGTCAGCGCAGCGGTCGGCAAACCCATCAACCTTGAAAACCGATCCGCAGCCTCGATCCTTCCATCCCCTTTCACAACAACAGGAAATGCAGGCGCGGTTTCCAGCAATCGAGCCAAACGCGATGTCTGGCGCAGCATTTTTTGTGACTGCCGTCGCAACGACAAGCCAATCCAAATGGCCACTGTTGCTCCAACGAGCCATAGTGCCATCAATATGCCTATCAGTGCAATTGGCAGGCCCTCGCCCGTCATTTGTGCATCATCCTTCGCGTTTTCATTTATTTGCTAATGCCTGAAAGGGTGCGCGGCGCAACAAAAAACCCGCTACGTATCCGCAGCGGGTCTTTTTGAAGTCAAAAGTCTGCGTGTAATCAATAACGATAGTGGTCCGGCTTAAACGGCCCTTCGGTCGACACACCTATATAGTTGGCCTGCTTTTGCGTAAGCTTGGAGAGCTTGACGCCCAGCTTTTCGAGATGGAGCATAGCCACCTTTTCATCCAGATGCTTTGGAAGCACATAGACTTCGTTTTTATAATTGGCACCGTTCGTCCACAGTTCAATCTGCGCCAGTACCTGATTGGTAAAGCTTGACGACATCACAAAACTGGGGTGCCCCGTTGCACAGCCAAGGTTCACCAGCCGTCCCTTGGCCAACACAATTATTTGCTTTCCATCGGGGAATTCGACGAGGTCAGTGCCCGGCTTGACTTCGGTCCAGTTGTAATTGGACAAGGCCGAAATCTGGATTTCACTGTCGAAATGGCCAATGTTGCACACAATGCTCATTGGCTTCATGTTCATCATATGCTCCGCGGTGATGACGTCCGCATTGCCAGTCGCCGTACAGAAAATATCCGCCCGGGTCACCGCCTCTTCCATGGTGACAACTTCAAATCCTTCCATTGCCGCCTGTAACGCGCAAATCGGATCGACTTCTGTTACCATCACGCGCGCACCACCATTACGCAGCGATTGGGCAGAGCCTTTACCCACGTCACCAAAACCGGCGACACAGGCGACCTTACCGGCCAACATGACATCGGTAGCACGGCGGATGGCGTCGACCAGCGATTCCTTGCAACCATATAAATTATCAAACTTCGACTTGGTCACGCTGTCGTTGACGTTGATCGCAGGGAAAGGCAGTTCACCTTTTTTGGCTATTTCATAAAGCCGATGAACACCCGTAGTGGTTTCTTCTGAAACGCCCTTCAGATTGCGGACAGTTTCGGTCAGATAGCCAGGCTTTGCTGCAACAAATGCCTTAAGCGCCCGCTGGAATTCGACTTCTTCCTCATTTTCTGGCTCGCTAAAGCTTTCGCCGCGCTCCAACCTTGCACCCCAAAGTGCAAACATGGTGGCATCACCGCCATCATCCAGAATAATGTTAGCAGTGGTGTCATCGCCCCAATCGAAAATGCGGCCGACATAGTCCCAGTAATCGGAAAGGCTCTCACCTTTGATCGCGAAAACGGGGATCTCACGCGCGGCAATAGCGGCAGCAGCATGATCCTGCGTAGAAAAGATATTGCATGTTGCCCAACGGACATCCGCACCCAAAGCCACCAGTGTTTCGATCAACACCGCCGTTTGAATGGTCATGTGCAGAGAACCGACGATCCGTGCCCCCTTCAAAGGCTGAGTTGCGCCGAATTCCTCGCGCAGGGCCATCAGGCCGGGCATTTCGGTTTCGGCAATGTTGATTTCTTTACGGCCAAAATCGGCCTCACCAATATTGGCAATGACATAATCGTTGAAAGCCACAGGCTTGTACTCCGGGAGGGTTTAGAATTGTCCTGCCCTTAGCCTCGGCCGTCTGCGAAATCAAATATAAAGATTACTTTATATGAATACATCTGCAATCATGGTCGCTTGGCGATGCGTGTTGGACATGCAGGTCCCGCCCAAGATTGACCGACCACAAAACTATCGGCCGCAGCAGCCATGGTCACAACGCCATGTGGCTCGGACGACAATTTCGTAGCCAAATCCTTCAACTGTTTGCAATCCATGCTTTTATGACCGTTGCCATAGCTGTTGGCGTAACCAATCGACATCCTGTCGAGTGCGCCTTCTGCCCCTCTTGCCCCATAAGTCTGCGCCAAATGCCCCTTCAAGGCTGTATTTTGCGATCCGATCAGGCTGTTATGTTTGACGACGAAGCGGTTATAATGCGGCAGAAAGTTATCAGGTGTATTCCGGCAACGCAGTGCCGTGACCATCAACATCGTATTCAAATGTTTGATTTTTGCGGCATCCTGAGCCGCATTTGTCCAGCACGCTTGAGCAGGCTGGGAACATAATGCGATACCAACTGCGATCATGATTGCACTTTTTTTCGATTTCAACATCTGCCCTACCCCTTGCTTGTTTCACTTGGGAATAATTGACAATTCTGATTACTGATTTTTCAACGGGTGTGGTTAAGGCGAATTAATCTTACATATGATTGAAACTGCCGCATCTTATGTTTTGCAGATACTGGACTTGCGTTTAATTTGCCGGAACTGAAGGGCACTACACCAAAGACCCGACTTGACTCGGTGCCAGTCGTCCCGGATTACGATTACAAACACCCCCCTTTTGAAAGGATAGAGTTATGAGCATATCAGTTGGAGACAAAATTCCTGACGTAAAGCTGGTCAAGGCTACTGCAGAAGGTCCACAGCCAGTTCAGTCTGCCAATTTTTTTGCTGGGCGGCGGGTTGCATTATTCTCGGTCCCTGGCGCATTCACGCCAACCTGTTCGGCACGGCACTTGCCCGGCTTCGTTGAAAAGGCGGAGGAGCTTGCGGCTAAGGGAATCGATGAAATTGCGTGCACCGCGGTGAATGATGCGTTTGTGTTGGGCGCATGGAACAAGGCCGGGGGCTCCGATGCGATCACCATGTTGGCCGATGGAAACGGAGATTTTGCAGCGGCCTTGGGCCTTGAAATGGACGGCACGGCTTTTGGAATGGGCAAGCGCGGCCAGCGTTTCTCACTGGTCGTCAATGACGGTGTGGTTGAACAGGTAAATGTCGAAGCGCCCGGCGATTTCAACGTGAGTTCCGCCGATCATATGCTCGGTCAACTGTGATTTCCGGCATATAGAGCAATTCTAAAAGCCTTCGGGCTTAAGCGATCTAGGGAGGGGTAACCCTCCCTTTTTTGTTGCGAAATTGCCAAAGATCGTCGACAGATACATATGCCCAGCACAGAATCTACTGACATTATAAGTCAACTTGTTTCCGAATATGAAGCTTCGGTAAAACGCCTTCAAACGGCTCTTTCGCGTTATCTTAAGGATGGAACCGCTCCGACCGAGAATGAACGTCGCGCGCGCGATTTCTGCTATCCGGAATTGATTATCAAATATGGCGGCAAAGAACGGGAAACGGTCTCGAACCTTGCTTTTGGCAAATTGGAGAAAGTTGGAACCTATCGGACCAGCTTTACTAAGCCTGAAATGTTTGCCGACTATGTAGGTGAACAGCTCGACCTGCTAACAGAGCAATATGAAGTGGAAATTTCTGTTGGCCGTAGCGGTCAGGAAATTCCGTTCCCTTATGTTCTAGATGGTTCGGCCGACCTTGAATTGGGATCCACCAGCCCCAGCGAGTTGGCGCGACATTTTCCGACAACCGAGCTTGCGGATATTGGTGATGAAATTGCTGACGGTTTGCTTCGGATAAAGGGCAATGACAATTCGCCGCTTGCGTTATTCGATGCGCTCCGGACTGATTTCTCGCTGGCACGGCTGCGCCATTATACCGGCGCCCCTGCCGAGCATGTCCAAAATTACATCCTGTTTACAAACTATCATCGTTACGTTGATGAATTTGTAAGCTGGGCCTGCACGCAAGTTGGCAACGGTCGTTATACGGCTTTGTCAGGTGCAGGTGGATTGTTTGTCGATCAGCCAACCGACAACGCCGCGCAATTGGTCGCCGACAGCACATGGCGACGCCACCAGATGCCCGCCTATCATTTGATGGCTCCAGACCGGACTGGCGTTACTTTGGTGAACATCGGTGTTGGGCCGTCAAACGCCAAGACCATTTGCGACCATTTGGCTGTTATGAGGCCTGAGGCATGGCTGATGATCGGCCATTGTGGCGGCTTGCGCGAGACGCAGCGGATCGGGGATTATGTTCTGGCGCACGCATATTTGCGTGATGACCATATTCTTGACGAAGTCCTTCCGCCCGAAATTCCGATTCCGCCAATTGCCGAGGTGCAGCAGGCACTTGCGGCCGCGGCGGAACGTGTTTCGGGCACAAGCGGCGCGAACCTGAAGCGGCGGATGCGTACAGGTACGGTTGTGACCACCGATGACCGCAACTGGGAATTGCGCTATTCAGCTTCGGCACTGCGTTTTTCGCAAAGTCGTGCAATCGCCATTGATATGGAATCGGCAACAATAGCAGCGCAGGGTTACCGGTTCCGCGTTCCTTATGGCACATTGCTATGCGTATCGGACAAACCTTTGCATGGTGAAATCAAACTACCCGGCCAAGCCAATCGCTTTTACGAAGAAGCGATAGCCGCGCATTTACAGATTGGTATCCAAACGTGCGAGCTTTTGCGCGATGCGGGGAACAGCCTGCACAGCCGGAAGCTTCGCGCCTTTAACGAACCGCCATTCCGCTAATTTCCAAGGCAGTGCTGGGGTGGCCGTCACCACCCCTTTTTCGCGCCCTTATTTTGGGCCTTCAGCCATTTCATCAGCGGTGCAAAATATTCAATCATTGCTTTACCCGACATTTCGCGACTGCCCGTGAATGCTTCCAAAGCATCTGGCCAAGGTTTAGACGCTCCCAATTCGAGCATCGCATTCAACCGGGCCCCAACTTCTTTGTTGCCATAAAATGAGCAGCGATGCAGCGGGCCTTTCCACCCTGCCGTATCACACGCGGCTTTGTAGAATTGAAATTGCAAAATCCGCGCTAGAAAATAGCGGGTGTAAGGTGTGTTTCCAGGAACATGATATTTTGCCCCTGCATCAAAGCCATTTGAGGGGCGTTCAACAGGTGGCATTATACCTTGATATTGAGTACGCAATTTTGTCCAGGCTGTGTTGTAATCTACAGGTTTTATGTCCCCTGCAAACACACCCCAACGCCATTTATCGACGATTACACTGAACGGCAGGAACGCAACCTTGTCCATTGCCTGACGCAAGAACAATCCGTTATCCTTATCTGCGTCTGGGACCTTTGCAGCATCCAGCAAGCCAATCTGGACGAGGTAATCGGGCGTAATCGAAAGCGCGATCGCATCGCCTATGGCTTCATGGAAACCGTCATTGGCACCGTTCAGATGCAAATAGCTCTGTTTGTTATAAGCACGCTGATAATAATTATGACCTAGTTCATGGTGGACGGTCACAAAGTCATTCGTATTGATTTTAATGCACATTTTGATCCGCAGATCATCGACATTATCGATATCCCAAGCCGATGCGTGGCAGACCACTTCGCGGTCAGCGGGTTTCAGGAATTGTGACCGCGCATAGAAGCTTTCCGGCAGCGGCGCAAAACCGAGCGACGAGAAAAAACCTTCGCCAATCTTGACCATGCCAACTTCATCGATTTTCTTGGCCTTGAGCAGATCGCCGATATCATAACCGATATCACCCGACCCGGCTGGAGCGACAATATCATAAATGTCACCCCATTCTTGCGCCCACATATTGCCGAGCAAATCAGCCCGGATTGGCCCGGTTTTGCTTTGCACAGATTCGCCATATTTCTTGTTTAACTGCGTCCTGACATATGTGTGAAGTTCGTCGTAAAGCGGCTTCACTTCTAACCACAGCTTGTCTGTCAGCTTGGCAAAATCATCAGCGGGCATATCATAGCCAGAGCGCCACATCGCACCGAGATCAGCAAAACCCAGCTCATTTGCTCCCTTGTTGGCAATCTCGGCCATGCGGGCATAGTCATCCTTCATCGGTGCGCCGACATTGTCGTGCCAACTGACCCACATTTCTTTCAATTCTTCGGGATTGCGGTTGGTACCCATTTCGGCCTCGATATCCGATCCGTTGATCGGTTGGCCTTTCAAAGTTCCTTTGCCTTTTCCATAAGCGGAATTGAGCTTTGTTGCGATTTCGGAGAGCTCTTTTGCTGCGCCCGGCATCGTCGGCGCAGGCAGAACCAAGCCACCGCGAAGGATATCCAGTTTACGCTTGGCTATTGCCGACAATCCGGCGACATTCTCATATTTGGCGGCCTCAAGTGCATATTTCACCGATTTCTCGGTTCCGATTTCTCCATATTTCGCAGCCAACGCGTCAGTATCATCGGTAATATAGGTGCTATTGATCCAGGCAACGCGGCTACCTTCGACCGAAAACTCAAACAGGTCTTTTTCGGCGCCTGCCAGAAAGGCCTCGGCTTCAGCCAAAGTTGGCACGGCCCTCCCAGTTACAGCATCGTCAGCGAACGCGACAGTTGGAATTGAAAACATGGCTGCCGCAAGCGCAGCAAGTGAAACGAGGTTTTTCATACGGAGTTCCCAGCAAACAATATGACGGAATGTTGGAACTTTATTACCCTTCCGTCAAGCAGCGCGCATTGTCCTTCGTCGAAGGAATAACGCGACTAGCAGACCAAAGAAAGTCACGAGAAAGGCAGTCGACTTTATCGGCTGTGCTGTAGCAGCCATAGCCGCGAGCATATCGTCGCCTTTGTAGGATATAGCTTGCACAAATTGGCATATTGTTTCGACATAATCGGCGATCCCGACCAAAACCGCTGCGGTAACGATAACCCAACCAAGTCGCCGAAGCGGACGCCAATTGGACTGGGCAAATAACCGTCCCCCGCAATAAGCGCCAAAAGAATAGATTCCGATATAGACAAGGTCGAGCGCGATGCCGAAGCGGGCCAAATTCAAAACACCTGCCGCTTGCCATGCGGCTTGTATGGCATCGACACGAAGCGCATTGCCGGCAGATTGATGATCCCTGATGCCCCAGGGAGAAACCGCATTGGTAAACCAGGGATTCATGGCGATCATCACCGCCAGAATCAGCAATCCACCCAGCCAGAAACGCCAGAAACGCCGTTCCAGTTTGCTTTCCCGCATCATATATCCTCCAATGCCAAAGCCCCTGCCCGTGCATCTTCTGCCGTCAGATGAAACATTACATAGTCTTGGCTGTGCCCCTGATAAACGCGCGCATAGCCACGCACAAACCTTCCGCCAAGTCGTTCCACGGCAGTGCGCGAACGCAGATTATGCGCGCCGATTTGGAACACCACTGTTTTCACATGCGAAAAAATATGCCTGAGCATCAGGGCTTTGGTTTCACGATTAAATCCGCCGCGCCAGTGGGAGCAGGCAAAGAACGTCCAGCCTATTTCGATTTCCTCTGCTTGCGCATCATAATTGGCAAAGCGGCTGCTACCGATGACGACATTGGTTGCGCGGTCGAAAATGGCAAAAGCCCCTTTCGATGCCATCGCTTCTTCGAAAAATCCTTCAAAGATTTCGCGCTTATATCGATCGGGATATGGGTGCATGGCCCAGATGTCGGGATCTGACGCCACCGCGTACAACGCCTCAAAATCCGCATGGGCAAGCGGACGCAATTCGACTTTTTCACCGACAAGTGCCGGCTGAATGTCAAATGGAGTTAGGTTCACCATGCGGCCCGCGTCAAGGCAGCCAAGATCGCGTCCCCGAGCTCGGGTTTAACGACCGCGCTCATATGATTGCCAGGTATCTCGAACAGCTTTCCGTGCGGGAGAAGTTTCGCGAGGTCGGCGGCGGAACCATTTTCCTGGTCCTCAACTCCGCAAATGACGGCCACTGGCAAGTCAAATACCCGCAATAGCGCTTCGTCGGTGTCGACAAATGTATCCAATATATGGCGCAACGCCAATGGATCACCGCCCGTAGTCTTCAAAAAGGCTTCGGCCATATAAGCCGCAGAGCCACGTTCATGCTGGCCCAGATTGTCCAGAACATGCTTGAAATGGCCACTACGATTGCCAGTTTTTGTCAGTCCTTCAAGCCCCATGCCCGAAATAATCGCCCGCCCCGGCTTCGCACCGCGCGCCAGCATCCGCGCGACCGTCCGTCCGCCAAGCGAATAGCCGCCCAAATCGTAATCCGTGATACCCAGATGCTCGAGCAGGGCAAATTGGTCATCAGCCAAAATGTCCCTGGGGTAAAGAGCCGCAGCGTGCGGCTTTCCGCTGTGCCCATGGGCGCGCAGGTCGGGCATGATGACGCGGTATCCAGCGCCAGCAAGCTTTGCCGCATGCCCATATTTGATCCAGTTTGTTTCTGCTTCGGAAAAATACCCGTGGATCAGGATGATCGGACGACCCGTGCCGATTTCCTTCCAGGCGATTTGTACCTCTTCGGTTGTCTTGAAAAAATGAGTGGTTGTCATGACCGCTTGGTCAAACCCTTTTGCTCCATTCGCCAGACCGCCATTTCGATACGGTCCTGACCGAAAAAGGGCTCGCCATCGAACACCAATGTCGGAACACCCCAATGACCCGCGGCTTCGAGCGCGCTTTGGTTGGCGGCAATTTCTGCGTCTAGCGCTTCGGCATCGCTTGCGGCCTCCGCATCCAGTTCCGCAAGATCCAGTCCGGCGCGCGTTGCGGCACCCGCAAGATGGTCTCCTTCGTGCCAGTTCTCTGCGCCGCCCCAGATCAACTGCGAGACCTCGTCGCAAAAGGCGAGACTTTGCCCGCGCCGCGCCGCCGCTTGACCCAGCCGCGTAAGACGGAAAATATAAGGCTGCTCGGCGGAGATTTCGCGCGTGATGACATTCTGGACGATGGGATCGGGGCGCGGTGGGCCAAAAGGAATGTCGTGAAACTGCGCGACGCGGAACATATCGGTGAACGTGTAGCGCAACCAGTTGGGATGGCTGCGCTCAAAAAAGGACGGCTCGCGTATTGCCAGCGGATAGACAGGACGCAGGTTGACGTTCAGGTCATATTCCTCGGTCAAGACACGATAACGCCGCGTCGCGAGATAGCTATACGGGCTGCGAAAGGACCAAAAGATATCTGCCGTTTGGGTCATTGCACCTGTTTACCCCTTCTTCAAATGCCGCCGTCCCAACAGTTCAGCGATCTGCACGGCATTCAATGCCGCCCCCTTGCGAAGGTTATCGGACACGCACCAGAAGGCAAGTCCGTTATCGACGGTGGGGTCTTCACGAACGCGGCTGATATAGGTTGCATCGTCGCCAGCCGCCTCTATCGGCGTCGCATAGCCGCCGTCTTCTTGCTTATCAACCAGCATGATGCCGGGTGCTTCCCGCAGGATCGACTTTGCCTTGGCCGCCGACATTTCACGATCATATTCGATGTTCACAGCTTCGCTATGGCCAACAAAGACAGGCACACGGACGCAGGTGGCAGTCAGCTTGATCTTCGGATCGAGGATCTTCTTGACCTCGACCATCATCTTCCATTCTTCCTTGGTATAGCCGTCTTCCAGAAAGCTATCGATGTGCGGAATGACGTTGAACGCGATCTGCTTGGTGAATTTCTTCGGCTCGGCGCTGTCGCCGACAAAGATATTGCGGCTCTGTTCAAACAGTTCGTCCATGCCTTCCTTGCCTGCACCGGACACCGACTGATAGGTTGATACCACCACGCGAGTGATGTTCGCATAATCGTGCAAAGGCTTCAGCGCGACCACAAGCTGCGCGGTCGAGCAATTGGGGTTGGCGATGATATTCTTGCGCTTGTAACCGTCAATCGCATCCGGATTCACTTCCGGAACGATCAAGGGAATGTCCGGGTCCATCCGGTGAAGCGAGCTGTTGTCGATGACAACGCACCCAGCCGCAGCCGCAATGGGCGCGAATTTCTTGGTTGCGTCAGAGCCAATCGCGAAAATCGCCATGTCCCATCCGGCCCAGTCGAAATTCTCGATATTCTGGACCTTCAGCATTTTGCCGGTGTCGCCATATTCGATTTCGATACCTTGGCTGCGTGACGATGCCAGTACGGCTACTTCGTCCGCGGGGAATTCGCGCTCGGCAAGGATGTTGACGACTTCACGGCCAACATTTCCCGTCGCGCCCGCAACTACGATACGATAACCCATAAATGCTTCCCTCAATTGCGTCATGCTGAACTTGTTTCAGCATCTTAATTAAGACCCTGAAACAAGTTCAGGGTGACGGGTGTGGATGCCGCTTTAGCGACAAAGAAAAAGGCCGGGCTCTTTGTGGGAGCCCGGCCTTTCATGTTCGGATTAAGAACGTCAGCGAGCTCCTGCTTATTCAGCAGCCTCGGTGGTCATAATTGGGCCCTTGTTTGTGGTTCTGGGGTCGCGACGTTCGGCGATACGCGCCTTCTTACCGGTCAAACCACGCAGATAATAGAGTTTCGCACGACGCACGACACCGCGACGAACGACTTCGATGCTGTCGATATTCGGGCTATACAAAGGGAACACGCGTTCAACGCCTTCGCCGAACGACATTTTGCGCACGGTGAAGTTGGAGCCCATTCCCTTGTTCGAACGCGCGATGCACACGCCTTCGTAATTCTGGATACGCGTGCGGTCACCTTCGATAACCTTCACGCCCACCTTAACGGTGTCACCGGCGCGGAAGGCCGGGATTGTCTTGTTTTCTGCCAGTGCCGCAATGGCTTCGGCTTCGAGTGTCTGGATGAGGTTCATGCCCCATTTAATCCTTATTCTTCTGTTGCACGTCAGAGGCAGGCCGAACCCGGGCGTCCTTGTAACGCCCCCAAAGGTCCGGTCTGCGTAACCGGGTGTCATCCTCCGCCCTTTGTTTCCGCCAGGCAGCGATTTTCGCATGATCCCCCGATCGCAACACTTCAGGGATCATCCGCCCTTCCCAATCATTGGGTCGGGTATAATGCGGATATTCAAGCAATCCTTGTTCAAAGGACTCCTCGTCACCGCTGGAAGTGGCGCCCATTACGCCGGGAAGCAGCCGAATGCAAGCGTCTAACAGCATCAAAGCGCCAATTTCTCCGCCGGACAGGACGATATCGCCCATGCTGACCTGTTCGATTTCAAGGTGGGCATCAAAAAGGCGTTCGTCAAAGCCCTCGAAACGCCCGCAGATTATGGTGACCCCGGGGCCAACGGCGAGTTCGCGGATGCGGGCCTGGGTGATGGGTGCGCCGCGCGGGGTCATGGCAAGGATGGGAGCGGTGGGTTGTGCTGCTTTGGCATGCTCAACCGCCGCCGAGAGAATATCCGCCCGCAAAACCATCCCTGCCCCACCGCCAGCAGGGGTGTCGTCCACTGTACGGTGCTTGTCGGTCGCGAAGTCGCGTATGTGAATGGGCAAGCAAGCCCACTTTCCCTCCTCCATGGCTCGTCCCGCCAGCGAAATGCCAAGCGGACCGGGGAACATATCCGGGTAGAGGGTGAGGATTTGCGTTTGGAAGGTCATGGCAGCGGTTCCCATAGTTCGACCGGAAGAAAGTGCCGGTCGGCCTCCAGTTCCTCATATATCCATTCCCGAAAGCGTTCGATTTTGCGAACGCCTTGTCGTCCGTCTCGGGTTACAAGCCATGTGGCTAGCCCCACTTTGTAGAGCGTATCAAAAGGTTGAACCAGCTGCCCGCTTGCCAGCTCTGTCCGCCAGAAAAAAGGTGTCAGTAATGCTATGCCATATCCGCTCAACACGGCGTTCGCCTCCTGCAACTGACTATCGAGTTCGATACCTTGCCGAGGCGCGGGTGGCGCATCTATTCCAGCAGCCGCGAACCAGCCTGCCCACCAATTATCATTCGGGGCAAGTCGTTCGACGCCAAGAAGGTCTAATGGCTCGGTGATTTTATGTGTCTCCATAAATGCTGGGGCGCAGACCGGTGTAACGTGACTTCGGAACAGAAATTCACTGCGAAGTCCCGACCAATTTCCAGTTCCGACGCGGAGGGCTACGTCAACATTTGACTTGTCAAAATCGACCACGTCATTCGTTATGGCAATTCTGACCGCAATGTCAGGGTAACGCATCTGGAATCGACCGATCCGTGAACTGAGCCAAGTGCCACCAAATGACGTGGCCGCGTTGATACTCAAAACATCTGATGCATCAGTTTCAATTGCGGAAAAAGCAACCTCCATTGAAGCGAAAGCATCGCTAATGGGTGGAAGCAAGCGCTGCCCAAGATCGGATAACCGAACTCGCCCCCGTTCGCGAACAAAAAGCCTTTGGCCGACGCGATCTTCCAATTGGCGGATCTGGTAGCTTATCGCTGCCTGCGACATGCCGAGTTCGTCGGCGGCACGGGTAAAATTCTGCAGACGAGCGGCTGCTTCGAACGCACGAACCGCTGAAAGGGGAGGCAGCCTTGACATCGTCAATCTATAAGCTGCGCTTATGGTTTGGCGCAATAGTTTTGTTGGATAAGCTGATATCCAATGCGTATTTGAATAAGCCAGTGTTATCGGAGAATGGACATGATGGAAGAGCATTGGATCAGGGCCTGGAATGATGGCCACAATCAACTCAGCGCCGATTTGGACAAAATTGTTCTTCGCGCACGCGCTTTAGTGCGGCGCAACCGGCTGCCTAAGGCCAAAAGTCCGAAGTTCACAATGTCGGAAAAATCAATGGTATGTGACCACAATCAGGTTGGTGGTGCACTAAATAACGAAAGCTGATTCGATGACAATTCGGCTACCCCATTCAGGCACGGCGTCTTTGGTCATTGGAACCATGAACTTCTTACCGTCGGGGTGTTGAATTTCAAGCACATCACTTGCCCCGAAATTTTCGACGGCGATGCACTTGCCAAGGTCGGTACCGTCCGTGGACACGCAGGGCAGACCTAGCAGGTCGCTGTAATAATACTCGCCCTCGGCAAGTTCAGGCAAAGCCTCACGCGGCACGGTTAGCACTGTGCTACGCAGCTTCTCGGCGGTATTTCGGTCGTTGATTTCGGCAAAGCGGGCTATTGCACCGTCTTTGGTAGGCCGCAACGACTTGACCGTCAGCGAGCCGTCATTGAAACTTTTGTACCGTTTCAAGCTGTCCAGATTTTCTGCAAACAGCTTGAGACGGACTTCACCCGTCACGCCATGCGCGCCTGAAATGGCGGCCAGCGTGACGGTGTTATCGGCCAAGGCTTAGCCCTCGGCCTTTTCTTCGGTAACTTCTTCAGCGGCAGGCGCAGCTTCTTCGGCAGCGGGCGCTTCTTCAGCAACCGCTTCAGGTGCAGCTTCCTCTGCAGCAGGAGCTTCTTCAGCGGCTGCTTCAACAGGGGCCGCTTCTTCTGCCACAGGCGCTTCCTCTGCAGCCGCTTCAGGCGCAGCTTCTTCGGCGACTACTTCTTCAACAACTTCGGGCTCTGGCTCAGGTGCAGGCGCAGCGGCCGCCGCAGCTGCGGCTTCTTCGGCTTCAGCCAGCTTGGTTGCCTTGTCTTCTGCGCGATCCTTGGCTTTCTGGCCTGGCTCACCCTTATTAGGGTTGCTCTTGACTTTGCGTTCCTTGACACCTGCGAGGTCGAGGAAACGGGCAACGCGGTCCGAAGGCTGCGCGCCAGCGGCGAGCCAATGCTTCGCGCGTTCCGTATCAAGGATCATGCGCTCGGCACTATCCTTGGGCAGTTGCGGGTTGTAGCTGCCGATACGTTCAATGAACTTGCCATCACGCGGTGCGCGGGCGTCGGCTACGACGATTTTGTAATAAGGACGCTTCTTGGAACCGCCGCGTGACAAACGCATGGATAATGCCATAAAACTAACTCACCTTTCTGGTATTAAAATACATAAAATTAAAACGTTATTTCTTTTTATTCAAAAGTCGTGCGAGGTCAGGCGGCAGTCCGCCGGCACCGCCACCCATTCCGGGCAACCCTCCCATTCCCGGCGGCATCGCGCCGGGAGGCAGGCCGTGCATGCCCTCCATTGCACCGCCCAGATCTGCGCCACCTTTGCCGCCGCCAAACATCGCGGCCAAGCCCTTGAGGCCACCCATTTTGCGGATGCGCTTCATGGCAGTCGCCATTTCCTGGTGCATTTTGATCAGCTTGTTCACATCTTGCACCGTCATGCCGGAGCCCTTGGCAATGCGGATTTTCCGCTTGGCATTCAACAATTCCGGCTTCGCCCGCTCTTTTGGCGTCATGGAGCCGATGATCGCGTCCATATGGATCAACAATTTGTCGTTCATGCCGCTGGCGTCCATGGCCGCCTTGGCTTTTTTCATGCCCGGCATCATCCCCGCCAGCGCGCCCAGACCGCCCATCTTGGTCATCTGGCGAAACTGGGTTCGCAGGTCGTCCATATCGAACTGACCCTTGGCCATCTTCGCGGCGAGCTTGTCGGCTTCGTCCTTGTCGACGATTTCCGCCGCACGCTCGACCAGCCCGACCACATCACCCATGCCAAGGATGCGGCCGGCCACACGTTCAGGATTAAACGCCTCAAGCGCATCCAGCTTTTCGCCCACACCGGCGAATTTGATCGGCTTGCCGGTAATCGCGCGCATCGAAAGCGCCGCACCGCCGCGCGCATCGCCGTCCATACGGGTCAGCACGATACCGGTCAGATCGACACGTTCGCCGAAATTCTTGGCGACATTGACAGCATCTTGACCCGTTAACGAGTCCACCACGAGCAGTATTTCCTGCGGCGTCGAAACCTTTGCGACCGCCTGCATTTCGTCCATCAGCTGCTGGTCGACATTGAGGCGTCCAGCCGTATCGAGCAACAGCACATCAAAGCCCTGCAGCTTTGCGGCCTGCATCGCGCGCTTGGCGATGTCGACAGGCTGCTGCCCTTGCATGATGGGCAAGGTCGCGACGTCGGTCTGCGTTCCCAGCGTTGCAAGCTGTTCCTGCGCGGCAGGGCGGTTGACGTCGAGGGACGCCATCAGGACCTTTTTGCCCTGCTTCGCCTTCAGCATCTTCGCGATTTTCGCGGTCGTGGTGGTTTTACCCGAGCCTTGCAGACCGACCATCATGATGATCGCCGGCGGCGCAACCGCCAAATTCAGGTCGCTCTGCTCCGCACCCAGCATTTCGACAAGGGCGTCGTTGACGATCTTGACGACCTGCTGTCCGGGAGTGACCGATTTCAGGACCGACTGGCCCACGGCTTTTTCGGTTACCTTGTCGACAAATTCGCGGACAACTGGCAGGGCAACGTCGGCTTCGAGCAAAGCGACGCGCACTTCGCGCATAGCTTCACGGACATCGGCTTCGTTCAACGCACCGCGACCACGCAGGCGGTCAAACACCCCTCCTAACCGGTCGCTCAGCTTGTCAAACATGCGTCTTCCTTACCAAAACGCCCGCTTCCGGGCATAAACGAACAAAAAGCCGGTGAGCGAAACATCGCCGACCAGCCTGGAAAAGATTGATTTTCCATAATTTCAAACGCAAGCTTTCACCCGCGTCATGCGCCCTTAGTCGCATCGCATACCAAAAGCAAGATTCTTTGATCTATTGCGCCCACTGGCCTGTTTTCAGCTTCATACTGAACGGAATTTAATCAAATCTTGACCTTTTTCAGTGAAATAACGTGGTCGATTGGAACATTGAATTCTATGGAACTACAGCCAGCGGACTCTGCGAACGGCACGCCAGCAATCTTGACTCATGTCAAGACAGGCAGCCGCATTGTCTATGGCATCGTGATGTTCGCATCGATAACTATGTTTGTGGCTATCGGCGGACATGTTGGCGCGCAAACGGTACGGACGTTTATAGGTAACAGCCCCGGCGCCGATCAGGTGATGGTGACCGCTTTACTTTTGAACATCGCCCTGATTTTACTGATTTGGCGGCGCACAAGTGTGTTAAGCGACGAAATTGACGTATATCGGAAAGCCGAAGTCCGCGCGCAGCATCTGGCTATGACTGATCCGCTGACCAATCTTTTCAATCGCCGAGCCGTTAAAGAAAAGACAACAGAATTAAGTGCCCGCGCCTCTCGTCGGGGCAAATCTATTGCGTTCATGATGGTCGATCTGGACGGGTTCAAAAAGATCAATGATTTGTACGGTCATGATTCCGGCGACTTTTTGTTGCGTGAAGTTGCCGACAGAATGCGCGATATCATCCCCCCAAGTAGCGTTATCGCAAGGCTTGGCGGTGATGAATTCGGAATCTGTGTCGTTTTTGAACCCGAATATCCCGAATCCGTAGACCGCATCGCAGAAGATCTCGTTGATGCGCTTGCCCGCCCCGTCACGATTTCCGACTCAGAGCAGACGGTGACGGCGTCTGTGGGAATCAGCCGCCCAGAACAGGATTGCGATTCAATCGATATGCTGATCCGCCGGGCGGATATCGCGCTCTATGCGGCCAAGAAAAATGGCCGCAACTGTTACAGCTGGTTTGAAAACGGCATGGAAACAGAGCTGCGTTCCCGCAACTCGTTAGAAGGCGATATCCGGGCTGCAATCCCGAATGACGAATTCGTCCCCTATTTCGAACAACAGATTGATCTGGTGACGGGCGAACTGGTCGGTTTTGAAATGCTGGCACGCTGGGTGTCTCCGGTCCGCGGACTTATTTCTCCCGATGATTTTATTCCCATTGCCGAAGAAACAGGGATGATTGGGGATCTGTCGTTAAGCGTCATCCGCAAAGCAATGGTCGAGGCCAATCTTTGGGATCCGAAGCTTACAATATCGGTCAATATATCGCCGGTGCAGTTGAAGGATCCCTGGCTGGCCCAGAAAATCGTCAAGCTGCTTGTGGAAACAGGATTCCCTGCCAGCCGCCTCGAAGTGGAGATCACCGAAAGCTCGCTTTTCAAAAACCTCGGGCTTGCACAATCAATAGTCGGAAGCCTCAAAAATCAGGGCATCCGTATCGCCTTGGATGATTTTGGCACGGGCTATAGCTCTCTGGCACATTTGCGTGCCCTGCCCTTCGACCGCATAAAGATAGATCGCAGTTTTGTTTCCTCCATGTTTGACAATGCGGAAAGCGCGGCGATCGTGAGCGCAATAGCGGGCCTTGGAGCAAGTTTGGACGTTCCCATTACAGCCGAAGGCATTGAAAACGAAGAAATACTGACGAAGCTAAAAGCCTTGGGATGCACAAAGGGCCAAGGATGGTATTTTGGCCAACCTCTGAATATTGACCAGGCACGCAACCTTTTAAGCCAAAAAGACTTGTTGCCTGCACGCCGCCGACCGCCCGAAACACCATCTTTGCCGCATTCATACCAGCCAGAACGCAAGGCTTCCTGACCCTAACACTGCGGGTAAAGAGGATGAATTCTGGACTCGGGCGCGCACGCACCCTAAATCGCGCGGCATGGCGCGTGGCGAATTTCACAAAATGCACGGATTGGGCAATGATTTTATTATCATTGATGCCCGTCCATCCCCTGTGGTTATGACGCCAGCGCGGGCTAAGGCGTTGGCAGATCGCAAAACCGGGATTGGTTGTGACCAGTTGATCCTTCTCGAACCTTCCGACATTGCGACCGTCCGGATGCGGATTTTTAATCAAGACGGAAGCGAAGTTGAATCATGCGGCAACGCCACCCGGTGTGTGGTTTCCCTTCTTGGAAAGAATGCAACCATCGAAACTGCCGGCGGGATGATTGATGGTGCATATGGCGAAAACAGCATCACCCTGCAAATGCCACCGCCCCGGTTTGATTGGCAGGATATTCCATTGGCTTTTGCGATGGACAGCGCCGCTATGCCACTTGCGTGGGATGAACTGGCTGGCCCCATGGCGGTAAATGTGGGAAACCCTCATGCTATCTTTTTTGTTGATGATGTAGACGCCATCGATTTGGCGCATCTGGGGCCGCAAATCGAGCATGATGCCGCCTTTCCCGAACGCGTAAATGTGAACGTGGCGACGGTCCGGGACGGGGCTCTGCTCTTGCGCGTCTGGGAACGCGGCGTTGGTGAAACACGGGCTTGCGGCACCGGTGCTTGTGCCACGGCGGTCGCCGCCATCCGGCAAGGAAAGGTCGCATCACCTGTCACCGTGAATCAGGCTGGAGGCAGTTTGACCATAGGCTGGGAACCAGGCGGACTGATCGAGATGACTGGCGGAGCGACATATGTCTTCATGGGCGAAGTCGACTGGGACGATTTCGGGTGAGCCAGATTGAAGTGATTAGCATGGGTTGCCGCCTCAATCTGGCGGAAAGCAATGCGCTTGCCGAACAGTTGGCGGATCAGGATGATGTCGTCATCGTCAACAGCTGCGCGGTGACAAATGAAGCCGTGCGCCAAACCCGGCAAGCAATCCGGCAAGCGCGCAAACGGCGCCCCGATGCCCGCATCATGGTCACTGGTTGCGCGGCACAGGTGGAGCCTGAAACCTTCCGCAATATGCCCGAAGTTTCAGCTGTTTTTGGAAATGCCGAAAAACAGGACACCGTTCTGCTCAACCAGATCGTGCAGAGCCCCGACCGTCCCGTCGTCGTATCCGACATTATGACGTTGCAGCAGACCGCGCCGCATCTGGTCACCGCCTATTCGGGAAAAACCCGCGCCTTTGTCGAGGTGCAAAATGGCTGCGACCATCGCTGCACCTTTTGCATCATACCCTATGGCCGAGGCAACAGCCGCTCGGTTCCTGCGGGCAGTGTGGTCGAGCATATCCGCACGCTGGTCGACAAAGGCTTTAAAGAAGTCGTGCTGACCGGTGTGGATGTTACCAGCTATGGCCCTGATTTACCCGGGAAGGACAATCTGGGTTTGCTGGTGGAGCGGATTTTGAAGCTTGTTCCTGATCTGGAGCGGCTACGCTTATCCTCCATCGATGGCGTTGAAATTGACGAGCGCCTGTTTGCGCTGCTGACGGGTGAGCCGCGCGTGATGCCGCATGTGCATCTGTCGCTGCAGGCAGGCGACAATATGATCCTGAAGCGGATGAAGCGCCGGCATAGCCGTGAAACCGCCATCGACTTGGTTGCGCGGATGAAAGCCTTGCGTCCTGAAATTGCCATTGGTGCCGACATCATTGCCGGATTTCCAACCGAAGATGATGCGATGTTCCAGAACAGCCTTGATCTGGTTCGCCAATGCCAGATCGTGCATGGGCATATTTTCCCCTACTCCCCCAAATTGGGAACGCCTGCCGCGAAAATGCCGCAAGTTCCGGCTGGCCAAATCAAGGCGCGTGCCAAGGCGCTGCGCGAAGCGGTCGCCACCGAACGCAGCGCATGGCTCGACATATTGGTCGGTTCGGTGCAGAAAATTGCGGTCGAAAAAGGTGGTCGTGCTGGTCATGCCGAAAATTTTGCTTATGTGGGTCTCGAAAGGCCAATGCCCGAAGGCAGCATCGTGTCGGCCCGCATAATAGAGACAAAGGACGGTATGTTGCACGCAATGGTCATCGCATGAGCGAGGAGAAAGCAGGTTGGAAGGACCGGCTGTTTGGCGGGCTCAAAAAAACATCAAGCAAGCTGACCGATAATATCACCGGTCTGGTCACGAAGGCGAAGCTGGATGCCGAGGATCTGGACGAGATAGAAGATGCGTTGATCGCATCGGATCTGGGACCGGCGATGGCCGCGCAAATCCGGGAAAAAATTGCTGCCGGGCGTTTTGAAAAAGGTATTGATGCCGAAGGCATAAGACAGATTGTGGAAGACGAGATTGCCGCCGTTCTGGCACCCGTCGCAGAACCGCTCGACATCGATGCATTTCCACGGCCCCAAGTTATCCTTGTGATCGGTGTGAATGGGTCGGGCAAGACGACCACGATAGCAAAGCTGGCCCATCTGTTCCTGGAGCAGGACTATGGCGTCATGCTTGCCGCAGGCGATACATTTCGCGCTGCGGCCATCGGACAATTGAAGGTCTGGGCGGACCGTATCGGCGTACCGATTGTCACCGGCCCCGAAGGCGGCGATGCCGCAGGGGTCGTGTTCGACGCGGTAAAGCGCGCAACCGCAGAAGGTATCGATGTCCTGATCGTCGACACCGCAGGACGGCTGCAGAACAAGCGCGAGCTGATGGAGGAACTCGCCAAAATCCGGCGTGTCCTGGGCCGCCTCAATCCTGAGGCGCCGCATGATGTCGTTCTGGTTCTGGATGCCACGACCGGGCAAAACGCCCTGTCGCAAATCGAGATTTTCAAGGAAGTCGCCAATGTCACCGGCCTCGTCATGACCAAATTGGATGGCAGCGCACGTGGCGGCATTTTGGTTGCTGCGGCCAAGCAGTTCGGCTTGCCCATCCACGCCATCGGCGTCGGTGAAACCATCGACGACCTGCGCCCCTTCAACGCGCAGGATCTGGCCCGCGCGATTAGCGGCGGTGCGCAATGACGTCTGAACCAACGAAAAAAAAGCCGTCGGGCTTGCTCAGTTTCGCGCTCGATTTCGGGCCTTTGCTGATCTTCTTTCTAGGCTCGCGTTTCGGCCATTCCGATACCGATCCTGTGCAGGGTCCGCTGGCAGGTACGGCAGCTTTCATGGTAGCGATTGTCGTCGCGATGATCGTGTCCAAATGGAAAACCGGACATATTTCTCCGATGATGAAAATGTCGGCAGTGTTCGTCATCGGCTTCGGCGGTTTGACATTATGGTTCCGCGATTTCGGTTTCATCCAGCACAAGGCAACGGCAGTCTATCTGCTCTTTGCGGCGATCATCCTGATCGGTTGGCTGCGGTCAAAACCCGCGCTGAAATATCTTCTGGAGCAGGCCTATGACGGATTGAGTGAAGAGGGCTGGCTGAAACTGTCACTTAGCTGGGGCCTGTTTTTTCTGGGCCTTGCCGCGCTCAATGAAATTATCATTCCGCTGTTGAGCAACGACCAATATATCACCGTAAAAACATTCGGATTGCCCGCATTGTCATTCCTGTTCGCGATGGCAAATATCCCGATGCTGTTACGGCATGGGCTTAATCTGGGCGAAAAGACAAAAGAAGATAACAAGCCCGACTTGTAACCAGGCCAGCGCTTGGCTAGGCTGTCGACAGATTAGAAGTAAATCATAGGGGATTTTGAATGGCGAAATTTTTTGGAAATCTGCATCTGGTGCTGGTCGCGGGACTGGTATTGGCTTTGGCCGTTATGTTTGGTGTTGATGGGGACGCGTTGACCGCACAGTCTGTAACACGTTGGCTGCACACATTTTTTGGTATCGTGTGGATCGGTCTGCTTTATTATTTCAACTTCGTGCAAATACCGACAATGCCAAAAATTCCTGCTGAATTGAAGCCCGGTATTTCAAAGCACATTGCACCCTCCGCCTTGTTTTTCTTCCGTTGGGGCGCTGCGTTGACGGTTCTGACGGGCGTCATCGTTGCGGTTCTTGCGGGTTATGCACATCAGGCATTCACCCTGCAGGATCCGTTCAAGCTGATCGGTATCGGCATGTGGCTGGCGGTGATCATGGCGTTCAACGTCTGGTTCATCATCTGGCCTAACCAGAAGAAGGCCCTTGGCATTGTCCAGGTCGACGCTGCCGAAAAGGCAGCCGCCGCGAAGATGGCCGGGATGACTTCCCGATTCAACACGATGCTCTCAATCCCGATGCTCTACTGCATGGTCGCGCAGCAGAATGGCG
>NZ_JBJXFW010000008.1:0-197710 GCF_046154385.1 Sphingorhabdus sp. | reverse complement strand
GGAGGCTGTCATCACGAGATATATGGCCGCGCAAGGCTACAGTCGTTGTGAGCAAGGTGATTGGGAGCAAGGCAACCGAAAAAGCCGTGTTTGGTTCGCTAATTATGTTCGCGAAGATGTTGAATGTCGCGGTCGCATTAATACGGTTCCCGAACACTTAGCATTCAGATGACCGCTCCATGCTACCCTGCGATTTCGTGTGAAATGGTATTGATCGATTTCCTACAAGTTGTCCGCTTTTGGTGACACTAAGATATTGAGCGGACAACTGGAATGTCGTGGGAACCGGACATTAGCGACGACGAAAAAATATCGCCCATGTGAGTATTGCGTAGGCGAACACCTCCGCAATCAGGAGCCAATCCGTGAACCCGCTACTCTGGTCTCGACAGGCAGCCCCGTCGGCACCCTGCAAGCAATCGCCGCTAGCGGAGAACCCGAATAATGCTCCTGCCACAATGATATATGCAAAAGTCCACCAGCTAAGTGCGATTAGTTTGTTGCCGTTCATGGAGTGAGACTGGCGCATTAATGAAACGTCCGCAATGTTGTCGTGTCCGGTCAGTCCGCTTTTGTTGCATATTTTAGGAAAGCGGCCCTTCGTTCAGCCTATGAACCAACGGCAGCTAACAAGGGCTCGAACTTGTTGCCTGAATGCCCGGAATGTTGTGGGGTGCTGACTGTCCGGTTTGAGGCGGAAAGGTCGAAAAGCAATCGTTCGGGTGGACGTAAGTGATCGGCAGCATCGCCTATTGTCCCAACGATGGAATGGTGAGGTAACATGAATCAAATACAACATCATTCTCATTTAGCTGGACAATGTCGCAGAAAAACTCAGTTATATGCTGAGGGGTGAGGACTAAGCCGGTTTTTTTATCGGTGCCTGCATACCGAATGAACTCGCGGTAAAGGCATCGGAATTTCGTTTTTGACGGGTGTTGTTTTGAGTGAGCCGCAATGCGGGCAAAACCGCTCACCATCAGGCCACCGGATATCCTCAAGCCATTTTCGGCTCGCCGCGTCATCTGGGAACATTTGGAAAAGTTGCAGGACCGTTAGATCTGCCCGTTCGCTCGTACCGGGTGCCTTCTTAGGCGTTCAACCCACACTAATTACTGTCTAGTTATATATTTTTACTTAGACGCAAAGTACAAGCGATTTTGTCTAGTTTCGCATATAATTCCCTATTTTTGCTTTAAAGCTGTCCAACTAATTGGTGGCCAGACGAATCACCTTAGAGTCGCGCCCTTCACAATAGTCTGCCCACGCCCCCATCAACACCCGCCGCTTGTCGAGCAGATTGCCTCGCCTGTATGCGGCCTCAACCTTGTCGGCAATTGAGTGGGCCAATGCTGCTTCGGAGAGTTCATTTGGGAACGACGTCAGTTCCGCTGCCCAATCTTTGAAACTAGATCGGAATCCGTGAGGCGTTGCGGTCAAAGCCATGTCACGCAGAACTTTCGTGAGTGTCATGTCGGATAAAGGCTTACCTCGTTGGCTTGGAAAAACCAGATCGCTGTCAGAATGCCGAAACCCTTGCATTCGTCGCAATATTTCAATTGCTGGGGTTGAGAGCGGCACTACATGTTCACGGCTAGATTTCATCCTGCCAGCTGGCAAAGTCCATATCCGCGCTTCCAAATCAATTTCAGACCATGTGGCACCACGCACCTCGCCAGATCGTGCGGCGGTAAGAATCAAGAAATTCATTGCCAGCCGACCGACTGACTCGCGTTCCTTCAACTGGATCATAAAAACAGGGAGTTCGACAAATGGAAGTGCGGCATGATGGTTGTCGCGGCGCTTCTGCTTGGGCAGCGCTTTGTTGATGACAGACATCGTTAGCGGAGCGTCTCGATACCCTTTGCCAACGGCCCAATCAATGACGGTGGACACCCGTTGCCGGACGCGGCGCGCGGTTTCCGGTTTGGTCAGCCAGATCGCTACCAGCAAATCTCGCACCATCGCGTTGTCCACTTGGGATACAGGCACATTCCCAATGGCGGCAAAGCTATAGGCCTCAAGAGAGGATAGCCATTGCGCCTTGTGCTTGGCGTTCCGCCACGATTGCTTGCTTTCGGAAAAAACAGTAGCGGCGGCCTCTCTGAATGTAGGAATACCGGCTGCCTTCTTTCGGACCGCAACAGGGTCGATGCCCGCCTCAACCTGTGTGCGGGCTTGCTCAGCACGTCTACGGGCATCAGCAAGCGATACCTTGGCGACACTACCTAAACCAATGTCCCGTCTGCGCCCGTCCTTTTGAACACGAACCATCCAACTCTTTGCGCCTGATTTACTGACTAGTAAGTAGAGACCCGCCCCATCCCCATAGCGCCCGGCCGATTTGGCCGCTCTCACGGCGGTTACCGTTAATTTGCTCATTTCTTTACTCCCACACAAACTACCACATCATAGCTGGGCTTCGGTGGCATCGCAAGGAATTGCGCGGTACAGAAAATGCCTGATTTCCTGCACAAAATGGCCAATCTGAAACTGGTGAGGAATAGTGAGAAATCAATGCTTGGCGGAGAGATAGGGATTCGAACCCTAGGTACCCTCACGAGCACGCCGCATTTCGAGTGCGGTGCTTTCGACCACTCAGCCATCTCTCCGCAAATCTTCAAGGCTGGTCAGTGCCGAAAAACGGCGCGCCTCGGAGAATGAGGGGGGCCATTAACCGAAGTTTTTCCCTTTGCCAAGCGGCAAGGTTGATTTGCACTCATAATGCGCTGATATGAGCAGTATGAGTACCAAAGTTTTGATTCCTGAAGTGGCAGTTGCCCAATTTGCGATCGGTGATGTCGTTCGCCATCGTATTTTCGATTTTCGAGGGGTGGTGTTCGATATCGATCCGGTATTTTCGAACAGTGAAGAATGGTATGAGTCTATTCCCGAACCGGTCCGTCCCTCAAAAGACCAACCTTTCTATCATCTTTTCGCCGAAAATGCCGACAGCAGCTATATCGCATATGTCAGTCAACAAAACTTGTTGGCGGATAGTGAGCATGGTCCATTGACGCATCCCGGTATCAAGGCCGTTTTTGAAGGCTGGACCGGAACGCGTTACGAAATGAAACGGTTAATGCGTCAGTGAACAGACGGCGGCATGGCCGCTATCCAGCCTTCGAGCAATTTGATTCCCTCTTCATGATTCAAAGACCGGCCTAGTTCAGGCATAGCGATGCCTGCATCCGTGCTTTTCATGCGGGCAATCAGGATTGATCTTTCGGGGTGCCCTGCTTCTATGATGAAATCCAGATCGCCACTGGCACGACCAGCCGCAACGGGCCGTTTTCCGATACCCAAAGCGGTAGCATCGGCAGTTGATCCGTCAAGAAACAGACCGCTGTTGCTCGCCGCCCCTTTGGGGGCGTGGCAATGCCCGCAGTTCACTTTCAGATAGTTCCGAGCGCGGGCGCCGACATCTCCTGAACGCGCATCGTCCCACGCGGCCCATTTGTCCAGCTTTGCTAACTGCGGATTTGCTTTGGCGAAACGGCGCGCGTCCCGCGTCTGCGGGAACTCCATATTCTGCCAAATAGGTCCAATCGGTATTATTTGTTCAGATGATGAATGACATTGCTTGCACTGGTTCTTGTTGGGAACCGCATAGCTGATCGACAGTGTTTTCCCACCACGTTCAAAATTCACCGGAATGCGAGTTCCGCCCACGCGAAGATCTGCATCACTACCATCGGCGCGCCACACATACGGAAGCGCAACCCAACCATTGGATTTATGCAGTAACAATCGGGTTTCCAGCACTTTCAACAAGCCGGTTTCAGGGTCTGTAAATCCAAAATTTTTTACGAGCGCCGATCCGACAGGAAAAACCAGCCTTCCATCTGTATCTGCGGTAACCTCGGTATCGGGCGGCAGATAGATGAACCTCTGTTTTTCGGCGTAATCCGAAAATAATGGCGTCCGAAGCCGATAAGATATCAGTTTGCCCGAGGGCTTGGCCGCACTGCCATCAAAAAAGCCGAATGCGGATAAAGTCGCCGGATTATGCAAGCCGGAAATCGCCCCATCTGAAATGTCCGTGTGTGGCGCCGATATTGCTACGGCGGTTGTGAAACACGCCAGAAACGGCAACAGCAATCGCATTAACGGACCGCTGCTTCCATCGAATCCGGCAATTTAATGGCAGGCAAAGCCGCAGGTCGCGTCGTCGAAACAGCAAGGGGAACAGGCGTTGCGCTCGCAGGATCAGCCAAAATATCGGTTAAACCGAGCGAGAGCGCTGCCACAGTGTCCGAAATTACCGGCGCTTTGGCGGGGCCGCCTGCGCCATCCCAGAATATCGCAGGGAAATTGCCGCCCATGGCTGCTGCAATTTCAGCGCCGCCACGAAATTTGGGGTCCCAACCGGCGCGACCGTGCTGATTATCCCAGATGACCACATCGCGGGGTAACGGATCATATTTGGCGTCATTGTGCGGAAAACGATAGCCGACAACCATGATGTTCGTCGTGCCATTATCGCCCAGAACATTATCAAATATTTCGACATTGCGATTGGCCATGACCATGACCCCTGTTCCGGTCGGAACATTTGCCACAATATTTCCCTTCGGCGCAAAATTCGGCGTCATATTGTCGACGATTATATTGTCGAAAATCCGCACATTATGGCCACCCATTTGCGGCAAATTGGGAAGGTCAAATACCAATATGCCGCCTGTATTGTGCGTGGCGATATTGTCGTGGACATCAGCGTCAAAGCTATTTTCAATTTCGATACCTGCAACATTTTCGGTTGCGATAGAACCACGGACGATGATGTTACGTGATTGGCCAACATAAATGCCAGCGTCGGACGCGCCCCGCACAACAACGCTATCGATAAGGACGTCTGTGCTTTCAACAGGGTAAATGCCGTAAGCACCGTTAGTCTCTTTTGGCCCGCCGGTCCACGCTACACGCAGCTGATAATAGACAATCCGGTCCGCACCTTTGGATTTAATGCCGTCACCTTTGCTGTTTTCAACCCCGAAATCGCGCAAGACAACATCATCCGATGTTACCAAAAGCCCCTCTCCAGCGCCCTGTTGACCGGAAAAATCGAGGATGGACGCATCATAGCCCATCCCTTTTACCGTAACGTTATTCACATCAAGAGACAGACCATCGGAAAGAATAAACCGCCCTGTGCCGAGCTCAACAATATCCCCGGGTTCGGCTGTTATCAGCGCTTCTTGCAGACGTCCTTGCGCGCCTTCTCCAGCAGCGACAGCGATAGTTTTCGCAAACGCAGGTTGAACAAGCGCGCAAAGTGCAGCGCCAACGATTCCAATGTTTCTCATCCTCATTCCGCAAAGATGCCTCATCAAAATCAAAAAGCCAAGGGCGATTAGCGGGTCACGGAAAAGCCCGCTTTAACTCAGCGTTGGGGACGGCCCTCGAAATTATCCCACATCGCCCAATATCCATTCAACACCGGCATCTGCGTGGATTTCCGTGCTGTCATAGATGGGGAGAACATTGGCCTTGGTGTCCACTATCATGCACAATTCCGTACAACCCAAAACGACCGCCTTTATGCCTTCCTGGTCGATTTCGGTTATAATAGTTTTCAAGGTGCGTTCGGATTCACGTTTTACCTGTCCCAGCATCAGTTCGTCATAGATAATCCGGTCCATATCCTTAACGTCGTCCATTTCAGCAGGCATAAGCGTAACGCCATGCTTCACGAGGCGCTGGCGATACCAGTTTTCAGCCATTACGTTGGCGGTACCCAGCAAAGCCGCCGACTGGACACCGTCAGATTTCATTTTTTCTCCGACAGCATCGGCGATATGCAGGATGGGTATCTCGACCGACTGGGCAACGCGGTCATACACTTTGTGCATGCTGTTCGCGCCGATTAAAATTGCGCTTGCACCGGCTTTCTCTAGTCTCTGCGCCGATTCAATCAGTACATGCGCGACATGGTCCCAGTCTTGCACGCTGTTGGCTTTGGCAATATCGCAGAAATTCAGGCTCTCGATCAACATTGGCGCGTTACATGTGCCGCCCGTCCGTTTTAGAACCTGCTTGTTGATCCGGGCATAATAGAGCTCGGTTGAATACCAGCTCATGCCACCGATAAGTCCCATTTTACGCATATCAGATTCCCATTTTCAAAACCAAAATGCCGCCCCGAACAGTATCGAGGCGGCGCTTTTGACCTTCGTTAGCGTGAAGTGCCCTAATGCTGCAAGGCTTTGACGATATCCTCGCACATCTTCTTGGCGTCGGCGAGGAGCATCATGGTCTGATCCATATAGAAAACGTCATTGTCGACGCCTGCATAGCCCACGCCGCCCATCGAACGTTTGACGAAGAATACGGTCTTGGCCTTGTCGACATCGAACACCGGCATCCCGTAAATGGGAGACGTTTTGTCGGTTTTTGCAGCAGGATTGACCACATCGTTCGCACCGATGATGAAGGCAACATCGGCCTGAGCGAACTCGCTGTTGATATCTTCCAACTCGAAAACCTCGTCATAAGGAACCGATGCCTCCGCCAGCAGCACATTCATATGCCCCGGCATACGGCCCGCAACCGGATGAATGGCGTATTTGACCTTCACGCCCTGCTTTTTCAGGACATCAGCCATTTCGCGCAATATATGCTGCGCCTGCGCCACGGCCATGCCATAGCCCGGTACGATGATTACGCTTTCGGCCTGCTGCATCATGTACGCGGCGTCTTCTGCCGATCCCCGTTTCCACGGGCGCTGTTCCTTTGCTTCACCACCTGCAACCGCTGCTTCGGCACCGAACCCGCCAGCGATTACGCTGATGAAGCTGCGGTTCATGGCCTTGCACATGATGTAGGAGAGAATGGCACCCGACGATCCGACCAATGCCCCTGTTATGATCATCGCCGTGTTATGAAGCGTAAAGCCCATCGCCGCCGCCGCCCAGCCCGAATAGCTGTTCAGCATGGATACCACGACCGGCATATCCGCCCCGCCGATTGGAATGATGAGCAAAAAGCCGATCAAGAACGACAAAGCCGCGATGGTCCAGAATACCCAAGGGCTTTGATCTATTGTAAGATAACCGACCAGCCCGATAATCGCGGCCAGCGTTCCAAGGTTTATGATATGGCGCAACGGCAAGATGATCGGTGCACCGGACATTTTTCCAGCGAGCTTCAAAAAAGCGATAACCGAGCCGGAAAATGTGATGGCACCAATTGCAACACCCAAACCAAGCTCTATCGCGCTGGCAAAGGCAATGGGTTCGCGACCCGGTGCGTTAATCATTGGGTTGCTTGCGTCAACGATACCAAATGCTTGCGGGTTCAGATAAGCAGCAGCGCCGACCAGCACGGCCGCCATACCGACAAGCGAGTGAAACGCCGCCACCAACTGGGGCATATCGGTCATGGCGATGCGGCGGGCGATGATCCAACCAATGCCGCCGCCGATTGCGATTGCGCCCAAAATCTCTGGCAAAGACGCAACTTCATGCGTGACCAGCGTCGTGCCGACCGCAATCAACATACCGGCCATCCCAAAGCGGTTACCGCGCTGTGACGTTGCAGGTGAGGAAAGCCCACGCAGAGCCAGGATGAAGAAAACGCCTGAAATCAGATAAGCAAGCATGACCCAAGCGGGAGGAGCAGCATGTTCCATGTCTTAACGCTCCTTTTTCTTGTACATTGCGAGCATGCGCGCAGTCACGGCAAATCCGCCAAATATGTTCACGCTCGCCAAAGCCACCGCAATCAGCCCCAGCCATTTGGCGCTGGGCGACCCCGCCGCCGCCGAAGCGATCAGCGCGCCGACGATAATGACCGAAGAAATCGCATTGGTCACCGCCATCAAGGGCGTGTGCAAGGCGGGCGTAACTGACCAAACGACATAATAGCCCACGAAACAGGCCATCACGAAGATGGATAAGATTGAAATGAAGTCCATTATGCCCCCCTCACGCCAACAGGCGATCATTCACGACTTTGCCGTCCTTTGTCAGACGGATTGCAGCGGTAATCTCGTCATCGTCGGGCAAAACCGGCTTTCCGGCTTCCTTGTCCCAAAAGGCTGACAGAAAATTAAACAGGTTGCGCGAAAACAGGGCCGAAGTATCCGCCGCCAGATGGGCAGGCGTGTTGGTATAGCCTATGATTCTCACGCCGTGCTTGACTACAATCTCGTCGGCTTTCGAACCCTCGACATTGCCTCCCTGCGCGACAGCCAGATCGAATATCACCGACCCCGGTTTCATTGTTGCAATCTGGGCATCGGAGATCAGTCGCGGCGCGGGACGGCCCGGAATCAGTGCTGTCGTGATGACAATATCCTGCTTGGCGATATGGCTGGAGACCAACTCTGCCTGAGCGGCCTTATATTCATCTGACATTTCGGTGGCATAGCCACCGGCACCCTCGCCTTCGATGCCAGCGACATTTTCCACAAAAATGGCTTTGGCGCCCAGCGATTCGATCTGTTCCTTGGTCGCAGAACGCACGTCAGTCGCGGAAACTTGAGCGCCGAGACGCCGCGCGGTCGCAATTGCCTGCAATCCTGCAACACCAACGCCCATGATGAACGCCTTGGCTGCGCTGACTGTACCTGCGGCCGTCATCATCATCGGGAACGCGCGACCATATACAGACGCCGCTTCGATGACCGCTTTGTAGCCTGACAAGTTGGACTGCGACGACAGAATGTCCATTGACTGCGCGCGCGTAATGCGTGGCATGAATTCCATCGCCAGCGCCTCGACGCCCGTCTTGGCATATTCATCGACGCGGGCGCGCTGTCCAAAGGGGTCGAGCCCGGCAACCAGCCATGCTCCTGCGGACATGCCCTTCAATGCCTTGGGGTCCGGCCCCTGCACGCTGAGGATGATATCGGCATTTTTCAAAACTGCAGTGGCGGTTTCAACCAATGCACCCGCGGCCGCATAGTCGGCGTCACTAATCGATGCGGACAGTCCAGCCCCAGCCTCAACCGCTACGGTTGCCCCAAGCCCAATATATTTCTTCACCGTTTCAGGTGACGCAGAAACCCTCGTTTCGCCGGCAGCGGTTTCCTTTAATACGGCGATTTTGACCACTTCAGGCGATTATCAAAATGACTAGGGCAACAACCGCAACCGAGACAATAGTCCCCCATTTGAACAGGGTGATAAATCCTTCATAGGTATCTTTTGCCGGACCGATATCCTGATTTCCTGCCATTTTAGCCTCCATCTACACTGTTTCTCTGCTTTGGTCCTTAACCGCTCATGTCCAGATGCTCAAGCCGCAGCACCAAAGAAAATATGTTCCATGCTTAATCGGCTCTTTACCCATTTGCGTTACCACAACTTTCCTTGAACCTGTTCATGGATGGTGAATGTTAGAACCAGAAACCCGTTTATTGATGCTTGTCGATGACGAGCCGGCCCAATGCAGGCTGGTTTCGGCTATTGCATCGCGCGCAGGCTGGCGGACTGTTTTTGCCCGTGATGCTGAAACTGCAATTGCCATGCTGGGTACGCAAGATGGCATGATGCTGGATGCAATTATACTGGACCAATGGGTCCCCGGATCGGATGCTGCAGCCCTGATTGCCGAGCTAAAGTCCCGCCGTCCCGCGCTTCCTATATTATTATTGACGGCGATCGGTTCCAATGAAGCCGCGATTGATGCCATGCGCGCAGGTGCTTCGGATTATATTATAAAGCCGGTGGCCGCCGAGCGATTGATCGCTGCGCTCAGCTTGGCGTCGGACAAAAGCAAAGATTTCGGAGAGCTTCAACCGCTCACCGAAAAAATAACTCAGCCTCTGGCATTCGAAGAAATTATCGGATCCGCACCGGCATTTCGTGCCGCTTTAGCCATCGCGGCAAAAGCTGCGCGCAGTCGCGCACCTATCTTTATTGAGGGGGAGTCAGGAGTAGGCAAAGAGGTCGTTGCAGACGCCATTCACGCCGCAAGCCCCCGTTCCAAACTGCCATTGTTGAAGGTAAATTGCGGCGCGATCTCTCCAAATCTTCTCGATTCGGTATTATTCGGACATGAGAAAAATGCCTTTGCAGGCGCGTTTGACCGCAGGGTCGGGATATTACAACAAGCCGAGGGCGGTGCCGTGTTCCTCGATGAAGTTGACCATTTACCTCAAGAAACCCAAGTCCGTCTGGTTCGCCTTCTCACCCAAAACGAAATTCAGCCATTGGGCGCATCGCACAGCTTTCGCATTGATGTGCGCCTGATTTCCGCGAGCAATTCAAATCTGGCTAACAAATTGGCCGAAGGCGAGTTCCGCGAAGACCTGTTTTACCGCCTGAATGTTGTGCAACTCACCATCCCTCCATTAAGAGAGCGTGCGAGCGACATTCCAGCGCTGGCCCGCCACTTCCTGGGCCGACTTGCAAGTCAGCCGGGGCTTCGGAGCCTTGGCATTACCGATGAAGCCCTCACGGTTCTGCGCGGATATAGTTGGCCTGGTAATGTACGCCAATTGCAAAGTGCTCTGTTTCGTGCCGCTGTTTTGTGCGAACGCGACGCCCTGACACCGGAAGAATTCCCCCAGATTTCGGCCGCCGTCGGTGTGCCCGGTAATGGCGGGTCCACCGGTGCCGGCGCAAATGACGGCATTGGCGTGACATTATATGAAGCTGACGGCAATATGCGGCCTCTGGAAGAAATCGAGGCCGACGTCATCCGACTTGCCATCGGTCACTATCGCGGCCGGATGACAGAAGTCGCGCGCCGGTTGGGCATAGGTCGGTCGACGCTTTATCGGAAACTGGCGGATTTGGGGATTAGCGACGTCGCTTGAGGGTGGGTTTCCATCACCCTTTCGCCTTCACATCAAATCATGCCGGCGTTGGGGACTGTCCCCAACACGTGCCGGTCAATTCTTCCCCAAAATCGCAGTCGTTATCCAATACCCCACAACCGAAGCCGAACCCGTCAGCACAGTGCCCCAAATGATATCCAGCACCGTCACTTTGGTGCTCCACACTTTCAACGTGGCGTGATTGGTCAAATCGTAAGTCATGTAGCAAAAGAAGCCGAGCAGCGCGCCCCAGATCAAGGCCGTCTGCCATTTGCCACTCAGCAGCGCAGGGCCAACCGCAAAGATCATCATGCCTAAAATATAGAGAAGGTAGAAGATAATGGCCGGCCCCAGGCGGAAGCCGTTTTTCATCATCAATTCCCCAATTTCCGGCTGGTACAGCCGGGTATACATGGTGCGAAGCCAAAAGCTGTCGATCACCGCAAAGGCTATTCCGGTTGCGATGTAACCGACGATATATTTGGCAATCATGGCATTTCCTTTTTCGAGGCGTTGTTCACAGTGTCGGCCAGAAGCGGCTTTGGAGCAATGCGGTCAAAGCCCTGTAAGTTATGCCCTTGCCGTCAAAGCCGCATCGCGAAGCCCCCGCCAGACCTGAACAGCCTGGACGGTTTCAGCGGCGTCGTGGACACGGATGATATGCGCGCCCTGCTCCACCGCTTTCATGGCGAGGAAAAGCGATCCGCCGAGGCGTTGTTCCACAGGTGCTTCATTTGACAATGCGCCAATCATCCGTTTCCGGCTGGCCCCGAACAGCACGGCACAGCCCAAACCATGAAATACCGACAGGTTGTTGATAAGCGATAGATTGTCCGTCAGCGATTTGCCAAAGCCGATGCCGGGATCAACCAATATCTTGTCACGCGAAATGCCCGCAGCCTCGACGGCCTCCACGCGCTCTTCCAGCCAGTCAAACACGTTGGTCACCACATCATCATAGTCCCCGCCCTTGTGCGGATCGGTTCCATGGCTAGGCGCGTGCATCAGGACGACCGGCACATTGAGGGCCTTTGCAACCTCCAGCGACCGGTCATCGAACAGCAGTGCCGATATGTCGTTGATCATGGCCGCGCCCGCAGTCACGGCAGCCTCCATCACCGCGGCTTTGCGCGTGTCGATGGAAATTGCGGTTCCCGAAACAGCCAAGCGGCGGATCAGCGGTTCGACCCGCGATATTTCTTCGCCTTCCCACACCAAGGGTGCGCCGGGGCGTGTCGACTCTCCGCCGATATCGATCATGGCGGCACCGGCGCTCGTCATGTTAAAGGCCGCATTCACGGCAGTTTCGATATCCCCATTTTTACCGCCGTCGGAAAAACTGTCCGGCGTCATGTTGATGATACCCATCACCTGTGGCTGGTCCAGACGGATAGTCCGCTCGCCCATTTGCAAGGCCGAGCGTGGGGTTGTCAGACGGGTATAAAGCTGCGCACAGCGCGCCTGCTTTTCCACCGGGATATTGCCGAGAAATTCCTCCCACCGCCGCATGTCGACAAGCTGCCGCTCGGTGCTGGCGCCCGTGCGGTCAATGACCTCGATCTGCGAGAACCACAGCATGCTGCCTGCAAGCCGGACAGCAGCGCCGTCATGCCGCTGCGGACTTTCAACAAAAGCCGTGGGACGAAGGTAAAGGTCGATCACGGTTCGGTTGCAAGAAGATAGGTTTGGCGCAGATCATCGATCGGCTTCATCGCGCCGTCGGTCGCCTCATAATGCCAATAGGTCCAACCATTGCAGCTAGGCGCATTCTGGATGGTCGATCCGACTTTATGGATGGAACCATCAACAGTGCCACAAGCAATCGATCCATCGGCACGCACGACCGCTTCGAACTGCCGCTTGCGGTCAAACAGCTTTGCGCCGGGGTTCAGATAGCCCGCTTCTACCAATTGCCCGAAAGCGACTTTGGGTGCGGCCTTGGGCGACTGCATCGTTTTCAATGCGCTTTCATCCAGTGGCAGTGCCGCGGCAATCCGTTCTTCGGCGACTTCGCAATAAACGTCTTCGCGCTCACATCCGATCCAGTCGCGACCCAGACGACGGGCAACAGCGCCGGTAGTGCCGGTTCCGAAGAACGGATCGAGGACAACATCGCCCGGCGTGGTGCAGGCCAACAGGATGCGATAGAGCAATGCCTCGGGCTTCTGCGTCGGATGGGCCTTCGTGCCGTTACGTTTCAGCCGTTCCTGACCGCCGCAAATCGGGATCAGCCAGTCCGAACGCATCTGAAGTTCGTCGTTGAGCGTCTTCATGGCGCGATAGTTGAATGTATATTTCGACTTCTCGCTTTTCGACGCCCAGATCAGCGTTTCATGCGCATTGGTAAAGCGAGTGCCTTTGAAATTGGGCATCGGGTTCGACTTTCGCCAGATAATGTCGTTCAAAATCCAATAGCCCGCATCCTGCACCGCCGTGCCAACGCGGAAAATATTGTGGTAGCTGCCAATGACCCAGAGCGAGCCGTTAGGCTTCAAGATCCGGCGCGCTTCGGCGAGCCATGCGCGGGTAAAGGCGTCATAGGTGGCAAAGGTTTCGAACTTGTCCCAATCATCGTCGACCGCATCGACCTTGCTGTTGTCGGGACGCAGCAAGTCGCCGCCAAGCTGCAGATTATAGGGCGGATCGGCGAACACCATATCGATGCAGGCATCGGGCAGCGAGCGCATCGCCTCGATGCAGTCCATTTTCAAAATCTGGTTCAAAGGCAAATCGGCCTTTGGCGCTGCGGTCTTTACCGTCGCTGGCCGAATTTTTTCGATGACACCCATATTCGATACTCCTGAACCCTGTTTAACCTGCAGTGAGTCGCGATCGGGTTAACGTCAAGGTTCTTAATCCGTCGCGACTCGTGGATATAGGCGAAGGAAATGCCTTATCTGGCGGGAACGAAACGAGTCCGACACAAGATGTAGAGTCTTAGGATTCGTGCGGGACTCAACGGGTGGTGGTGTTGCGCGAAGGACTCACACCCGAAGATTTTACATTCCGTTACATCAAAATCATCTGTGCGACGGGCGCGAAGCTCCGGCGGTGCAAGGGTGTAGGGCCCAAACGGCGCAACGCCTCCATATGGATCGCGGCGCCATATCCCTTATTCGATGCCCATCCATAGCCGGGAAATTCCTGGTCCGCCTCGACCATCAGGCGATCGCGATGTTCTTTGGCGATGATGCTCGCCGCCGAAATGCAGGGGTGGATGGCATCGCCGCCTACGACCGCCTGCGCCCGATAGGTCCATTTGGGTAGTCGGTTGCCGTCGACCATGACCAGCGAGGGCGCAATAGCAAGCGCCTCGACCGCGCGGGTCATCGCCAGCATTGTTGCTTGCAGGATATTGACCCGGTCGATTTCCTCGACGCTGCACAGGCCGACGGCCCAGCGGCATTTGGCCTTTATCTGCTCTTCCAAGGCCGCGCGTTTCTTGGGCGACAGCTTTTTGCTGTCATCCAGCCCCGCGATCCCCTCTTCACACAGCACCACAGCGGCGGCCACGACGGGCCCTGCAAGCGGACCGCGCCCGGCTTCGTCTACACCGACAATCATATCCGCCAGGCTGGATAGCGCCTGTTTTCGCCTGCGCTATAGAGGCACACCATATTGCCCGCCGGATCCAGCAGCCGCGCTTCACGCCAGCCCCAGCTCTCGTCCTGCGGCATCTGGTCGAACATATAGCCTTGGCTGAGCAATTCGGTGACCCAGGCATCGAGCCGCTTGCTTTCAAAATAGACCACGGTCGATGTTGCGCCCGCGTCATTCTGGTGGATCGAAAAGGTCACGCCATTGGGCATTTCGAAACGGGCGTAGCCGTTGGAGGGGCTGTCGACAATTTGCTGCAAACCAAGCGTGCGGTAGAAATCTACCGACGCGCCATAGTCACGGCAGCCGACGGTTACCTGATTGAGCGAGGGCCCTGCGACCATCGCATCCTCACGCACCGACTGGTGTCCCATCGGCCCATGCCCCTGCCCGAGTCCCGGCGCATCGTGCAAGGCAAGACGCACAAACAGCCGTGCGCGATCAATGGCGGGGACCAGATCCATCCCCTGCCCCAGCCCCGTCGCAATGGCGGTGGCGAGCGTGCAGCCCGTGCCGTGCGTGCTGCGCGTCGCAATCCGTTCGTCGGACCAGCTAACGCATTGCTCCTCGGCCAGATGGAGTTCGTCGACGATCAGATCGTCTTCGGAATGACCACCCTTGATCAGCAGCGGTATATGCCGCGCCAGCAAGGCGTTCTTGCCGCCCAATGCCTCCAGCTCGGGCAGATTGGGCGTCGTAATCGTGGCAAGCCGCATCAGCCGTTCGAAGGCGGAGATCGTGTCGGCATCGGCCAAAACCGCGCCGCTGGTCGCGACCATGACGGGATCAAACACTATCGGACAGGACAGTTCGGCAAGGCTGTCGGCCACGGCGTGTGCTGTGCTGGCGTTTCCGATCATTCCGATTTTGACCGCATCAACGCCAATATCGCTGACGACCGAAGCAATCTGGTCGATGACCATGTCGGTCGGCACCATATGGACCGCGTCGACACCTAAAGTGTTCTGCGCGGTGATGGCGGTGATCGATGTCATCGCATGGCCGCCGAGCATGGTGACGGTCTTGATATCCGCCTGAATACCCGCGCCGCCGCCGCTGTCCGAACCGGCTATGATAAGGACACGGACAGGCCTGCCGTCGCTGTTCAAGCTGCCGCGACCTTTACCGCATCGCAGATCGCATCGACCAGCTTTTCGACCTGCGCCGCATCGTCGCCTTCGGCCATGACGCGGATGACGGGCTCTGTTCCCGACGGGCGGATGACCAGACGGCCCTTGCCCGCCAGCTCAGCCTCCGCCTGCGCGATGACGGCCTGAACCGCCGGATTGTCCAGCGGCTTTCCACCCGAAAAGCGAACATTTTTCAAAAGCTGCGGGACAGGATCGAACAGGTGCAGCACCTCGCTTGCGGGCTTCCCGCTTTCAACCAGTTGCGCCAATACCTGCAGCGCAGCAATGGTGCCGTCGCCGGTGGTGGCGTGGTCGAGCAGGATCATATGCCCCGATTGCTCACCCCCCACATTGATGCCGTGGTTGCGCATTTCCTCCAGAACATAGCGGTCACCGACCTTGGCGCGCACCAGCTTCAGATGCTGGCTTTCCAGATAACGCTCCAGCCCCAGATTGGACATGACCGTGGCAACAATACCATCACCCGTCAGCCTGCCCGCCCGGCTCATCGCCGTTCCGAGCAACGCCATGATCTGGTCGCCATCCACAACGCGGCCTTTTTCGTCAACAACGATCAAGCGGTCGGCGTCGCCATCAAGCGCAATGCCGATATCTGCGCCTGCCGAAACGACCGTTTCCTGCAAGGTCGAGACATGGGTTGACCCAACCTTGTCGTTGATATTTTTGCCATTGGGGCTGACCCCAATCGGCGTTACTTGCGCGCCCAATTCCCAGATTGCCGTGGGCGCAACCTGATAGGCAGCGCCATGGGCGCAATCGAGTACGACATGAAGTCCATCAAAGCGGATATGTTCGGGGACCGACGCCTTGACCGCATGGATATAGCGGCCCCGGCTATCCTCGATCCGCCGCGCTCTGCCGACATCAGGGGCATTGGCAAGCTTCGACGGTTGGTCAAGCAAAGCCTCGATCGCCAATTCATCCGCATCGGACAGCTTGAACCCATCCGGCCCGAACAGCTTTATTCCATTATCTTCATAAGGATTATGGCTCGCCGAAATCATCACGCCCAGATCGGCGCGCATCGACCGGGTCAGCAGCGCCACCGCCGGTGTCGGGATGGGCCCAAATTGCACCACATCCATACCCACGCTGGTAAATCCAGCAACCAGTGCATTCTCGATCATATAGCCCGAAAGCCGGGTATCCTTGCCGATCACGACGCGGTGCTTGTGCTTGCCGCGCAGGAAATGCGCGCCTGCCGCCTGCCCGACCTTCATCGCCATTTCCGGCGTCATCGCGCTGGCATTGGTGCGGCCTCTGATCCCGTCGGTTCCGAAATATTTACGCGCCATGCCAGTTCCTGATATCCGTGCGGAATTACGACGAAAAAGTGCAACCGCGATGCCTCTCCCTTGCATACGGGGCGGCAGGCTGGCAAGACCTCTCGTCATGTCTAACGCAACACGTATTCTTATCGCATTGGTTGCCGGTCTATTGCTCGGCATCCTGTTGACCGCCCAGATACCGGCCATTGCCAAGCAACTGGATTTCGCATTCGATATCGTCGGCACATTATGGCTGAACGGGTTGCGCATGACGGTCGTACCTTTGATCGTCGCACTGGTTATCACCGGCATCGTCAAGAGCGCGGAGGCCGCACGTGCCGGCCCCATGGCGGCGCGCACCGTAACGTGGATCGTTGTGATGATGAGCCTGTCCGCCTGCATGGGCGCGATCCTTACCCCCATCTTCCTCGCGCTCGTTCCGATGCCACAGGAAAGCGCCGATGCACTGCGCTCCGCACTGACGACAGCCGCCGCAGTTGGCGAGCAGCCCGGCCTGCGCGACTTCATCGTCGCACTTGTTCCCACCAATGCAATTGCAGCGGCGGCCAGCGATTCCATTCTGCCGCTGCTGATCTTCACCATGACCTTCGCCTTTGCGATTACGCGGCTCGCCGCCGAACCGCGCAAGCAAATTGCGGGTTTTTTCAGCGCGCTGGCCGATGCAATGGTGATCGTGATTGAATGGGTGCTGAAACTCGCCCCCATCGGCGTGTTCGCTTTGGCCTTTGTTGTCGGCGCACGGTCGGGCTTTGCTGCGCTGGGTGCGGTTCTGCACTATATCGGCATCGTGTCGATGGTCGGTATCGTGGTCGGTGCCTTCGCCTATCCCGTTGCCGTCTTTGCCGGAAAGGTCCGTTTCACCGACTATGCACGCCAGATTGCACCGGTGCAGGCCTTTGCCGTATCAACGCAATCCTCGCTCGCCAGCCTGCCCTTGATGCTGCAAAAATCCGAAGCACTGGGTGTGCGGGAATCCACCGCCGGACTGGTTCTGCCGATGGCGGTCGCCTTGCTACGCGTTACCGGTCCTGCCATGAACCTTGCGGTGGCGCTTTATGTTGCCAACTGGTTCGGGGTAAAACTGGATGGGTTCGACTATGCCTTTGCCATTTTCATCGCAGCTCTCACATCGATGGGAGCCGTCAGCCTGCCCGGCACGGTCAGCTTCGTCACCTCCATCGCGCCAATCTGTCTGGCTCTGGGCATTCCGGTCGAACCGCTGGCCTTGCTGATCGCGGTCGAAACGCTGCCCGACATTTTCAGAACAACCGGCAATGTGCAGATGGACGTCGCGCTCGCCACCGCCATTGAAGCGCCGGAAAAGGAGAAGTTGGATGCAGTATCGCAATCTCGGTAACGGATTAAAGGTCAGCGCTATCGGCGTGGGCTGCATGCCCATGATCAAGGGTGGTAATATCGTCTATGGCGAGGATGCCGATCCCGATGAAGCCATCAAGACCATTCACCGCGCCATCGACCTCGGCGTGACATTTTTCGACACCGCCCAAATCTACGGCCCCTTTTCCAACGAAGAATTGGTGGGCGAAGCCATCAAGGGCAAGCGCGACGGGCTGGTTATCGCTAGCAAATTCGGGTTCAAATTCGATGCCGGCAATATTGTCGGCGTCGATGGATCAGGCACAAATGCGAAGTCGGCGGTTGAAGGAACCTTGAAGCGCCTCGGCATCGATTGCCTTGATCTCTATTACCAGCATCGCGTCGACCCTGCCGTGCCGATCGAGGAAACTGTCGGTGCGATGGCCGACCTCATCACCGAAGGCAAAATCAAACATATTGGTTTGTCCGAAGCCGGACCAGAAACCCTGCGCCGTGCTGCGGCGGTCGCGCCGATCTCCGCCCTGCAAAGCGAATATTCGCTGTGGGAGCGTGACATTGAAGATGAGATTTTACCTACCTGCCGCGAACTCGGCATCGGTTTTGTGCCTTACTCCCCCTTGGGACGCGGCTTTCTTACCGGCTCGATCCGCAGCCTTGATGACTTGCCGGAAAATGACTGGCGGCGGCAGGACCCGCGTTATCAGGGCGAGAATTTCGCGACCAATCTGAAGCTGGTGGATATTGTTGGTGAAGTTGCAACGAAGCACGACGCATCGAATGCACAAATTGCCCTCACATGGTTGATGGCACAGGGTGACGACATTGTTCCCATTCCCGGCTTCAAACGGCGTGCCACCTTGGAAGATAGCGCAAAGGCGGCAGACATCCAGCTGGACGCCAAAGATTTGGCCAAACTCGAAGCCGCAGCCCCCCGCGGCGGAACCGCCGGTCCGCGCTACGGCGAGCGCGGGATGAAGATGGTCCGGTTGTGAGATTCGAAGGGGACGGTTCCGTTAGGGACAGACCCTGTGTAACGTCAAAATTCTTCGCGAAGCCGTTAGGGACTGTCCCCAAGGGGACAGTCCCTGTAAAACGTCAAAGTTCTTCGGGGACTGTCCCTTTAGGGACTGTCCCCAACCGCCAAGCTGACACACCATCGCCCTTAGCCAATACACCGACACCTTGAACCAACCCCCGTCACCCTGAACTTGTTTCAGGGTCCATCGTGCAGCGGCTCCGTCGGCGTGGGCTAAAAGCAACCGTGCGTTGCAGCATGGCTTGTCACTAAAGGTCGGGTGAGGGCTTACAAATGGACCCTGAAACCAGTTCAGGGTGACGATTGAGTATAATTCGAACTTTTGCCTCTCGACGAATGGCGCCTCCTCAACCGTTAGAGACAGTACCTGTGTAACGTCAAAATTCTTCGCGAAGCCGTTAGGGACAGTCCCCAAGGGGACAGTCCCTGTAAAACGTCAAAGTTCTTCGGGGACTGTCCCTTTAGGGACTGTCCCCAACTTCAAAGACCGGCAATGACCCGCCCCTAAACCGCAAACCAGCGAAAAATACCCGCACCCGCAACGCCCATGAAAGGATGGCTCCATGTGGCCACCAGCCAGAGGACAATACCGGCGATCCACGGGCCAACGCCCACCGACGGCAGTGCGGACAGGCGCGGCCAGAAATGCGTCCGTCGTAGCCATGAATCCCATTCGACACCGGCCAGTTTCTTCTTTTTGATTTCCTGCCCCTTCGACCCGACGAGCGCCAGAAAGACGATGCTTCCGGCAAACAGGAAGCTGTCGATCCTGGGTGCGATCAGGATATGGCCGATGCCCCATAGGGCAAAGCCCCACATCATCGGGTGACGGGTGACCTTGAACACACCGGAGGGTTCCTGCGCCGCGAGGGCATCGGGAACCCCCGGCAATGCCGGATTGCGGATGAAGGACCCGGAAAACAGCACGCCTGCGATCAGCGTCAGGACGCTGGTGACGCCCAACAACACATCACCAACGGGCCAGAAATAATCCCCCTTGGGTGCCTGCACAAAGGCCGTAATCATCCAATAAAACAGCCCGAGCGATACCGCCGAATAAAGGAGGGCAAAACCATTGCCCCGCAGCCGGTATACCAACATGGCCCGCAACGGATGCGACATCAGAAAATGCGTGCCGACAAAGGCAATACAGGCGGCAGCCAAAGGAAGATATGCGTTCAATTCAACGTCTCCGGCCCCCGAAACATGCTGTCCTTAACAGCTTTGATCTTTAGCGGTCATAGGCTTTTGGCAAATCACCTTCGGTCGGGCGCGCATATCGGTCACGTAGCCGCTGTTGCCGGTTGCCCAAGGGCTGCTCCACCCCGTCGATAATGACGGCGGTCGGCGAACTGGAAAGCTCCAGCGGGTCCCCGTCCCATACCACCACATCGGCGGCTTTGCCCGACTTCAGGCTGCCATAGCGGTCACCGACGCCCATGATGTCGGCGGGAACCGAGCTGATCGCGGCGAAGGCTTCGTCCCAGGACAGGCCCGTTGCGTTGGGCAGCTTTTCCAGACTGACCAGATTGCCCGCATATTGCGTGGTGTAGCGCAACTGGTGGGAATCGCGGTCGTTGATCATGCCAATGGCGACCTTCACTCCGGCGTCTTTCATACGCCCGATATTGCTCTGCGTAGCCCCCAGCATTTCGAATGTTGCGGGCAAATCGTTGAGCGCCGAGGCGATCACAGGAACACCTGCCTGCGCCAGTTGCGGTGCAACGCGCCAGCCTTCGGTCGCGCCGACGAATACCATCTTGATAGTCGGGAAATCACGTTTCAGTTCCAGCAAGCGCAACATGTCGTTCGCACCTTCGACATGGATCAACAAACGCGTTTCCCCGCGCAGGACCGACAGCAATGCCTTGGCATCTTCGGCTTTCAGCAGATCATCGTCGAAGCTGTCACGCCCTGCCGCATATTCCTGCGCCTCACGCAGCATCGCGCGGAAATGCAGATGCGTTCCGGCCCGGCTGCCCCCTGCGTTTGCGGCACCATCTTCGCCAAATTCGGCGAATTGGAAGGCGCGCGCTTTGGTCACGGCATCGCTGTCTGCACCCAGATCGGCGATTGCGCCCTGCCCTGCGAAAATATTGTCGGCGGCCTCAGGTGCCACAATGGCGCGCGTGACGCCTGCGGACCGGTTCACTGCAAAGGGCGAGCGGAAGGGGTCGATAGCGGGCGCTATATCAATCGCGGCCGAAAAGCCACTTTTACCGCCGCTCTTGTCGTTGGTGCCGTTCACGGCATCCACTTCGGACAGGCCGAGGCGGGTGAAGCCGGCGAACACGCCCGGAGTGATCCATTTACCGCTGGCGTCGATTTTCCGCGCGTCCGCAGGAATAGCGACACCCAAACCGGCTGCCACAATGGTGCCATCGCGAATGACAACGGTGCCGCCTTCAACAGGCGCGCTACCGTCGCCGACGACAAGCTTGCCGCCGGTAATGGCAATGGTTTCGGCATAGGATGGCGAGGTCAAAGCTGCCATCGCGGCTGCTGCATAAAGGAAATGCTTCATTTCACATCTCCTTCGCCGGGTTGGCCAAGTTCGAAATCGCTCACGGGCCGCCTTTTGGGGTCCTTCGCATCATACATCAGCGCGCCATCGATCCACACCATTTCGGGGCGGGAATAGACGCTAAGCGGGTCGCCATTCCACAGAACGACATCGGCCATCTTGCCGGGCTTCAGGCTTCCGGTCTTGTCGGCGATGCCCAACGCCTTGGCAGGATTGTAAGTGAGCCATTTGATGACTTCGGCATCCGAAATCTGGATGCCCATACGGCGGCCATCAGCCTGCGCTTTGGCAGCTTCCTGGTTCAAACGCTGGATCTGGTTTTCATCGTCGGAATGGATGATGACGCATGCGCCGCTATTCTGAAGGATGGCGGCGTTTTCCGGGATGGCGTCATAAGCCTCCATCTTGAAGCCCCACCAATCGGCCCAGACAGCGGAGCAAACGCCATTGTCGCGCAGCAGGTCTGCAATTTTGTAGCTTTCCACGGCGTGGTGGAAGGTCGATACCTTATAGCCAAATTCTTTGGCCATATCGAGGACGATGGCCATTTCGTCGGCGCGGTAGCAGTGGTTCTGGATCAGGATATCGCCATCGAGGACACCCGCCAGCGTTTCCATGCCGAGGTCGCGTGAATATTCCTTACCGCTGTCGCGCTTTTTCCTATATTCCTGCGCCTTGATCCACGTCTGCCGATTGACCGCAAGATTCCCCATACGCGTGGAGGGCATCCGGCCCTTAGTGCCATACACCCGCTTTGGATTTTCGCCGCAGGCCATTTTCATGCCATAGGGCGCGCCGGGGAATTTCATTCCCTGCACCGTGCGGGCATAGACATTTTTCAGGACCACCGAACGGCCGCCCATCAGGTTCGCCGAACCGGGCAGGATTTGCAACGATGTGATCCCGCCATTGGTCAGCGCGCGGCTGAAACCCGGGTCCTGCGGCCAGACGCTGTGTTCGGCCCAAACCTCGGGCGTGGTGGGCGATGTGGCTTCATTGCCGTCATCATGCGCCTCGACCGAGGGTGTCGGATAATCGCCAAGGTGCGAGTGGATATCGATGATGCCGGGGGTGACAAATTTGCCAGCGCCATCCACCACCCTGATATCGGCGGGGATGGCGGCATCCGGACCACCCACGCTGCTGATCTTGCCGCCGGACATGAACAGGACGCCATTATCGACCCGACCTCCTTCGCCATCGAATATCGTAACATTCCGAATGGCGGTCGCCTGACCCGGATAGGCTTTATACGTCGACGTAAAAGGCGCTTCCACTTTTGCCGGAGGTTTTATGGCGGCTTTCGTCGATGCGGACGCGGGACCATCGGTTTGCGCCCCGCAACCGGCCAATGCCGTCGTCAAAAGAAACAGCGCGAATTTGTTCATGCTCGTCATTTCACACCATGCATCAAACGCTTAAGGGGATAGGCGATGAGCATCAGCAACACGCCAATGCCAACCGAAATCCATCCGATCGTCGTGAACACGTCGACATAGGTGTTAAGGCTGACTTTCAAGTTCGTCACTTGCCCGCCGACCGTTTCGACACTGGCAACTTGCGCGACGACACCTGCCACATATTGGGCAACCGATATCGACAAGAACCACACGCCCATCATCATGCCAACGATGCGCGCAATGGACAGCTTCGTAATCATCGACAGACCGACCGGCGAAATACACAGTTCGGCAATCGAATGGATCAGGTAAAGCCCCGCCAGCCACCACAGGCCAACCTTGAAATCATCTCCGGCAAATTGAGAGCCCCAGACGAGGAAAAGAAAACCAAATCCGACGCCCATCAGGCCGATGCCGAATTTGATCGGGATGCCCGGTTCAATACCGCGTTTTGCCATTGCATTCCACAAAATGGAAAACACAGGGGCCAGTGCGACAATGAAAAATGCGTTGAAGAACTGGGTTTGACCGGCGGAGATGCTGAACCAGCCGAAAACCGACAGGTCGGTGTTACGATCTGCAAACAAGGTCAGCGAAGAACCGGCTTGTTCGAACAGCGTCCAGAAAACGACGTTAAAGATGATCAGCACCATGGCGGCAATCATCATCTGGAATTCAACTTTCGATCCCTTGAGATAGGACCAAAACAAAATGGCAGGTACGCCGATCAAGAAGGTCCCGAACAGCAATTTGCCCATGATCGGAAGCGTCGCGATATAGCCCAAAATGCCGCTTCCCGCTTCGGGCTTTGCATAGCCCATGAGGTTGGAGAACAGGAACCATACGACCGGCACACAGAGAAGTGCGCCGCCATAGATCAACCAATCACGGTTCGACGTTGCATCCGCCGGACGTTCGCCATAGCCGTCAAGCCGGCCACCGTCGAACTGGATAAGCGCCCAGGAAGCCAGCATACCCAAAGCCGCTAGCCCAAATCCCGCCCACCAACCATATGCGTCTGCCAAAAACGGACATGCAAGTTGCGATAGCAAAGATCCAAGGTTGATGCCCATGTAGAAGATAGTGAAACCGGCGTCGCGGCGCTGGTCGCCTTGGTCATAAAGCGCGCCGACCATCGTCGAGATATTGGGTTTGAAAAAGCCGTTGCCGATTGTGACCATCGACAGGCCGATGAGCAGCAACATCGTGTAAAAGGACGAACGTTCCCCCGATGCCTTAAACTCGCCTGCACCAATGCTGCGAACCTCGGTACCATCGGCCCCCAGCAGAGAAACCGTCTTGTCATCATTGCCTTTGATCTGCAGTTTTTGGCCGTCGTCAGTGACAAATTGCTTTTGCGCCTCGCCTTTGCCTTCAACCGTTACTTCGTAACGTTCGCCATCAATCATCGCATATGGCTTGGCCGCTTCACCGCCAAAACAGAGGGTAAAATAACCAAGCGCCATCAAAACTGCGCCGAATTTCACAGATCGTTTCGATCCAAGATAACGATCCGCAATCAGCCCGCCGATCAACGGCGTGAGGTAAACCAAAGCGGTAAATCCGCCATAAATCGACGCCGTTGTGGTATCATCGAAAAGGAAATGTTGCGCCAGATAGAGCGTGAGCAACGCGCGCATTCCATAATATCCGAAACGCTCCCACATCTCGGTAGTAAATAACCGTGCAAGTTGCTTGGGATGACCAAACCAGCCGTCTTTGTCGTGCGTGTCGACCTTCGTATAATTTCCCGGAATCGCACCGGGCTCGGCCGCTGAATCGTCCACAATATTGGTCATGCTGGAAAGAACCCCTCAAATTTTCGTTTACCCCTCTCCGGGGGCAGATCACCAAACCCTAACGAAAAAATTGCGGCTGTGAAGAATTTTGTTGCGCGGTGACTTAGAATTCGTCGAATGAGGGACCTATGTTCAACGATCTGACTTCTGTAAAAGAATATCTGGCAACACGTCGTTCAGGCAAACCGCGGGATATGGTTTCGCCGGGCCCTGACCAAATCACACTCCAGCAGATATTGGAAATGGCCACCCGCACACCTGATCATGGCAAGCTGTTTCCTTGGCGGCTGATTGTAATCCAGGATAGAAAAACTTTCGCTGCTTTGCTGGAAACTGCCTTTGTGCGCGCCAATACCGATGCGCGGCAGGCGCAAATCGACGCCATCATTGCCCCTGCCTTTATGGCCCCTACTCTCGTCGCACTTGTCTTTGCCCCCCAGGCCAGTGCAAAAATTCCAATATGGGAACAACAGATGAGCGTTGGTGCAGTCGGCATGAACCTGCTGCACGCCGCCCATGCCCATGGCTTTGTCGGAAGCTGGATTACCGGTTGGGCATGCTATGACCCGAACATTGCCGAAGCCTTGTGCACCGGTGATGAAAAGCTGGCTGGTTTCTTTTATATAGGTTCTGCGGCGAACGCATTGGAGGAGCGCCCACGCCCCGATCCGACCGATATCATACGCCATTGGCCTTGAAGTGAAACCTTGACGCGCCCTACTGTATTATGGCAGTAAGGTTGCGATGAAAAGCGATGCAAAACCCGTATATATGAAATTGCGTGACGTGATTGCGGCCGCCATTTTGGATGGCGAATATAAGGAAGGCGATATGTTGCCTTCGGTGCGCGCTTTTGCCGCCGATCAGGGGGCCAATCCATTGACAGTCGCCAAGGCCTATCAACTGTTTCAAGATAGCGGACTGGTCGATGTAAAACGCGGCGTTGGATTGTTCGTTGCGAGCGGCGCCGTTACCAAATTACGCAGTTTCGAACGCGATCATTTTGTCAAAAATGTATGGCCCGAAGTCATGGCTCAAATGCAGCGGGCCGGGGTAAGCCCCGCCGAACTATTGGCGCTTTGCTGATTTATGAGTTCACGGCCGAGCATAAGCCTGTTCTGCCTGCCTCAGTTCCGCGGCGGCCTGCCGATTTTCCGGCATTAAGATTACCGCCTTTTGCAGTAACTCGCGTGCGGCCTTGGGACGACTGCCCGACTTGAGCAATATCTGGCCATACACATGCGTTACCATGGGGTTGGAAGGCGCTATATTGTATGCTGTCCGGGCAAATGCGGTTGCCTTTGCACATTGACCAGCGCCTGCATATGCACGGGCAATGTTCGCCAGCAATATCACATCATTATTTCCCAACCTCCGTCGCACTTTTTCGAGCATTGCGATGGCCAAAGGCCAATTTTTTGTATCAAGATATCGATATCCCGATAGCCGAAGCGCAGACAAGTTGGCGGGGTTATACGTCACATATGCCGCCAATATCTGGTCTGCCTCTTTTTCCCTGTTCGCACGCGACAAGGCATCGACCAACCTTAGCATCACCGGTTCTGTAAAACGGATCGCACGGGCTTTTTGATATTCCTCTATCGCCACCGATAGATTTGAACGAGAGAGTTCCAAATCACCGACGATGATATGAGCCTCGGCAACGCCGGCATTATTGCCTTGTAATCGCCTTGCCTCGCGCAATGCGGGCTCAAATTGCCCCTCGGTCGCCAATAGCCGGATATAGGGCAGAACAGCTTGCGCATTGTCGGGCTCACGTTGCGCCGTCGCAGCGGCATCGGCTAGCGATACCGGCTCGGGCAAAGGCAGTGCGGCGCGGAAAGCCGCAAAAGCGGCATCGTTGAGCGGATCAACTGCACGGTCAGGCTGATCGCTTGCTGCAAACGCCTTTGCCGTTAACGTCAGACTGTAGCTATCGGCATCGCCCCGCGATGCAATTTCCCGGATTACGTCAAGCGCGCCATCGGGGTCGCCAGCCTTGTACAACGCTTGCGCCAATAATGTTCGCACTTGCTGGTTCCGGGGTTGCTGGCCGAGCAAGATTTGCAATTGGTCGACCGCACGATTGCTATTGCCCGTTTCAAATTCACATATCGCGCTTAGCAAGAGTGCAGCGGGAACTTCGCTGAAAGCCGGGCCAGTTTTTGACAAAAGACGACCTGCCAATGCATATTCGCCTGCCCGCGCTGCCAAAACTGCCTGTGCAAAATACGCCCTTGGATTATTTGGGTCGATTGAAAGTATCTTGCGTGACTGCGACAACATATCACGATAGCGGCCTGCGTCACCAAGGGTCAGCGTATATTCTTCGAGCAATGGAACATCATTGGGGTTAATCTGAAGCCCGTGTTCAAACCAGGGCAATGCGGCCACCACGCCAAATTGAGATCGCATAAGGCGACCGCGAAATTCCAGTGCGCGCACATTTTGAGGGTCGAGTTTGAAGGCATAATCGACCGCTTCTATTGCCCCTTTCTGGTTGCCCTGGACAAAGCGAAGTCGTGCAATTTCAGTCCACGTCCGGCTGTCTTTGGGATCGATCCGGATCGCTTCGTCAAAGCTGGTTTGGGCGGCGGCCAGATCCCCTCGGTCCATCTTGACGCGGCCCAATATCCGCAACGCATAAATATGATTTTCGGGCGGAATATTTGGCGACAATAACAGGTTCTCGGCGGTATCCAGTTCACCTTGCAACCAATATGCATGACCCAAAAGATGCGCTATCTGGTCTTTTTTGACACCTGCCACCAATGCCCGTTCAAGTGCAATCTGAGCGCCAGGAGCATCGAACAGTTCCAGATTGACATGCGCCTGTTCCACCAAGGCCGACAGAAATCCGGGGTTTTCTTTCACCGCATTCATCAACGCAATTCGCGCCGCGCGCAGATCTCCTGATTTTATATATTCCTGCGCTTCGCTATAAGACGAAACTGCGGTCGTGCTTATTCCACGATATAGCAAAATGCCAAAACCCGCCGCCATTGCGAGAATAGCCGACATTAAGATTATGGGAGTTCGGCGGGCCATGACCGGGTTTCAATCAGGCCTGAAGGTCATATTGTTTCAGCAAATCATATAATGTGGGACGGCTGATACCCAACAATTTTGCGGCGCCCGATATATTGCCTTCGGTGCGTGCGATTGCCCGTTTGATCGCCTTTCGATCTGCCGCCTCCCGCGTCGCTTTCAGGTTGAGCAACAATTCATCATCGTCCTCGTTCCCGAAATCCAGATCATCGGCCGTTACGAATTTGCCGTCCGCCATTATGACGGCTCGCTTTACCCTGTTTTCCAGTTCGCGAACATTGCCCGGCCATTGCCATTGGTCGATGGCGGTTAGCGCCGCGCTCGACATGCCTTTTATCGACGGATTCATCTCACGGGCAAAACGGCTCACAAAATATTTCGCGAGCAATACCGCATCGCCCGTTCGTTCGATCAAGGACGGTATGGCAATTGTGACCTCGGCCAATCGATAATAAAGATCATCACGGAAACTCTGATCGGATATCATCTTGTTAAGATTGCGATGGGTCGCGCACACAACGCGGACGTCGACAGGAATGGGTTTGCGGCCTCCAATTCTCTCGATCTCCCGCTCCTGCAAGAACCGGAGCAGCTTTACCTGCAACGTCAACGGTATATCGCCTACTTCATCGAGAAACAAAGTGCCCCCGTTTGCAATTTCGATCTTGCCTTCGGTGGTTTTAACCGCGCCGGTGAAGGCACCTTTTTCGTGGCCAAAAAGTTCTGACTCGAGAAGGTTTTCAGGTATCGCGCCACAATTGATTGCCACAAACGGTTTGTCGGCGCGGTCGCTGGCATTATGCAAACCGCGTGCAAGCAATTCCTTGCCGGTGCCACTTGCGCCCAACAGCATGACCGACACGCCAGTCGGGGCAACACGCTGGATCGTCCGGGCGACCTTCACCATTTCGGGCGATGCCGAAATGATTGTACCGAGCAACAATTCACCATCGGCGTCTGGTTGCTGCAGAAGTTCGTTCTGCATTTCCAGTTGCCGGACGTGAAATGCGCGTTTCACGATCAAATGAAGTTCGTCAATGTCGACCGGCTTTTGATAGAAATCCCATGCCCCCGCCGAAATTGCACGTAATGCGCTTTCGCGCGCGCCATGCCCTGATGCCACAATAATCTTGGTGTCAGGTTTGAGTTTCAACATTTCGTCAAGCACTGCGAAACCTTCGGTAACGCCGTCCGGATCGGGCGGTAGACCTAAATCAAGCGTAACGACATCGGGTTCTTCGGCGCGCAATAACGTCATGGCTTCGTCGCGATTGGCAGCGCAGAATACGTCAAAGTCTTCATATGACCATTTCAGTTGCTTCTGCAGTCCCAGATCATCTTCGACGATCAGCAACTTTTGGCGTGTTTCCGGTGATTTCATGCCGCTTCATCCATATTTACCGGGTCTTGGGCCTCGGTTGCCCTTGGTAACAACAATGTAAACGTCGTTCCGCGGCCAGGTTTGCTATCCACCCGCAGTTGCCCACCCATCGACAGGGCCAACGCCCGCGCTTCATAGGCCCCGATGCCGAAACCGCCTTCTTTGGTTGATTCAAAGGGTTTGAACAGCAATTTGGAAATGAACATTTCCGTCATGCCAACCCCCTTGTCACTGATATGCACAGCGATTTCATTGCCCTGTATGTTGCACTTGATCTGGATCGGAGAGCCATCGCCTGTCGCCTCAATGGCATTTTGTACCAGGTGGCCGATGATGGTCTCGACCCGCGCAGGGTCAGCGGTGGCAAACATACCTGGCTTTAACTCCGCCTCGATCGGGTAAATCAGGCGCTTGTCATGAACCGCTTTCATCACGGCCTCACCAATATCAATGATGATGGGCGCGGCCTGACGCGACTTATTATGTTGCGACAAACGGGCGAGCAGCTCGTTCATTTTGTCGACCGATGAACGCAACGTATCGATCATGTCGACGCGGAACTCCGGCTTTTCGGCGTGACGTTCTGCGTTACGGGCCAAAATGCTAAGCTGACTGACTAAGTTCTTGATGTCATGCGCGACAAAGGCAAAGCGGCGGTTGAATTGCTCGAACTGCTGGCTTTCGGCGAGCGCCTGTTGGCTGGCGGCTTCGGCAAGATAGCTCGCCAATTGCCGACCGACAACACGCAGCATATCCAGATCTTCCCAATCCAACGCACGCGGCAGACGGGGGCGGGATAAAATCACCAATCCGGCGAGCCTGCCGAAATGCACCAGCGGCACGACAGCCCAAGCCTGCGATTCTTCAAAAAGCCATTGCGGAATGGCCCGTGGATCACATTTGTCATCCGTTCCTTGACGAATCTGGTCCATCGAAACGATATGCCCTGTCGATTCAAAAAAAGGCATTGTAACAGATGTCACGCAATAGGATGGAACGTTCGCCGTCGCCCAGTTCCACCGCGCCTGAAGGGTCAGCCGGTCCTCTTCGTCCGGCACCAATAACAAACCGCCGGGGCTATCGAATATATCGGCCAGCGACTTTATCACGCGTTCGTAAAAGGGGGCGGCTTCCTTCGATGGGAAACCGATCGTATCGGCAAAGCGCATCCATTCGGACCTGTAGTCATAGCGATGCTGGAAAAAATTCTTGGCAATTACCACATTGAGCCAGCTTTTGAACCGGCCTGACGGCAATACCAAAAGCGCGGTCAGCGACATGCCGAATATCAGCGTGATCTGGGCCAACCGGACATATGTCCCGCCGACAATCTCCAGCGCGGTGGCCAGAACGACCATGCCAAACATATAGACCGCAATGGCGACAAGCGACACCGACCGAAATGCAACGGACCGTGACAAACGCAGCCCCCAATTGCTGTTCCGGTGGGCGGCCATGACGAACACCGGTGCCAGCATCGCGGCGGCAAGCCCCCGGGTTTGCACCAGTTCGGCCGAAGGTTCGGCGGTGATATAGCTGATCGTGTACAGATTGAGATCATAGGTCCACATTGCGGCCAGCGCGGCCATGGGCAGGCTGATCCCCCAGCGCGCCTCGGGTGCGGATACTGTGTAGAGATTGTGCACCACAACCAGCGCGCCCACGGCATAGATCATCCGCAATGTCATTGATGACTGGATTGCAATATCCGTGTTGAAGCCGCGCATTCCAAACAACGCGACAACCGCATCGTTCGCCGGTTGGAATAGCAATATAATCAACAGCACGGCGTAAATCATGTTGATCGTGCGCGGTTGTTCCCTGCCCTCTCCGCTTTTCAGAAGGAAGAACATGAAACACAGCCACGCAAGATTTCGCGCGCTTTCGGCCAACAGCGCGGCAAGGCTTAACGGCCCCGAAAAAAGCGCAGCAACCCCCCATAAGGATGTCGCCGCCATCGCACTGATCAGCAATATCTGCTGACGATTACTGGTGCCATATTTGTGGAACAGCCAGATTGCGAGGGCCGCATATCCAAAGCCTACCGCTGCGTGCCCCCAAAATCCGATGAAGGTCATCATACCGTCCATCAGCGCGCACCTTCGGGCCAGATTATGACCCGGATCGTCTGCAACAAGATCAACAGATCAAGGAACGGCGTATAATTTTTGGCGTAATACAGGTCATATTCCAGCTTGTGCCGCGCGTCTTCTTTGGATGCCCCATAGGGATAATTGATCTGCGCCCATCCGGTGATACCCGGCTTGACCATATGTCGCTCTGCGTAATAGGAAAGCTGCTGTTCCAGATCCGCCACAAATTCGGGGCGTTCGGGGCGCGGCCCGACGAAGCTCATCTGGCCTTTCAAAACATTCCAGGTTTGCGGAAGTTCGTCCACCCGCACTTTGCGGATAAAACGCCCGACTTTTGTAATGCGCGGATCATCCTTTTCCGCCCAGACAGCTTTCCCGCCGATTTCCGCATCTTCGCGCATCGAACGGAGTTTCAGCACAGTATAGGGCTGGCCAAAAAGCCCGACCCGGACTTGCCGATAAAAAGCAGGCCCTTTGCTTTCGAGTTTCACCAATATGGCGAACAGGAAAATGATCGGTGCCGTCAGGAACAGCAAAAGCGAACTGGCCGCAATGTCGAACAATCGCTTGGACAGTCCCGAAAGCCGCCGGCCCGATGAAAACCCGTCGGAAAAAATAAGCCAGCTCGGGTTGACGCTGTCCAGATCGACACGACCGGTTTCCCGTTCCAGAAAGGTCGAGATATCGTTGACGTGCACACCGGTGGTTTTGATCCGTAACAGATCGTCAAGCGGCAAGGCGTTGCGACGTTCTTCAAGCGCAAGCACGACTTCGCTGGTTCCCAGTTTCACGACATAATCGGACAGGTTATAGATGGCGCTGCGGTTGATCGCTTCGGGTATAACGCGCTTGTTTTCGTCCATCGCGATATAGCCAACGACGACAAATCCAGACCCTGCCTTCGCTTCCAGATCCTTGATCCGTTGCGCCCTGCGCCCGGCGCCCAGCACCAGCAACCGCCGCTTGAAACTCTCGCCGCCAATCAAGCTGCCCAGGATGGCGCGGCTTGCGGCCAGATATATGAACGCAAGGATCATCGCGTATAAGGAATTGGACCGCCACAACGTCATTCCGGGCAAAGCAAACGCCATGACCGATTGAAATATGACGCCCAAGGACACCGCAACCAACAACCGCGCAATTGCAAATCGCAAGGATTGCAGGGCATCAGGCCCATAGACACCGACTGCCATTGCGGCGACATGGACCGATGCCGCAAATGTGAACAACTGGCCAAACCGGTTGCCTATATAGTCGACATGCATCCCGATCTGGTTCGCGCGGATGACCCACGCGGTTTCCGCTGCAACGATCAAAAGGCAAAAATCGATTATCGCGAGAAACAACACCGCATAAGGTATGTAATGCTTGAAAAGGCGGATCATGTCGGGATTTTTAACAGGCAAAAGTAAAGTGTCGATTAACTTTACACATTTGTTACAACATTCTGGAATATTTCTTTTTTTTGATGTTTGACGGTGACTATTTCGGAAGTATTAAGCGCACGGATTGAACAACATCTGTATTGGGGAAAACGGTGACTATTACGCCTGTAATCTTGTCCGGCGGCGGAGGCACGAGATTGTGGCCGATGTCCACACCAAAAACGCCAAAGCAGTTTCTGGCGCTGACCGGTGAGCACACGATGTTTCAGCTGACTGCGTTGCGCGTAACAGACCGCAGCCGCTTTGCTGCGCCGATTATTGTTGCCAACGAGGCCCATGCTGAAATTGTCGAGGCCCAATTGCGCGAAATTGGTGTCGATGACGCGGTGATATTATTGGAACCTTGCGCCCGCAATACGGCTCCGGCAATTGCGTTGGCAGCATTGGCCATGCGCGATCCGCAAGGCGCGATGCTCGTCATGCCAAGCGACCATGTCATCCACGATCTTGATGCATTCCATGCGGCAACAGATGCGCTGTTACCTATCGTTAATCAGGGGTGGCTTGCAACTTATGGCATCAGCCCGACGGGTCCGGAAACGGGCTATGGCTATATCCAGATGGAAACCGAACAGGCTCAGGGCGTATTCTCTGTCAAGCGCTTTGTCGAAAAACCCGACAGTACACGTGCTGCCGAAATGATCGCCAGCGGGGACCATGTCTGGAATGGCGGCATATTTTTGTTCCGTGCAGATATTTTCCTGGGTGAATTGGCAAGGTTTTCACCGGACATGGTTGAAGCTGCAAATATCGCAATGAAAGCCGCCGATACACATGGATGCTGTATTACACCACAATTGGCTGCTTTTGAAAAATGCCCGTCAGACAGCATCGATTATGCCGTTATGGAAAAAGCGGACCAGGTCGCCGTCGCCCCTGTCAGCATGGGGTGGTCCGACGTCGGCAGTTGGGATTCCTTGCATGAAATCAGGACCAAGGATGAAAACGGCAACGCCTTGTCGGGCGTGGTCCGGATCAACGATAGCAACGGAAATCTGATCCATGCCGACGGCATACGGGTTTCTGTGCACGGGGTCAGCGACCTGATTATCGTGGCAAACGGCAATGAAGTCATGATTTTGCCGCGAGGAACCAGCCAGAACGTCAGAAACTTCGCCAAAGATTAGGCTCAGTTCGAGGCGTTGATCTTCATCAAATTGTGGACCTGTTGCCATTCAAAACGCCGGATCATGTAGCGTGTCGACGGCAATATAAAGTCAAAAACCACTTCGCTTCCCAATGTTGCTGGATCCACAGCTTCAAAGCGAATGTTGCTCAGGCCCATTTCGTCCGCTTCCATTTTGGCGACGATAATGTCTTCGGCACAGGCATCAAAGCCGGTGAAGCGACTGTTGGGATAAAGTTTGGCCAATTGATTGATCGCCTGACCAGTGCCGCAGTTGATGTCGGCAACATCAATCCCGCGCTCCAGTCTGTTTACAAGTCCGGGTTCAAGTCGCATAATATGATCTTCCAATGCCATTACAGCGGTGCGATTATTTTCATCGGCAATATAATCATAAGAATAATTGCCATCCAGACGGGCGCTTTTTTCCATGCCTTGTCTGTCAATCAAATCTTGTTTGCAGATGGCGTCCTGCCGATCCAATCCGTTAAGCTTGTTATACATGAGTCGCTCCTTTACATAGCTCACGCCCTATATTACCCTTTCTGCAACGACCGTTTGTTTCACCGTTTGAACCAGCGTTGTAATTTTATAATTTACCGTATGAATTTGGAGCAAAGGAGATTTATTTGCCGCTTGGTTTGCAAATCCATGCTAACCTGCTCGGTGAAATAGCGTTATTCCGCGGCGGTGAGCCTTTGGAATTACCTGCATCGCGCAAAACACGCGCATTGTTTATCTATCTTTTGCTTAACGCCAAGCCGGTGCGTCGGGAACGGCTATGCGAGATTTTCTTCGACATTCCCGATGACCCGCGTGCCGCATTGCGATGGTCGCTATCCAAATTGCGGATAATGCTCGGCAAAGACGCCCATCGCCTTGATGCGGATCGCGAACGGGTGTCGCTGGATGCTGCCGGGTTCAATCTCGATATCGATCATCTTGATGCCGAACAGGCCTTGGAATCGCCGTTACCGGGAATCGATTTACCCGGACTAGATGAATATTCATTGTGGCTGGGTGCCGAACGCGCGGCAATTGACAAAAAACGCGCGCGCAGGCTGGATGAAGCGGCCCGTAACGGGCGATATTCGGATGCCGAACGCAAACGCTTTGCTGCTGCCGCGCTTTCCCTTGGGAACGACTTCCCTGCCGAAGTTCAGCCGGTGGCACATCAAAAAATCCAATATTGTTTTGCCCAAGACGGCACGCGCATAGCCTATGCCGTTACCGGTTCCGGCCCCGTGATGGTCAAAACAGCCAATTGGTTGAACCATTTGGAGCTGGACTGGGGCAGCCCATTATGGGGCCGAATGGTTGGTGGCTTGTCCGAAAACTTTCAACTGGTGCGCTATGATGAAAGGGCCAATGGCCTGTCAGATTGGGACGTCAATGACCTGTCATTTGAAACGTTGGTCAGCGACCTTGAAGCGGTCGTCGATTCTTTGGGGCTAAAACGCTTTCCGCTTTTCGGGCTTTCACAAGGTGCAGCGGTCAGTATCGAATATGCCGCACGTCATCCCGACAGGGTATCGCATCTGATATTGCTGGGTTGTTATAGCAGCGGATGGCGTCATTGGGCCGATGCCGAGGACGCTGCCGAACGGGAAGCCGTTATGACGCTCGTAAAAAACGGATGGGGCAAGGATTCGCCATTATATCGCCAGATATTCTCGGAATCATTCACCCCATCGGCGACACCTGCGGAATTGGAATGGTTTAACGATTTCCAGCGGCAGACCGTTTCCCCATCCAACGCCGTCGCCTTTCTTGAAATATTCAGCCGCCTTGATGTCCGCCACCGCTTGCCTGACCTAAATGTTCCGACCCTTATCTTTCATGCCCGTGGCGACAAACGTGTCGGTATGGAGCATGCGATCGAACTGGCATCCACGATCAAAGGGGCATCTCTCGTGACGCTGGACACCGACAACCACATATTACGCGCGCAGGAACCCGCAATGGAAGTCGTGCTGGAACGGATCAGGGAGTTTTTGGGATTTTAGGTGGGGGCGCTGCTGCATCCCTCCCTTCACCTTCAATCCGACTCCCCATCAAATCCCACTCACCCGTCACCCTGAACTTGTTTCAGGGTCCATCGTACAGCGGTATCCATCGTGTGAATGAAAACCCACCCCCGCGGCCCTGTTTAGCGGGCCACGACAGGGCAGGAAGTGACTGACAAATAGACCCTGAAACAAGTTCAGGGTGACGGTAAGGGTGTGGGGTATGTTAGATTACTCCCCTCCCGCTTGCGGGAGGGGCTGGGGGAGGGTGAGACGGTGAGGCCCCAAGGCGCGCCTGCGGCCCGCACCCTCCCCTAACCCCTCCCGCAAGCGGGAGGGGGATTGATCTCTTTTTCTCTCGCCCCTTCTTTCTTATTCCTTCTGACGAAAAAATCCTTGTCACTCCATATCGAAAGAAAATGGTGACAAGCCTCGTTCGCGCTCGTTGAATACCAGCACCCTTCCCGCAGGCGGGGCGCTGCGTTGGGGGCATTCGGCGCGGGTGCAGGCGGGGCAGCCTAGGCCAATCGGGGTTGCTGATCCTGCATTCAGGTCAATGCCTCGGGCTGCTGCCAAAGGTGCCGCCAGTTTTGCATCCAGGCCCAGACATATCGCAAATTCCGCTTCTACCGAACCGCTTACCGCCGTTTGCGGGTGTACCGTGCGTGACAAGGTGAACCATCGGTCGCCGTCTTCCAGTTCGACGAGATGCGGCAATAACGTGCCGGGGCGGGCAAACACATTATGCACCTGCCACAAGGGGCAACGCCGTTCCGTCCCGACGAGCGGCGATGCGCTGGCACCGGCAAAACGCTTGCTGCTTTGGCCAGCGCGATCAATCCGCAGCATGAAAAAAGGCAAGCCGCGTTGGCCGACGCGCTGCAACGTCGTCAGCCGGTGGGCAACTTGTTCAAAGCCTGCACCAAAGCGGCGTTGCAACAGGACGATGTCATAGCCGGTTGCCTCGCACGCACGCAGGAAACGGGCATAAGGCATCATGACAGCGGCGGCGAAATAGCTGGTCAAATGGCGGCGGTACAACCGTTCTCCTGCGCGTTCGGCAAAGCTGGCCCCTGCCACCAGTGCATCGATTTCGGCCTTTGCCTCGATCAACGCGAGCTGGAACGCGGCGGCAAAGGTGCGGCTAGCCGGATCAAGCAGTTCGGAAAGCTGAAGCTGGCGAGCATGAAGATCCAGCTTTCTCAAATGGCCGGGCATGACGTCAAAGGGCAGGATACGGATGCTGAGTTGATGCTTGACCCGCAACCGTTCGGTAATCGCACCATAAAGATCGGCATTGGCGAGGCGCAATTCATCGGCCAGCTTTTCGGCCGCGACATCAAGGTCGGCAAAATGGTTACGCCACCGTTCGATCTCGCGCCGTGCCGATGCGATGGCTTCGGGTTCTATGGTCGAACCACGTGCAGCACTGCTCTCGCCGCTGCTGCCATGCGAACCGCCTGATATCCGATCAAATGCGCGGGCGAAGGCTTCGGCGGCGTCGGGGCTGGCGGCGATCCAGTCTTCGATCTGGACCCGTTCGATATTAAGGTCGGCGAACATCGGGTCGGATAACCGGCGGCGAATGGCCTCCACCCCGCCACCCGGTGTGGATCCGGTCAGGGTGCGCGGGTCAAAATCATAGCGTTCGGCCAGTTTGAGCAGCAAGGATGCCGTCAACGGACGCTGGTTGCGCTCAATCAGGTTCAGATAAGAGGGCGAAACATCCAGTGCTTCGGCCATTGCGGCCTGGGTCAGGCCATTGGCCCTGCGGATACGGCGGACGGCGTGGCCCGCAAAAAGCTTTTGCTCGGACATAGGAAGGCATTTGTCACATTATTTACAACATTACAACGTTAATCTTATTTTGTGCGACGCACACACAACAAATATTACAATCCAGACTCGCTTTTTCCGGCATTTTATGCTACCCCAAGCTTCAGCCGAGTTAACAACCTCGAAGGAATTGTAAATGTCGTACAAAGAACAGATAGAACAAACCAGCAAGCTGATCGCAGCGCAAAATGGAACCTGGGATTCAATCAGCCCCGAATCCGTCGCCAGAATGCAGCTGCAGAACCGCTTTCAAACCGGCCTTGATATTGCCCGCTACACCGCCAATATAATGCGGCAGGACATGGCAGCTTATGATGCAGATCCCGCTTATTACACGCAGTCGCTCGGCTGCTGGCACGGGTTTATTGCGCAGCAAAAGATGATTGCCGTGAAAAAACATTTTGGCACGACCAAACAACGCTATCTGTATCTGTCGGGATGGATGATCGCGGCCCTCCGCAGCGAATTCGGTCCCCTGCCCGACCAGTCGATGCACGAAAAAACCAGTGTTCCTGCGCTGATCGAAGAACTCTACACCTTCTTGCGCCAAGCCGACAGCCGTGAACTCAACATCTTGTTCCGTGACCTCGACAAAGCCCGTGAAACCGGCGATGCGGCGCGCGAAACCGAGTTGCTTGCCAAGATTGAGGGCTTTGAAACCCATGTCGTTCCAATCATCGCAGACATTGACGCAGGCTTTGGCAACGCAGAAGCAACCTATTTGCTCGCCAAGAAGATGATCGAGGCGGGCGCCTGTGCCCTGCAAATCGAAAATCAGGTGTCGGACGAAAAGCAGTGTGGCCACCAGGATGGTAAAGTCACCGTGCCCCACGAAGATTTCTTGCAGAAAATCCGCGCTTGCCGTTACGCTTTCCTCGAATTGGGTGTGCCCGATGGCATCATCGTGGCCCGCACCGACTCGTTGGGCGCTGGCTTGACAAAGCAAATCGCTGTTTCAAAAGAAGCGGGTGATTTGGGTGATTTGTACAACAGCTTCCTCGATTGCGAAGAAATCGATCCCGCGACCGCACAAAATGGCGATGTTATTTTGAACAGAAATGGAAAGTTGCTCCGTCCAAAGCGTTTGCCATCGAACCTGTTCCAGTTCCGGTCTGGCACCGGCGAAGACCGCTGCGTTCTGGATTGCATCACCAGCCTGCAAAATGGCGCTGATCTGATCTGGATCGAGACGGAAAAACCCCATATCGAACAGATTGCAGGCATGGTTGACCGTATTCGCGAAGTCGTTCCCAATGCAAAACTGGCCTATAACAACTCGCCTAGCTTCAACTGGACGTTGAATTTCCGTCAGCAGGTATTCGACGCCTGGAGCGCCGAAGGTAAGGATGTTTCGGCCTATGACCGCGCCAATTTGATGAGCGCATCCTACGACGAAACCGTACTGGGCGAAGAGGCGGATAACCGTATTCAGAACTTCCAGCGGGATTCGGCAAAGCGTGCCGGTATCTTCCACCATCTGATCACCTTGCCGACATATCACACCGCGGCGCTCAGCACCGACAATCTGGCCAAGGATTATTTCGGCGAAATGGGCATGCTCGGCTATGTTGCAGGCGTTCAACGCAAGGAAATCCGCCAGGGCATCGCCTGCGTCAAGCACCAGAATATGTCCGGATCAGACATTGGTGACGATCACAAAGAATATTTTGCCGGTGAAGCCGCGCTAAAAGCGGGTGGCAAAGACAACACCATGAACCAATTCGCCAACGCCGCTTGATATTGGGAGAATTCAGATGAGCGAACCACAACGTGCAAGAGCAGTGCTTTCAACCGAAGATCTGACCTTGTTGCGTCAAGCGTTGGTCTTTTATCTGGAAGCTATCAAAGACAAGCCGGAATCGGTGAAATTTGCGAGGCTTTACCACAGGTTAGGCAGCGCAGGCGGCAAGTAACCGCGCGCCCTTAACTTACAGGTTTCCTGGGGAGGAAAACGCCTAAGCCGCCGACAGAGATGTCGGCGGCCTTTTTCATCCGGAGTGTATGCATCGCTAATATATTATTAACAGGCTTGCGCTAACACGAGCGCTTGAAACAGGTCGGGATCGAGTATGGACAACATCTTGAAATTGCTATTGGGCGTGCTTGGTGTTGCCGGGCTGATCACCTTTGTGACCTCTAGCCTTACGTTCGAAGAGCCGCCGGTCGCGGTCGCGCAGGCCGCACCTGCCCCAACTCCTGCGACTCCGGTCGCCGAAAATGCAGCTTTACCGAACCCCGACGAGGTAACTGACGAAGGCTCTCCTGAAGAAGATGGAGAGGATATTCTCGCAATTGGTGTGCCCGTAATTGATGGCAATCCCTATGGCAGCAGCAACCAGCAATCGCTTCAAAATGAGGTTCAAATCCCCCAAGAGCAGATTCCGAATGCGCCACAATATTATGGTCAGGTTCCGCAGCAATCCTATGCGGCTCCCCAATATAACGTCCCACAGTCAGCGACCGGCAATTTTGATCCGGCACTAAACGGGCAATAAAATTTGGACTTAATTCAGGTCTATTCAGACAAATACTTTATTATTGAGCAGTCCAGCCACCGTCGACGGATAAGTTCGTTCCAGTAATTGCACTTGCTTCATCGCGACAAAGGAACAACGCAAGTGCCGCCAGTTGATCAACCTGCACAAATTTCTTTTGCGGCTGATTGGCCAATAACACGTCATTGATAACCTGCTCCCGCGTTAATCCCCGTGCCTTCATCGTGTCGGGAATTTGATTTTCGACCAACGATGTCCACACATAGCCAGGACATATGCAATTGACCGTAATCCCCTGAGTTGCCACTTCAAGCGCGATAGTTTTGGTAAAGCCCGCCAACCCATGTTTCGCCGCATTATAGGCCGATTTATAGGGGCTTGCGACAAGACTGTGCATCGATCCAGTGTTGATGACACGTCCCCATCCGGCCTTTTTCATAGCGGGTAATGCTGCCTTCGTGGTGTGAAATGCGGACGACAAGATGATAGCCAGAACCGCGTCCCATTTGTCTTCAGGAAATTCATCAACGGGAGCGACATGCTGGATACCCGCATTGTTGATCAAGATATCGGGGCTGCCGAGTTCACGACTGCAATCAGCAATCATTGCACGAATCTGGTCAGGCTTTGTCATGTCCGCATCGCTGTAAGCTGCACCCGTCCCGCTCAACTGTTGCAGGTGGATAACATTTTCTTTGATGCCTTCAGTATCGCCAAAACCATTGATCATCACTTTCGCACCCTCTGCGGCCAAGGCACGGGCATAGCCCAGCCCAATCCCTGATGTGGAACCAGTAATAAGTGCTGTTTTGCCTTGAAGGAACATGATTGGTCACCTTTACATCAACTTGGAAGTTTACTTGCGCTTTCCACCGCTAACGGCAATGCTAGCCTGCGGCAATAAGGGAGAATCGTATGCGGCTCGATGATCTGGAATCCAGCAATAATGTTAGTGACCAAGGATCCGGCGGCGGCGGAATTTCTGGAGGTGGTGGCGGCGGAATGATCGGGCTGTTAATAAGCTTCCTGCCTATGCTTTTGGGCCGCAAAATGGGGGCTGGAACGCTTTTGATTATTGGCGTGGCCGGATATTTTTTGATGTCGAGTGGCCTGTTGAACATAGGCAGTCCCAATACTGCGGCGCGTTCCGAAGAACAGCCGGCGTCCGGTAATATTCCATGTGATACAAAAGAAGAGCTTTTGGCCTGCCGGGTGCTCAAATCGACGGAAGACAGTTGGGCTCAGATAATTAAAAACTACCGCCCGGCAAAGTTGAGTTTTTATCAAGGCGGAGGCAGTTCGGGTTGCGGCGAAGCACAGGCGGCAATGGGGCCATTTTACTGCCCTTCGGACGAAGGTATTTATCTCGACACCAGCTTTTTCAAGCAGATGGAAACGCAAATGGGTGCTGGAGGCGATTTCGCATATGCATATGTCATCGCCCATGAAGTCGGGCACCATATTCAAAATCTGGTTGGGATCGCAGATCAGGTAAGAAAATTGCAAGCGCGATCCGATCAAGCCGATGGAAACAGGCTGCAGGTTGGGATGGAGTTGCAGGCCGATTGTTTTGCTGGCGTTTGGGCGGGTATCAATGCCGACCGCATCGAGCCAGGCGATATCGAAGAAGGAATGCGCGCCGCCAACGCAATTGGCGACGATAACCTGATGAAACAAGCTGGCCGCGCGCCCGTGGAAAGTATGTTTACGCACGGAACTTCCGAACAGCGAATGGAAGCGTTAAAGCGGGGAATTCAATCTAAAAATCCGGAATCCTGCAACTATTTACAAGGCAAAATTTGATTAACACCATCATCAGAGGCTCTTTCTGCCTATGAGCTATATCAGTTGCAGCGATTTTGGGTCACCGCCAGAATGTTATGAGTGAACTGGGGGCAAAATGAAATTAACCGATTGTAATAACGTCGACGATTTTCGTCGTCTTGCCAAACGTCGCCTTCCCTCTCCTATATTTAATTATATTGATGGTGCGGCCGACGACGAGCGTACTAAAGACCGCAACACATCGGCTTTTGACGACTGCGATTTGGTCCCCGACGTTTTGGCCGGTGTTTCTGAAATTGATATGAGCGTGATGGTAATGGGTGAGCGCATATCCATGCCTTTGATGCTGTCGCCTACTGCGTTACAAAGGCTATTCCATTGGCAAGGCGAACGGGCCGTTGCAGCTACGGCTCAAAAGTTCAACACATGGTTCGGGATATCTTCACTTGCCACCGTAAGCATAGAAGAAATCGGCGAAACCGTAGCGTCACCAAAAATGTTTCAGCTTTATATCCATAAGGACAAAGGCTTAAATACATCCATGATCGAACGCTGCAAAGCGTCCAAATTTGATGCCATTGCATTGACGGTCGATACAATTGTTTCAGGCAATCGCGAACGATGCCTTCGCAGTGGGTTTACGTCACCTCCGCGATTTACACCGTCGTCCGTGTTAAGTTATGCGATCCATCCCATGTGGGCGCTGAATTACATATTCCGCCAGAAATTTGCCTTGCCCAACCTTCAAACCCATGTCGATGCTGGTACCAACGTAGCCGTGTCAGTTGCAGAATATTTTAACACCATGCTTGATACATCCATGGACTGGGCCATGGCCGAAAAGGTGCGAGCGGACTGGGGCGGTCAATTTTGCCTGAAAGGCATCATGTCAGTCGACGATGCCAAACGTGCTGTCGATATCGGGGCTACGGCGATCATGATCTCCAATCATGGGGGACGCCAATTGGACGGCTCACGCTCGCCATTTGATCAGATTGCAGAAATTGCAGACGCTGTGGGTGGAAAAATCGACATCATCTGCGACGGCGGAATTCGTCGCGGCAGCCATGTGTTGAAAGCAATCGCCGCCGGAGCAACGGCATGCTCCGGCGGACGCTTGTATTTATATGCACTGGCAGCCGCCGGCGAACCTGGCGTTCAACGCATTGTTGGCAAATTACGGGACGAGATCGAACGGGATATGAAACTTATGGGTGTTCGATCCGTCCCGCAACTTAACGCGACTAAACTGCGCTGGCGGTAGCCGTCTCCGGCGCGCTTCGCTGAGCGCCCCAGTCGATGGCCCGCGTGGCCCACATAACGACGGCCAGAGCGACAAAGAGCAGCAGAGAACCTATTATAAGCGAATATGCTTCCAGATTGAGCAACACGTAAAGTGTCGCGTAAAGCCCCACCAATAATCCACCGATGAACCGCGCGCGGAGCCAGCTTTTCAACACTGCCGCCGAATACGCTGTCAATAAAGCCGTTATTGCGCCCGCAGCAATCAGATAGGCCCACAAGAAGCCCACCACTTCGGCAAAGGCCAGAAGGAGCACGAAAAACAGCACCAGCCCCGCCCCGGTCAAAAGATACTCAGCCGCCGCCACACGGGCCCCGGCGATGATATCGAACATCAGATACGCAAGGAAAGTGAAGCCTATGAACAAAAACCCATATTTCACCGAACGATCGACTTGGCTGTATAAGTCCACAGGCTCGATTAAGCCAATCGTCGCAGCTTGGCTCGGGCCACCAACCGCCGGAATATCTCGTGCAGACGACACTGCGACCGCGCCATATTGTTCAGAAGTCAATGGAGGCGCGTTGTCATCGGTTGCCACAATGGCTTGCCCTAATGCCAGATTGGTAACCGCATGAGTCGACGAAAATCCCGTTGATTTTACCTCTCTTCTGACCGGAAGAAAATCACCGGCAAAGCTGGGGCTCGGCCAACTGGACTTCACATCCCATGTCGTTTCTCCCCCGCGAGGAACCATTGTCAGGGATTTGTTGCCGCGAATTGCAAAGCTGTATTTAACTTCAAGTGGTGCAGCCCCTGTCCAGTCGACAAAGCTGAAAAAGCCCGAATTATTGGAGGCAGCTAATCCCTTACCGGGCTGCAAGCCCAGGGCTGCTCCGTTAACTTGGACTCTGCTGTCTTTTTGTAACCCGCGCGCATCCGATACCCCGAAGCGAAGTTCAGCGCCGGCAAAATCGATATTTTCACGCGGAATGCCATAACGCGCAAAATCATTCGGCAAGGCAAAACGGGCGTTTCCGCTGTTCGTGGCAATAAACAGCACACTTTCGTAAATCGATTTGCGTTTCCGATCAGGTTTTAATTCCGTTTTTATTGCGTTTGTTTCAGGCGAAAGAAACAATTCCTTTTTAATCTGAACAGTGCGTGTTGTTTGCCGGCCATTTTCATTTACCGTTTCAACATTACTGGTCGTGTAAGGGATAACGAGAACCGGGCCGACTACAACTTGCGGTCCGCCCCAACCTGCTGCGATCGAATTTTGTGCAATATTGGATTGCTCCTGTCGATCCCATAAAAGCGCATAGACCATCATCAAGGGAATGATGAGGACAAGGCCAATGATTCCGGCAAAGAATAACTTCCAGCCGGGACTTCTTTCAGTTGCCATGATATGCATTCCTTTCACCGAAAATCGGTTTATCTACGAAATAGCACGGTTCGTCTATGAATAAGTCGATGAACGTCGGATTAACCAACAGCTGTGTTCTGCGTTGCTCACCTTTACTCATGCCGTGCTGCGTAAAAACCAAATTGCGATCAAGGCAATCATAACCGCGAAAATTCGTCGAATAAAGAATTGCCGGTTTCCCCGTGCCAGCCAGTTATGTGCCGAGCCTGCCAGTAAAACGATGATAAGATGAATGGCGGTTGCTATCCCGACATAGGTCAAAGAGAGAAATACTGTTTGCGAGGCCACTGAATCTTGAGGGTCAATATAGGCAGGCAGGACCGCAACGAAAAAAATGGCAGCTTTGGGATTTAACAGATTGAGTAACACCCCGTGCCTAAACCAATCAACCAATCCGCAATGATCTGCAAAGCTATCGCGCCCTTTGTCGTCACCGGTCCATGTGGACCAAGCCAGCCAAAGAAGATACGCAACACCGGCATAGCGCAGAAAGCTGAATATAATGGGTGAATTTATTGCAAGTTGGGACAAACCAAAGACGGAAGCACCACCCAAAAGTGCGAGCCCCAAGGCGATACCCGCCACCGCCGCAAACCCCGATTTGCGTCCCTTGCTCGCACTCGTCAATGCCAACCAAGCCATATTAGGTCCCGGGGTTAGCTCAATGAGCAATGCCGTGATCAGAAACGATACGTAAAACGCGGTCATCATCCAAGGCCTATGGCACGCCCGCATGGGATAGTCGATTGCGCTTGGCTTTATCCGTTGGGATAACCATGTAGACGTCATGACCAAATTTTCCCTTCTGGATCTTGTACCCGTTGTTGAAGGCGGAACGGTGCCTATGGCCTTGGCCAATGCTGCAGACCTCGCCAAACATTGCGAACAGCTTGGATTTACACGTTACTGGGTTGCCGAACATCACGGGATGCGGGGCATCGCCAGCGCGGCGACCAGCGTCGTTATCGGGCACGTTGCCGCCGCGACGAAAACGATCCGTGTTGGCTCGGGCGGCATCATGCTGCCCAATCATTCGCCGCTCGTCATTGCCGAACAGTTCGGCACGCTCGATGCTCTTTACCCCGGACGGATTGACTTGGGACTAGGCCGCGCCCCCGGCAGCGACCAGCGCGTCGTAGCTGCAATCCGCCGCACGCTCGACAGCGACCCCAACGCCTTCCCGCGCGATGTGATGGAGTTGCAAAGCTATTTTGCAGATGATGGCCAGACCGGTATCGTGGCCACACCCGGTGCGGGCGCTAATGTCCAGCTCTACATCTTGGGCAGCAGCCTATATGGCGCACAAGTCGCCGGTGCTCTCGGCCTGCCCTTCGCCTTTGCCAGCCACTTCGCACCCGACATGCTCGACGAAGCGCTGCACATCTACCGCAGCCATTTCCGGCCTAGCGCGGCACTGGACGCGCCATACGCGATGGCGGCGTTCAACATCATCGCTGCCGAAACCGACGCGGAAGCAGAATATCTTGCCAGTTCAATGCAACAAAGTTTCGTCTCGCTCCGCACCGGCAACCCCCGCCAGATGCCGCCACCGGTCGAAGGTTACCGCGCATCCTTGCCGCCGTCACACGTGGCGATGCTGGACAATGTGCTGTCGTGCAGCGCGATTGGTGCGGCGGATACGGTGAAGGCAGGCGTTGCGGCGTTTATCGAACGGACGAAGGCGGATGAGATTATCGTCGCCTGCTCGATATTCGACCCGGAAAAGCGACAACGCAGTTTGGAAATTGCTGCGGAGGTTTTCCACAGCCATAATTGACAAATTACCAAATATTGGTAGTACCGTCTTATGGTAGCAAAAAACACATCGATTGCCTTGGGCGAATACTTCGCAGATTATGCCCGTAGCAAGGTGCAGTCTGGCGAATTTGGCTCAACCAGTGAAGTAATCCGCGACGCTCTGCGCCTGCACGAAGAACGCGCGGCTTTCAAATCGAGACTTATTGAAGCTTTGGATGCAGGGCTGGCAAGCCCAGTAGATGGGAGCTTCGACATCGACACGTGGTATATTGAAGAATTTGATCCCAAGTGCGCCAAATAAAATTTCGCGTATTGGCGTCGGCGGATATGCGGGGAATTGCCCACTATACACGCAAGCGATGGCGTGAAGAACAAGCCGCCGCCTATGGCGCCAATCTCCGCGACCAGATCAAATCGTTGCGCGAATTCCCGCTCCGCTTCGCGGAATTTGACGGCAAATATGTCGGCTTGCGTCAGATGGGCTGCGGACATCATATGGTGTTCTATCTCGTTACCGACGACGCGATAGACATTGTACGTGTGTTGCACCAGGCGATGGATTTTTCGGAGCGGCTTTGAAGCAGAATTACGCATGGTATCCTCGGAACTCTGATGAGCGACGATCACCGCTGATATTCGACCTCAATCCTGTTCACTAATTTAGCGGCGTCGGTTCTCAAACTGCGTGTCACGATAACTTGCCGGTTAGTATAGAACCAATGGTTCTCGATCGCAGCCCGCAATGCCGGACTTCGTCCTAAAATCAGCGCAACTCTCTCGAATGAGGCCCCATCGACTGCGGACAGTCCTTCCACCTGCATGGAGTCCAAAACGCGAAAGCGGCTTTCCGCCAATCCTCGTTCGAACGTAAGCAATTGGTCAACCGACGCGTAATATTTCTGAATCTCGCTTAGGCGCGCGTGATCGCGGACGAGATTGGGGCCGTCGGCATTGATAAGCGCATTATACGCGAACCTGCTACCGTCGTAAGTCGCGAGAACAAATGTCTCAATCCCGAACGTGTAACCCGAATTGGGTTTAAATGGGGGGGCCTGTTCGACTTTCATAATGAACCGAGAGGAGGGGAATTCGGCGGGAGGATTCCACCCTCCTGACAATCGCAGAAGGTGATCCAAGGATGCCATACGGGATGACGCGTTCCGGATGTTGTCGTCCATTTCGGTCATATCGTCACGCAAATCGCGCGCGACGTTGAGCATCAATGAAACCTCTCTCGCCCGACTCTGCCTATCGTCGTTCCACTGCGTAAGCTGAAATCCTAGGAACACTCCTAATACAACAAGAGTGAATTCAATTCCCGCAGCAACCCAGTCCTGCGTGCGCAGCGCCCGCGCCAAACGCTGGAAAAATAGTCTGCCGCGAGCTTTGCTCAATATACCCGTGCCTTCGGCTTTATGTACTCCGCCTCATCCGTCAGCGTATAATCATGCACTGCGCGGTAATCGAGGGTCACCTTGCCACCTGATCCACCCCATCCGTCAAACCACGACGCCGTATGCTTCATCCAGTTCGCATCATCGCGGTCAGGGAAATCTTCATGTGCATGGGCACCGCGGCTTTCCTTGCGGTTGTTTGCGCTCTCCATTGTGCAGACGGCCTGTGCCATCAGATTGTCGAGCTCGAGCGTTTCGATGAGGTCGGTGTTCCAGATCAAGCTGCGGTCGGTAACAGCGACGTCTTCCATTTGCTTGTTGACCTTTTGCATCAACTGGACGCCTTCCGCGAGCAGTTCGGTATCGCGGAAAACGGCGGCGTGCTTTTGCATCGTCTGCTGCATCTCCAACCGGATTTTTGCGGTCGGCGAACCACCCTTAGCATTGCGGAATTTTTCCACGCGCGCCAGCGGCAGGTCGGCTGCACTCTTGGGAAGCGGGCGATGTGATGCACCAGGCTTCAAACTTTCCTTCAGATGCAAGCCGGTTGCACGGCCGAAGACGACAAGGTCGATCAGGGAGTTGGAACCCAAGCGGTTCGCGCCATGAACCGAAACGCAAGCGGCCTCACCCACGGCATAGAGTCCGGGGACAACCGCATCGTCATTGCCATCCTTTTTGGTCACAACCTGACCATGATAATTGCACGGAATTCCGCCCATATTATAATGCACCGTCGGGCAAACTGGCAGCGGTTGCCGCGTCAAATCAACGCCAGCGAAAATCTTTCCGCTTTCGGTAATACCCGGCAATCGTTCACCCAGCACTTTGGGATCGATATGGTCGAGATGCAGGTAAATATGGTCCTTGCCCGGTCCGACACCGCGTCCTTCGCGCATTTCAAGCGCCATCGAACGGCTCACCACGTCACGTGACGCCAGATCCTTGGCCGACGGCGCGTAACGCTCCATAAAGCGCTCACCTTCGCTGTTGGTCAGATAGCCGCCCTCGCCGCGCGCGCCTTCGGTAATCAGTACGCCCGCGCCATATATGCCGGTCGGATGGAATTGCACGAATTCCATATCCTGCAAAGGCAATCCCGCGCGTAACACCATACCGCCGCCATCGCCAGTGCAGGTATGCGCCGATGTCGCCGAGAAATAGGCGCGACCATAACCGCCGGTGGCGAGAACTACCGCATGGCTTTTGAACCGGTGAATACTGCCGTCTTCCATGCACAGCGCAATCACACCCCGGCATTCGCCGTCTTCCATGATCAGATCGAGCGCAAAATATTCGATGAAAAAGTCTGCGTCATATTTCAGGCTTTGCTGGTACAAGGCATGCAACATAGCATGGCCTGTACGGTCAGCAGCAGCGCAGGTGCGCTGGACGGGAGGCCCCTCGCCCATATTCTGCATGTGGCCACCGAAGGGGCGTTGATAAATTGTGCCGTCCGTGTTCCGCGAAAACGGAACGCCAGCATGCTCCAGCTCATAAACAGCGGCCGGTGCCTCACGCACCATATATTCAATCGCGTCTTGGTCGCCCAGCCAGTCCGAACCCTTTACGGTGTCGTACATATGCCATGTCCAATGGTCAGGACTGTTGTTTCCGAGCGAGGCAGCGATGCCGCCTTGTGCAGCTACCGTGTGGCTACGTGTCGGGAAAACCTTCGTAATGCAGGCCGTTTTCAAACCGGCTTCCGCGCTTCCCATAGTGGCACGCAGGCCAGAGCCGCCGGCGCCGACAACAACGGTGTCATAGGTGTGGTCAATAATCTTGTAAGCGTCTGACATCAGGCGGGAGCTCCGGTGAATGCAAGTTTAGCGACGGTAAAAATGCCGAAGACGGCTCCGCCAACTACATAGAAATTAAGCAACGTCATGGCACCGAATTTCAAGGCGTCGTCATGGACATAGTCCTCGATAAGCACTTGAAGACCCAAACGTGCGTGCCAAAAAACACTGACCAGCATCAGGATCATCGGCACGGCAACCGAGGGCTTTGCAAGCCAGAGTGCCAGAGTGGCCTGATCAAAATTTGGCATGATCAATAACGAAACGACGAGCCAGGTTGTGAGCAATAAGTTGCCAACCGCGGTCGTGCGTTGGCTTATCCAGTGCGAACCGCCATGCTTGGCCGAACCCAACCCCCGAACTTTGCCGATATTTGTGCCGCTACCCATCATTCAAACTCCGATAACGCGTGATGCCACGACCAGTGCAACCAATGCAGTTGCAAAAAACGCTGCTGCAAATGCAGCCAACGCCCAAGTCCGGTTGGACTTCAGTTCATAACCGGCCCCCATATCAAGAACGAAATGGCGCAACCCAGAAAATAAATGTTGAAAGAAACTGAACGTCACCGCGAGGGCAACCAATCTGAAAAACCAGTTGCTCGCAGTCTGGAACGTTGTCGCCCCTTCGCCTGCATTGACAACATATTCCTGGAAAATGGCATAGCTTTCTTCGCCACCACCAATCGCCGAAAGCCACCACAACAATGTGACCATGCCCGCAGTAGCAAGAATGAAACCGGTGGCGCGATGAAAGATGGAAATCGCCATTTGTGGCGACCAGCGATAGACTTGCAAATGCGGCGACAATGGCCGTGTCGATTTTTGCCCCATGACTTGCTGTCCTTCAGATAGCTAGGATTGATCCCATATTCACGATTATGTGTCGCTCTTTAATGTTTTAGTAGCTGTGCGCAAGGCCTCTGACACCACTATTCTTCTTTGTGATAGACAGGAATACATAACCCGCCGTTAACCATTTCGGGTGTATTAAAGCCCATAGGCCAGCAATATTTGGCAAAGTGTGGATATGGAGCGAATGAATGGACCAAAATAATTCCGGGCATCGACTGGACATCGAAGCCATAATTGCTCCGTATGATCAGGATGGTTGCCTGTCCGACAATTGCAAAAAATTGTCTGATATATTTGACGGGCGTTATTCGGAACTTAGCGATGACTATTGGTCATACTGGAAAAATTCGCCCGTCTTTGGCCCTCACCTGGTTGGTGAAGCTTATGACAAGTCTCGCGATTTGTTATCGACTTACATGGAAATGCGAATTACGCGCTTTGCGGAACGTAAGTGGCTGAATATCAGCAAGGCGCTGATTGTAGACTCTTTTGAAAAAGGCATTCCACTCGACGCTGTTTTAGCAGCAACAGGAACAGCAAACGCCCGGTCGGTCGGCAAAATCCTTAGCCAGGCCGGACTATCGATCGATGATATCCAGGTTTTTGTGGATACGATGACAAAACTCAACTCAATCGAAATGACCACATTTTCCGTAATTTATCGTGAATATGAACAAAAGCGCTTTTTTGAAGCCAAGGCCGCCAATTCAGCAAATTTCGAAGCGGACATTGGCAATGCTACTTCTGCAATTTCCGAACAAACAAATATGCTGAAATATCAAGCGGCCAATAGCTCGCAAATGGCCCACGGTATGTTGGCAAAAACGTCTGAAGTTGCCGCGGCATCGGAGCAGTCAGCGGTCGCAATGCGCGAAGCCGCACAGACGGCCGCCGGCCTTATTCGCGCGATCGAGGATGCGCGTACCGAAGTGGAAACGGCGTCCGATGTTGCCACCCGTGCGGCGGCTCAGGCGTCGCAAAGCGTCATCGCAACCGATACGTTGTCTGAACAATCGCAATCCATCGATTCCATTCTGGCATTGATCCGGGAAATTGCCGGGCAGACCAATTTACTCGCGCTTAATGCAACCATCGAAGCGGCCCGTGCAGGTGATGCAGGACGCGGATTTGCCGTCGTGGCACAAGAAGTAAAAAGCCTCGCCAATCAAACAGCGCAGGCAACTGATGAAATTGCCCAGAAAATATCGGCCATCCAGAACGCAACGAAAGCATCTGTCGAATCCAACACTGCTATTCGTTCCATTGTCAGCGAAGTGCAACATTCTGCCGAACGCATACGCCATGCAATGGAAGATCAGGCGCAAACCGTAACAATGATTACAGCGTCGGTAGATGAAACGGCACTGGCCGCAGATTTAATGTCCAACACCATTTCAGCCATTCGATCCGACACCGAAAATGTCGTCTCCGAAATTACAGCCCTCGAGCAAGGCTTTAACGAGGTCAATTCCAAATTGACGTCGCTGCGACTGAATGCCAGCAAATTTGCGGGCAGCCTTGGATAAGTATCATTGAGTTATTCGTCCCGTTGTGAAAAAGCAGCGGTCATGAAAATCAAAATTTTAGTGACAGGTGCCTCGCGGGGAATTGGTGCCGCTATCGTCGATGCTTTTAATCCGGATGCATTCGACGTCGTCGGCCTGTCAACGCGGGATGGCGACTTGGCGGACTCTCTGGTGCCATCGCGACTTTGGCACGATGCAATTCAGAGGCTCGGCGGGCATGTTGACGTCTTGATCAACAATGCCGGTGTGTTCGACTCCAACCCGCTTGATTCAGGCGAGAAGGACTGGCTCGAGAGTTGGAACCGGACCATGCAGATCAACCTGACGGCGAGCGCTGCGCTCTGCCGCTTGGCTGTTCTCCAATGGAAAGAAACAAAGCGTCACGGTCGTATTGTCAATATTGCAAGCCGCGCCGCCTATCGCGGGGATAGCCCGGAGCATTGGCATTATGCCGCGTCCAAGGCAGGCATGGTTGCAATGACAAAAACCATTGCGCGTGGCTACGCTTCCGACGGAATTCTGGCCTTTGCAATCTGCCCGGGCTTTACCATGACCGGAATGGCAGAAGACTATTTGGCTAGTCGTGGCGGCGAAAAGCTTTTGGCGGATATTCCCCTTGGAAAAGTCGCCGACCCCGAAGAAGTCGCGGCCATTGCAAAATTCTGCGCGGTCGATGCCCCGCCATCAATGACCGGAGCGGTTCTTGATGTGAACGGAGCAAGTTATGTCCGGTAATTGGAAGGTTACTCTGCCTTGCACACGGCAAGAAGCCGAAGCGTTGCATGAAGATGACGAATGGCTGGCGTCTTTAGACCCTGTGCCAACTTTAGTTGCCGATGAGGTTGAAGCATTCAACGATGCCAAATGGCGGATAGAGGCTTATTTTCCCGAAGAGCCGAATGCGGATTCCATAGCGATGATACAGTCAAAAATACCGAGCGCCGCTCGTGTAGCGGCAGTAATTTCAAGACTGCCCGACGAAGATTGGGTTGTCTTGAGCCAACAAGGTTTGAAACCCGTGCGCGCAGGGCGTTTCTATGTCCATACCGAAGCGAACAAAGGCCAGATACCGGACGGCACCGTTCCATTTCATATTGAAGCAAGCCGCGCTTTTGGCACCGGTGGTCACGAAACCACCAGCGGATGCCTGGCGATGCTGGATAATCTAAAACGTCAGGGCAAACGGTACGAAATGATCGCCGATATCGGTACAGGCACCGGATTGCTGGCCTTTGCCGCCTGCCATCTGTGGCCCCGCGCCTATCTTACTGCGTCAGATATCGACCCCGTAAGTGTTGACGTAACTGCCGACAATGCGCGATTGAACGGATATCCGCTGGGCGCAAGACAAGGCGAAATTGCTCTGTGCTCTGCGCTCGGAACAGATCACCCCCTTATTCAACAACGCGCGCCCTATGACCTTGTGATTGCCAATATTTTGGCGGGGCCGTTGATCGAACTGGCCCCATCATTTGCACATATTTTGGGAGAAGGTGGAACATTGATGCTCGCCGGATTGCTGGATAGCCAAGCCCCTGCAGTTATCAGCGCGTATAGAAAACTCGGTTTTCGTTTGCAAAGGCGGGAAGTCACCGGTGATTGGCCTTGTCTTACGTTTATCAAACGAACTTGTTATGGCTGGCAACGACCCTTGCGGGCCGATGGCCGAACCAGCCAGCCACCCGGAGATTTTGGAACATGGTAAGATATTGGCCAATTGCATCGCACCCTTCGATCGGTCATATCGTCGGGTAATGGCAACAGATTCTGTTACGGTAGATTTTGATGCAGCGCGTCGGGCCGCGCTGAGCGACGCACTGTTGCGCACTGGAAAAGGCGACAGATCAGCCTTTGAGACCGTGTATAAAGCCACGTCAGCGAAACTATTTGGGGTTTGCCTTCGTATCTTCTCCGACAGAAATGAAGCGGAAGAAGCATTGCAAGACGCCTTTATCACAATCTGGAACAGAGCGGCAAGTTTCGAAGCCGGCCGTGCAAGCCCGATAAGCTGGCTCGTTACCGTCACCCGTAACCGTGCAATTGACCGCTTGCGTGCCAAAGGAAAAGCCGGACTGGCCTCGCTCGACGAGGCTGCGGAAATTGCAGACCAAACACCTCTGGCCGATGCGCAACTTCTCGCAAAAGGAGAAGATGATCTCCTTCACGGCTGCATTGACGGACTTGATCGTCGTGATGCACATTTCATCCGCAGCGCATTTATCGGCGGGGCGACCTATGCCGATCTTGCCGCGCATGAGGGCGAACCATTGGGCACAATCAAAAGCCGAATACGGCGTGCCTTGATGAAATTACGCACCTGCATGGAAGGGGCGTCATGACTAAGTTACATGAAGATGATATTGCACTGGCAGGCGAATATGTGCTGGGTCTCCTCGATGCAGCATCATCCGCAATGGTCGAAGCACGCATGGCAACCGATTCCAGTTTTGCCGCGGAGATTGAGGCATGGCGATTGCGCCTGCACCCGATGCTGGGCGGTGAAGAAACCCCTTCTGCCCATATATGGCGCGTCATAGAAAGCGCTTTACCCCAGCCAACGGATCAAGATGTCGGCGCTGGTAAATTGCTATTTTGGCGGTCGCTGACGGGCATATCGGTCAGCGCTGCCGCCATATTGGGCATTTTGCTATTACAACGGCCCGACAGCGGACCGATACCAGCGCCCCAAGCTCCTTTAATTGCTGCCTTGGGTAGCGAAACCGGCTCCGCCTCTTTGACCGCAAGTTACGACGCAAGTACCGGTCGTATGATTGTTACGCCCGTTTCGCTCGAAACCGGTAATCTTTATCCAGAGCTCTGGATTATACCTGCGGATGGAACCGCTCGGTCATTGGGCATTGTCGGCAGTAAATCAGCCACCGCCATAATCGTCCCTGCGGATTTGCGACAATATCTCGGTTCAGGCGGCACTTTAGCAATCACCCCTGAACCCGAAGGCGGCGCACCTGGAGGAAAAGCCACGGGTCCTGTCATTGCGAGCGGGAAAATCGCAACTTTATAAAATTATTTTCGTCCGCCTGCATCCGGCCGATCCATGAATTCGTACCTGCTCACAGCACGCCACCCCTGGGACGTGCGCTGAACAGGAAAGTTGAAACCATGAACAAGTCGAACCAATTTATTTTAGCACTCGCCCTCGCCTCGTCGGCCATTGGCGGCACCGCAGCCTTTGCAAATCATCACAAGATGGCCAACCCAACGGTCGGTGGCGCAGCGATGTTCCCTGCAAAAACCATCGCGGAAAATGCTTCGGCAGCCCCGAACCTGACCACACTGGTTGCAGCGGTAAAAGCAGCAGGCCTGGTAGAAACTCTCGCAAGCCCTGGTCCATTTACGGTATTTGCGCCGACAAACACGGCGTTTGAAAAATTGCCAGCCGGCACTGTCGGCACATTGGTAAAACCTGAAAACAAAGCAACCTTGACCAAGATACTGACCTATCATGTTGTATCTGGCAAGCTGACGGCGAGCGATATTATTGCAGCGATCAAATCTGGCGGTGGCAGTGCGTCGTTGACGACAGTGGCCGGTGAGACTTTGACCGCACGTCTGTCGGGCAACAGCGTTGTCATTACCGATGGCAAAGGCGGGCAGTCTGCCGTTACGACGGTCGATGTTATGCAGTCCAACGGCGTAGTTCACGTTATCGATTCAGTCTTGCTGCCTTAAACGGCAGTGACTGCTGGGGCCGGTTGCTTTTCCCCTCCCTTTTAGTGACCGGCCCTTTTTTCATAGGCCTGGGTACCGCGCGTTAAAACGAGGTCACCATCGACTATATCGCCAATCTTAATATCCGGCAGATGTTCGAGCTGTTCATATAACGGCGCAAAATCTGTGCTGACCGTCACTTGCAAAAGATGATGAAGGCTAGGGATCACAAAGTAATTCTGTTGAAAATCGTCTATCCGATATTCGGTCCGCATGACGCGCATCAGGTCAAAATGGACGCGGTTAGGGCTTGGATCATCCAGTGCGAAAATACTTTCGGCATAGCTCGAAACAATACCGGCGCCATAGATGCGCAATCCATCAGGCTGTTGAAGCAGACCGAACTCCACGGTGTACCAATAAAGCCGGGCCAAATGGTCAAGCGCGCCATAGCCTAAAGACCGCAAACCACCTTGGCCATATGCCACCATATAGTCCGCAAAAGCCGGATCTGTGAGCATCGGTACATGCCCGAAAACATCGTGAAATACGTCAGGTTCCTGCAAATAATCGAGTTGATCGAGACTGCGGATGAAATTGCCCGCTGGAAAACGGCGATTGGCGAGATGTTCGAAAAACACTTCATCGGGCACGAGTCCCGGAACAGCGACCACCTGCCACCCTGTCGCTGCCATTAGGCGCTCGTTGAGTTCGCGATAGTCGGGAATGCCCGGCCTTGATAATTTTAGAATATCAAGGCCACGCAAAAATGCGTCGGCAGCGCGTCCGGAAAGCATATCAGACTGCCGTTTAAATAGCTGGTCCCACATCGCGTGTTCGTCGGGGCTAAAAACGTCCCAATTTTGGGGGATTGTCCAATCGGGCTTGGCCCCGTCCGGCGGCGAGTCATACACATTTTGGTATTCAGTCATACCAAAGTGGTTACACTTGAAACCGTTTCTGCACAACACCGTCCATCGGTGGAATGAAGGTGTACCTTATTTGTCGAGGGGTACTTCAGTATTGGGAGCGACTTGCGCCGCTGCGGGAGCAGCTTCTGGCGCTGGTGCGGTTTCGGGCGCTGTCGTTTGCGATGCGGGCAATTCAGTGCGCTCCAGACTCGTGTCGATCTTGCTGGGTCCGCCTTCTCGGGCGGCAACAAATGCCAAAGAAATTGATAGCAGAACAAACATAGACGCCAAAATTGTCGTCAAGCGGGTCATAAAGTCGGCCGCGCCGCGTGCTGACATTAGTCCGGACGGGCTTCCGCCCATGCCCAAGCCGCCACCTTCTGACCGTTGCATCAATATAACACCGACCAAAGCTGCCGAGACAATGGCTTGTACAACGATAAGAAAATGAAAAAGACCCATATAAAATCCACAATTTAAGGGCGATAAAACGCCAGTTCAGCCGCCCACATAGCGATGCCGACCTTAATCTTCAATGCTATTCGCAGGAATAACGTCGTTACTTAGGTCCTGACCCTAAGCTGCGGCGTCGATGATAGGTTCGAATTTAACGGCTCCAAGACTGGCCCCACCAATAAGGCCTCCGTCTACATTTGGTATTGCCAATAATATCGATGCATTTTCGCCGTTCATAGAACCACCATATAAAATGCGGATCGCTTCACCATCAGATCCAAAACGCGAAATTATATGTTTGCGGATTGCAAAATGCATTTCGGCTACATCAGATTCATCAGGTATTCTGCCGGTACCAATGGCCCAGACAGGCTCATATGCAACGCTAAGCCAATCTCCGTCCGCTTCGTCTGGCAAAGAACTCTCCAATTGACCAAGAACAATTTCAATTGCCTTGCCGGCATCACGCTGCGTCAATGTTTCGCCAACACAGACAATAGCTCTCAGTCCCGCGTCGTGCGCCGCCATTGCTTTTGCACAAATATTCGCATCGGTCTCATATTGGTCCGCCCGACGCTCGCTGTGCCCGATTATTGTCAATCTAGCACCCGCGTCAACGAGCATTGGGGCGGAAATGCAACCGGTGTGGGCGCCACTGGCTTGCTGGTGGCAATCCTGACCGCCTATGGCAAATCCGGGAACCAGAGACGCGGCGCGTGCAATTAGTGTTGCGGGCAAGCAAATGGCAATGTCGACCGCAGGATATTGGGTGGCCAAAGCGGCAATTGCAGAAATCTCCTGTAAATCGTTCGACGTGCCGTTCATCTTCCAATTACCGACAATATATTTTCGCATCTAATAAACCCCTAAAACGCCCCATTCCGAATCTGAGAAACGCTATGCCCGTCTTTCGGCCGCGGCTGCAAGTCTATCCCTTGATTGACGATGCCTTGCCGCCTAAAGCGACACCCTAAATATCCCTTATCGAGAAACGCTACTCCATGATTAGTTTCATCCGTTCGCTTATCAATTCAAAAATCGGCGCAGTCGTCGCACTGATGTTTATCGGAATGATCGCGGTCGCCTTTGCGCTTGGTGATGTAAGCGGGTCCGGCAATTTCGGCGGGTTGAGCGGAGGTAACGTCGCGCGTGTTGGTGATCGTAACATTACGCTTGGCGAATTGAATGACGCACTTGAAAACCGTTTGAAGGCAGAACGGCAAGATAACCCTACTCTCGACATGGCTCGCTTTGTTGAAAGTGGTGGCCTTGATTCTACGCTCGAACAACTCATCAACCGCTATGCGCTGGCTGAATTTGGCGAAGAATATGGCGTCGCGGTTAGTGAGAGACTTGTTGGTTCCGAAATACGCAAAATCCCGGGAGCGATGGGGTTAGACGGAAAGTTTAGCGCGGAAGCATTTCGTGCCTTTGCGCAACAAATTGGCATAAGCGAACAGGCTATTCGCGAAGATATCGCGCAAAATCTATTTGCCCAGCAATTGCTGCCAACCGCAGCGAGCGGCCCTATGGCCCCCGATGGCATGATTTTGCCATATGCCTCTTTGGTTTTGGAACAGCGGTCAGGACAGGTTGCATCCTTGCCATCTTCGGCATTTTTCCCTGCTGCACCGCCGAGCGAGCCTGTTTTGGCTAAATATTACAAGGACAATGCTGTAAAATTTACGATCCCTGAAAAGCGGGCCGTAAGCTATGCCATATTTGACAAGACTATTATTGCAGCACGCGCAAAGCCGACATCTGCCGACGTTGCCGCCTATTATAAAGCTAATGCTGCAAAATTTGCTGCATCGCAGTCGCGCAATATAAGCCAGGTCATCGTTCCTACAGAAGCTGCAGCAAAATCTGTCGTTGCTCAAGCAAGTGGCGGCAAGTCTCTGGCCGAAGTCGCAAACGGCCTTGGTCTTTCGGTAACCAGCGTGAACGATGTTACCAAATCGAGCCTCGTCAACAGTGCATCATCCGCCGTTGCCGATGCCGTATTTTCTGCCGCCCAAGGCAGCATTGCAAAACCCGCACGGGGCAAGCTAGGTTGGGCAGTCGTTCGCGTTGATAAAGTCAATCAGGTTGCAGCAAAATCGATTGAACAAGCGCGCGCCGAAATTGAGTCCGAGTTGACCAAGTCGCGCAGCGAAGAAATGCTGACCGAGATGACATCGGAAATCGAGGATGCATTTGCCGACGGCTCAACTATTGCCGATATGGCGAAGCAAAATGGGCTAAAAATCGAAACGTCACCGAAATTATTGGCCAATGGCCGGAATATTGCAAACCCTGCATATAAACCCATCCCGGAAATGCAGGTCATTTTACCAGCTGCGTTTCAACTTGAAACCAACGGCGAAGCGCAATTGATCGAAATTGTTCCCGGCGAACGCTTCGCCATGATTGCAATCGCCGATTTCGAAGAAGCCGCACCTCCGCCGCTTGCCTCTGTCCGTGCAATTGTTCAACAGCAATGGGCGCTAGCCGAGGGCGCCAAAGGCGCGCGCGCCGCCGCAGAACGCATTCGTAAGGCAGTAGACAGCGGCATGGCACTACCTGCCGCTCTAGCAGCGGCCAACATAAACGGGGCGCAGATTGAAGCCATAAATGGAACCCGCGCCGATTTGACACGCCAAGGCCAACCCATCCCGCCCCCTTTGGCCATGATGTTTGCCATGAAAAAAGGCACAGCGAAAACATTACAGGGCGGTGCGGATCGTGGTTGGTATGTTGTTTCTCTGACCGATGTCAAAAAGGGCGATGCCAGTGGGAATGCAGAAATGCTGCGCGCAAGAAAGCTCGAACTTTCGGGACTGATGCAAAACGAATATGGCGCGCAATTGGTTGGAGCCGCTGCAAAAGCCGTAGGGGTGGATAAAAATAGCGATGGCATCGCCGAATTGCGTTCGCGCCTGACCAATCGTGACGGCAACTAATCCGGTCTTGATTTGGCGCAAACGTATCGCGGATACCGAAACACCGGTTTCCGCCGCGCTTAAGCTGTTCGAACCTGAACGCGGCGACTTCATTCTGGAATCAGTTGAAGGCGGAGAAACCCGAGGACGTCACAGCTTGATTGGACTAGCGCCCGATCTTGTTTTCAAGGCGCAAGGTGATCGGGCGGAAATCAACCGGCAATGGGTCCAAAATCGAGAAGCGTTCGAGGCGGAGCCATTGCCGGCTTTAGACGCATTGCGTGCTTTGGCGACCCAGTGCCGAATGGATGTGCCACCTGAATTACCGCCGGCTTTGGCATGTCTGGTGGGCTATTTTGGTTACGAAACCATTGGCCTTGTTGAAAAGCTTCCACGGGCACCACAGTCGGCGCTTGAATTGCCGGATATGCTGTTTGTCAGGCCAACCGTCATACTAGTTTTTGACCGGCTAAAGGACGAAATGTTCCTTGTCTCGCCGGTATGGACAGGCCCAAGTGACGTCGACGCAATCGCACGGGCGAATGAAAGGCTTGACGATGCGGAGCGGCGTTTGAACAGCCACCGTCCGCAATTAAAATCTGATGTCCACAATGGAACCGACTCCGCAACCCATCTCACACCCGTATTGCCCCACGGCCATTATGCCAAGATGGTGGCAAGGGCGAAACAATATATCGATGCGGGGGATATATTTCAGGTCGTTCTGGCACAACGCTTTACGGCGCCTTTTGCGTTACCACCCGTCGATCTCTACCGTGCATTGCGTCGCATAAATCCGTCGCCATTTCTTTATTTTCTCGACCTTCCCGGATTTGCTTTAATCGGTTCGAGCCCCGAAATTCTTGTGCGCGCACGTGGTGGTGAAGTGACTATTCGCCCCATCGCAGGCACGCGGCCGCGGGGTAAGAACAGCATTGAAGATTCAGAAAACCGGTCTTCGCTTTTGTCCGATCCCAAAGAACGTGCCGAACATCTCATGCTATTGGATCTTGGCCGTAATGATGTGGGTCGCGTCACAAAAGGCGGGAGCGTTACCGTCACCGACAGCTACATGGTCGAATTTTACAGCCATGTGATGCACATCGTTTCGAATGTGGTTGGTGAACTGGCCGACGACAAGGATGCTATTGATGCCCTTTTCGCAGGCTTTCCGGCGGGTACGGTTAGCGGGGCGCCAAAAGTCCGGGCGTGCGAAATCATCGCCGAATTGGAGATTGAAACCCGCGGAGCCTATGCAGGAGGCGTTGGTTATTTCTCGCCCAATGGTGACATGGACAGTTGCATCGTCCTGCGCACTGCGGTCGTCAAGGATGGTGTAATGCATGTTCAGGCGGGTGCCGGTATTGTTGCAGATAGCAACCCCGAATATGAACAACGCGAATGCGAAGCCAAGGCGGGCGCGCTGATTGCCGCTGCACGTGAAGCTCTTAGGGTCGCTGATGAAGTCGGGTTTGGACAATGATATTAGTCATCGACAATTATGATAGCTTCACCTGGAACCTCGTCCATTATCTGCTGGAACTTGGCGCAGAAGTCGAAGTCGTGCGCAACGACGATATGTCGGCGGGACAAGCGATGTCTTCGGGGGCAGAAGCTTTTCTGATTTCTCCGGGGCCTAAAACACCCAATGAAGCAGGCGTAAGTCTTGAATTGGTCGCCGCATGTGCCGATGCGGGTAAACCCTTGCTTGGCGTATGTCTCGGCCACCAAACAATAGGCCAGCATTTTGGCGGAACAGTAACACGCGGCGGGTTGATGCATGGAAAAACTTCTCCGGTTACCCATGATGGAACCGGCCTCTATTTAGGTTTGCCGTCACCCTTTATAGCGACACGATATCACAGCCTGATCGTTGAAAATATTCCCGAAAGCCTGATCGTCAACGCAACCGGTGATGACGGTCATGTCATGGGTTTCAGGCACCGGACACTTCCCATACATGGCGTGCAATTTCATCCTGAAAGCATCGCCACCGAACATGGCCATGCAATGTTGGCCAATTTTATGAAAATTGCCGGCATGACGGTAAAAGAACGTCGATGACCGCCCTTCCCGACGTATCCGCACCACTTACCGCGGACCTTGCCGCGACGGCTTTCGCCCGCATTCTTGATGGAGAAGTCGATGCTGACGATATACAGCATTTTCTCACGATCATGTCCCAACGTGAAGAGACAAGCATCGAAATTGCGGCAGCGGTGCGAGAGATGCGGAAGCGGATGATTCCAATCAACGCACCGACCGGCACGATCGATGTATGCGGCACCGGAGGCGATGGCAGTCACAGCCTGAACATTTCGACGGCGGTCGCTATTGTGGTTGCTGCGTGCGAAGTACCAGTCGCCAAACACGGGAATCGCGCTGCGTCATCCAAGGCAGGGGCCGCAGACACGCTTGAAGCACTTGGTCTTAACCTTGACCGCGCCAGCGAAACCGCAGAAGCTACACTTGCCGACCTTGGTATTTGCTTTCTTTTCGCGCAGAAACATCATCCAGCGCTCGGTCCGCTCGCCCCAATCCGCAAAGCCATTGGCAGGCGGACGATCTTTAATCTGACCGGTCCTGCGGCCAATCCCGCTGGTGTTAAGCGACAGTTGATCGGCGTTGCAAACCCAGATTTCCTCCCCGTTTACGCTGGCGCGCTAGAGCTCTTGGGATATGATGACGCGATGCTGGTCGCCGGCGACGAACCGTTGGACGAACTGTCGATTTCGGGTCCAAGCACTATGGTTCGGCTAGGGCAGTCCATGGAACGCATAAACCCCGAAACAGCAGGCCTTCCCCTTCATCATTTCACAAAGTTGAAAGGCGGCGACGCCGGCTTTAACGCCGCAGCCCTCACCCGCTTGCTCGACGGAGAGGCAGGTGCTTATCGCGACGCCGTCCTCCTGAACGCAGCCGCGGCTCTTATGGTTGCAGGTGCTGTGAACGACTGGCAAAGCGGCGTGGAAGAAGCAGGCGAAGCGATTGACAAGGGGTTAGCCAAGGCATTGCTGCGGTGTTGGGTGGAATATTGATGACGGACAAACTCGCGGAAATCTGCGCCACGAAAAGCATCGAGGTTACCTCGCGCAAAATGCAAGGCCTGTCCCATTGGCCAGAGCCATCACCCGTGCGTGGGTTCGAAGCAGCTTTACGTGCCAAAGCGGAATCAGGTTTTGCATTGATTGCAGAAATCAAAAAGGCAAGCCCGTCAAAGGGCCTGATCCGCGCCGATTTCGATCCGCCGGCCCATGCCCGAGCCTATCAGGCAGGCGGCGCGACGAGTCTGTCTATTTTGACCGATGCACCATATTTTCAAGGGCATGAAGATTATCTGGTTGCAGCCCGCGCTGCTTGTGATCTGCCAGTTATCCGGAAAGATTTCATGGTCGACCCGTGGCAATGCGAAGAAGCGCGGGCAATGGGTGCGGACGCGATTTTGATTATCGTCGCTGCACTTGACGACGTTGCGATGATTGAAATCGAAGATGCAGCGCTAAAGCAAGGGCTCGACATACTGGTCGAGGTGCATGACGAGGCCGAAATGGAACGGGTCTTATCGCATCTGAAGTCGAAACTGATTGGTATAAACAATCGAAATTTGAAAAGTTTCGATGTCGATCTTGCAACCACTGAACGGCTTGCCAAATTGGTACCCGCTGATCGACTACTGGTTTGCGAAAGCGGGATTACCTCGCACACCGATTGCCTTAGAATGGCGGATAGTGGTGTGCACACGTTTCTGGTCGGTGAAAGCCTGATGCGGCAGGATGATATCGAGAAAGCAACCCGCCTGCTTTTAACAGGGCACACCCGCTCAGTTTAAGCTCCGTTTGCCGCACTCAAGATGGCACGAACACTGGCGGTGGCAACGTCGCGGCTGATACCGACGCCGTGCAGCACCGGCCCCTCACCCACCCGGCATTCGATATAAGCCGCGGCACGGGCGTCTGTGCCATGGCCGATGGCGTGTTCGCTATAGTCGATAATATCAAGCGGCCCGCCCAGTGCGCTTTCCAGTGCGTTTGCAAGGCTGGAGATCAGGCCATTTCCACGGCCACTGACACTTTGCTCGACACCGTCAATGCGGATTTTACCCGCAAATATGCGCTCGTCTTGTTGCTTCGGGCTTTGGCTTTCCTGAAAATCAATAAGACGGAAGCGACCTTCGCCCTTTAGATGATATCGTTTCTCAAACGCTTCCCAAATATCGGTGCTGGTCAGTTCGCGTCCCGTGCTGTCGGAAAGCTCCTGTACGGTAGACGAGAAATTAGCCTGCATCCGCTTGGGAAGTTTGAGCCCGTGATCCTGTTCCAGCACCCATGCAACGCCGCCCTTGCCGCTTTGCGAGTTGACCCGGATGACCGCTTCATAGCTTTGGCCAAGGTCAGCGGGGTCGATGGGCAGATAGGGCACTTGCCACAGTTCGTCATTCCTCTGCGACTGTGCGGCGAAACCCTTTTTAATGGCATCCTGATGCGAGCCCGAAAAAGCAGTGAACACCAGTTCGCCAGCATAAGGGTGGCGCGGATGGACGGGCAACTGGTTGCAATATTCGACGGTCTTGATGACTTCATCGATATCCGAAAAATCGAGGCCGGGGTTCAGCCCTTGCGTATACATGTTCAGCGCGACGGTGACGAGGTCGACATTGCCCGTTCGTTCGCCATTACCGAAAAGACAGCCTTCGACACGGTCGGCACCGGCAAGCAAGCCCATCTCCGTCGCCGCAACACCCGTGCCGCGGTCATTATGCGTGTGCAGCGAGATGATGACGCGTTCGCGGTTGGGGATATTTCGGCCGAAATATTCGATCTGGTCGGCATAAATATTGGGCATCGCTGCTTCAACAGTCGCGGGCAGGTTGAAGATGATGGGGTGATCCGGTGTCGGCTGTAAGATCTCCATCACTGCGCTGCACACCTCCAGACTGAAATCCAGTTCTGCGGTGGAGAAGGTTTCGGGGCTATATTCGAAATGCCAATCGGTATCGGGCTGTGCCGCGGCATTATCCCGCAGCAGCTTTGCGCCATCGATCGCGATTTGTTTGATTTCGGGCATGGTCATGTTGAACACGATCTGCCGCCACGCGGGCGATACCGCGTTGTAGAGGTGGACAATAGCCGCACGGGCGCCGCGCAGGCTTTCAAAACTGGTGTCGATCAGGTCCTTACGCGACTGGGTCAGCACCTGTACCATCACATCGTCAGGGATTCGGCCCGATTGGACGAGGCCGGAAATGAAATCAAATTCAGTTGCCCCCGCACTAGGAAAGCCAACTTCAATTTCCTTGATACCTACCTTGACCAACAGGTCGAAAAACCGTTGCTTCTTTTCCGCGCCCATCGGATCAATAAGCGCCTGGTTACCATCGCGCAGATCAGTCGACAGCCAGCGCGGGGCTTTTGTGATCATGCGGCTGGGCCATTGCCGGTCGGGTAAATCTACCTGCGGAAAGGGGCGGTATTTTCGGCTCGGGTCGGATAACATCATGATTTGCAACTTCGCTAGAACACGCAAGTCTACGTGCTGTGGGGTTTCTTGGGCTGGCTGTAAACCCTTAGGCGGGTTGTTCCGGGCAAGACCGGACTATCCACACGCCTAAGGGCGTGTAAGTCGTAGAAGAAGCAGGCAAGAGGCAGTCTTTGACATTATGTTGCGGCGATAGCCGTATTACGCAACATTCGTCCAGCCTTAATTTTGCCAGTCGATTATTTCCTTGCTCGGGCTGGCCGTTAAATCTCGACCTGACTGCCCAATTCGACCACGCGGTTGCTCGGCAGCTTGAAAAATTCCATCGCATTGGCCGCATTACGCAACATCCAGGCGAAAACCTTTTCGCGCCAGATCGCCATTCCGGGAATTTTCGACGCAATCAGCGTCTGCCGCGATAGGAAGAAGCTGGTATGCATCATATCGAATTTGGGACCACATAGATCGACCTTGTCCAGCGTCGCCGGCACATTGGTTTCTTCAAGAAAGCCGAAGCGCAGCTTTACACGGAAGAAGCCCTCGCCAAGATCCTTGCAAAAAACGCGGTCGGCCGGATCGACAAAAGGCATATCTTCGATTTGCACGGTCAATATCAAAACCCGCTCGTGCAGAATTTTGTTATGCTTGATATTGTGCAACAGCGCCGATGGAACGCCACTTGCCGATGATGCCATAAAGATTGCCGTGCCCGGGACGCGCGTGGCACTGGTGGCCGCCGACTTAATGAAAATCTCCATCGGCATCGTGCTTTCTGCCATGCGTTCGCGCATCAAGGCACGACCCCGCGACCAGGTGGTCAGTAAAGTAAATATGATAAGTCCAATCAACAGTGGCACCCAACCGCCCGAGGGAACCTTAAGCAAATTGGCCCCGAAATAGGCGAAGTCCACGATAAAGAACAACGCAAGTATGGGCAGCGCTTTCCATTTTGGCCATTTCCATAAAGTCACCAACACCACTGCGATCAAGCAGGTATCGATAAACATCGCACCGGTAACAGCAATACCATATGCAGCGGCAAGATTGGACGATGACTGGAAAAACAATACCAATATGAGAACCATGACCGCCAGACCCCAGTTGATCGCCGGAATGTAAATCTGCCCCGCCGCCTTTTCGCTTGTGTGCAAGATACTAAGCCGGGGCATAAAACCAAGCTGGATTGCCTGCTGTGTCAACGAGAACGCTCCGGATATAACAGCCTGACTGGCGATAATCGCGGCAAGGATAGTGAGGATGATGACCGGTGTGCTGATCATTTCCGGCACCATGAGGAAGAACGGATCGCGAATGGCCTCCTGCGCTTCGGCAGGGGTCATGGACAGGATCATGGCACCCTGCCCCATATAATTTAGCATTAACGCCGGCAAAACGAAAAACAGCCAACTGAACTTGATTGGACGCCGCCCAAAATGCCCCATATCGGCGTAAAGCGCCTCTGCCCCGGTTACTGCCAGCACGACCGTGCCCATCGCAACAAAGGCGGTGAAGCCGTCGATATAGAAGAAGTACAACGCGTGTATCGGGTTAATTACATCGAATACAATCATCGGCATCTTTAGAAGATGCATGATGCCAAGGCCCGCAAGCGTTGCAAAATACAACAGCATGATAGGTCCAAACCATTGACCTACTTTTGCGGTTCCCCGCGACTGGAACGCAAAAAGGGCGGCAATAATCGCTACAGAAATTGGGACAATCCAGTTATCAAAGCCAGAGCTTACATATTTCAAACCTTCTGCCGCCGACAATATCGACATGGCAGGCGTGATCATGGAATCGCCATAAAATAACGCCGTTGCAAATACACCGAGCATTACAATGGGCGCTGTCCATTTGGCACCCGCGGTTTGACGATTGATCAGGGCTAGCAATGCAAGACTTCCCCCCTCGCCCTTATTGTCCGCCTTCATAATTGTGAAAACATATTTGAATGTCACGACAATCATCATGGACCAGAATACCAGGCTCAATACGCCTTTAATATGCATCGGGTCGGGATCTATGGGATGGTGGCCGGCAAAGGTTTCACGAAAAGCGTAGATCGGGCTCGTCCCGATATCACCAAAAACAACGCCAATGGTTCCGACACACAAAGCCAATAGCGATCCTTGCGGGGCGTGGCCCTGGTGCTGACTTTCCTCAGTATGACCAAAATCATCTGCTGCTTGCGTAGCGACCATTTATTACCTCTGAAACAAGGCCCATTGACTAAGTGAATTCTATCAGGCGGGCGGGGGGCGATAGCACGGCCTTATCCCCTTAACAACAACGCAATATTGCCTGAATATTCTCAAATTTATTATTTTATATCAATTGTTTATTTTATTAACCAGAGGCATGGCCCGAGCCTGCACTTGTAAAGTCTTTGCTGCCTGAAGTTGCGACTCAAGCCGAGGCTTCCACTTTGCCTTGGGCGTGGCGAGTGACAATGCCTTTTCCCATAGCAAAATCGCCGAGTTCAAATCACCATCAAATATTCTCGATAGTCCCGCAAAATAATATGGTGCCGGATAATTGGGTCGGATTGTACGTGCCTTATCAAAGGCCAATTGTGCCGGCGGCGACATTTGCCCTTCACTTGCCAACATCAACTGCAACCCAAAAGCAGACCATAAATCCGGATCATTTGGATTCTGTCGCAACCCTGCCTGAATATAGGACGCCGAAAGCCCGTAATCGCCCTGCTTTGCAAAGGAATCCGCGGTCACCAACCACCGCTTCGCGCCACCAAAGCTCTGATCCATATCGGCGCGCATTTCGATGAGTTGAACCGCCACATCCTCTTTACCGATTACAGATTTCGCGATTGACGCAGGCGCCATAGGACGCCCCTGTAATGCATAGCCAGTCATTCCCAATAAAATCGCGGCGGCTGCGACTTGCCACAATCCGCCTTTGAAGCGGCCTATGGCTAAAAGCGCACAAAGGCTTAGGACCGCCAACAGACCAAGACTTACCCAACCGCTCATGATTTCCTCCGGAACAGGCCACGTGCTATAAACAGGCCGAGCAACAACAGCAGTAAGGGTGCCGCCCACAACACTAAGCCTGAGCCTTTCATGTCAGGTTCAAAGCTGACCCACTCTCCATAGCGTTCTATCATCCATTGGCGGATTGCGCCGGGCTTTTTGCCATCAGCTATTTGTTGCCGCACTTCAGCGCGCATCGTTGCCGCCATCGGTGCGTCGCTGTCGGCGATGGATTGGCCCTGGCACTGGATACAACGCAAGGCGTGCATCACTTGTGTCGCCGCCTTTTCCTGAGCTGGGTCTGCAAGCTGGCGATTTGCTAGTTCAGGCGTTGGGCCACTGCCCTGCGCCACTGCAAGTTGCGGAACCACTGCGAAGAGAAGTGCACACGCGAGGAGTAGTGAAGGCCGCATCACCGCGCCTCCCGCAATTTTTCAAGCAGCATCGGCACATGTTCGGCCCGAATATCGCCGATATGCTGGTACAAAATCGTCCCGTCCCCTCCGATCACATAAGTCTCCGGCACGCCTGAGGAGCCAAGTTTCAACTGCACGGCCATTTCGCTGTCCGAACCTATCCGCCGGAACGGATTGCCGAACTCTGCAAGAAACGCGGCCACATCTTCAGGCTTGTCGCGAATGGCAATCGCGTCGATTTGTGCGCCGGATTTCTGGAGCACCTCCAAAAAAGGCGCCTCCGCCTTGCACGGGATGCACCAGCTTGCGAAAATATTCAGCAGACGCGGCTTGCCATCAGCAAGGTCACGGCTGGACAACCCTTCAATCCCCAAGGTCGCGGGTGGCAGAGCAAATTCTGGCAGTTTGCGTCCGACCATGGCGCTATGCACCATGTCGTCCTTCGGCACGACCAGCCCGTAGATGGCAAGGCCGCCGATGAAGGCGACGACGGCCAAAGGCAACCAGAGGAGCCAGAGCCTGTTCATGCCTGCGTCCATTTGTTGACAGCGGGCTTTTTCGGGCGGCGGAGCATACGACCCAGCAAGGCAATTGCGCCTCCTAGTGCAATGAGCAATCCGCCGAACCAGATGAAGGTTACAAAGGGTTTCCACCACAGACGAACTTGCCAGCGACCATCGCCTTTTTCATCAGGCTGGGCAATGACAACATAGAGCTGCCCATTCCAGCGCGTGAGCAATGCCGCTTCGCTAGTCTGTTGTTCGGGGCGATAAAATTGGCGGGATTGCGGACGCAGGATAAATTTCCTGTCGTCATTGCGGGCGATTAACTGTCCTTCGATAGCCACCCAATTGTCGCCCACGACTGGTCGGACATCATCCAGCTTGACCTGCCAATCGGCAACCTTCGTGCTTTCGCCGGGGGCGAGCGCGGTCAGGGTTTCGCGTGAAAAGCCGGATTCGGCGGCCATACCAAACACGCTGACAGCTAAACCAAAATGCGCAATCACCATGCCAAAGACCGGTAAGGGCGTCCGCAGCAATTTGCGTCCTTTGAGCGGTACCCAAGCGGCGATGGCGAGGGCCAACGATAGAGCCAGACCCAAAATCGGAAAAATGCCGACGCCGGGTATGAAACGCCAAATGGCAACGCCGGTCCACAGGCTGATCGCGAAAAATCCCACAAGCCAATATTTGTGGCGATTCAATTCGTCCCGCCGCCAGCGGAGCATGGGTCCCAACAGCAACGCTACCATCAAAAGCAATGCAATTGGCGCGGTAGCCTTGTTGAAATAGGGGGGGCCAACGGAAATCTTGTCGCCCATCGCCTCTGCCGCCAAGGGGTAGAGCGTGCCGATCAGGACAATTGCCAATATGACACTCAAGAAGATATTGTTGGCGACAATACCGCCTTCGCGGCTGACAATCTGGAATGGCTCGCCTTGCTTGACGGTACCGATGCGGGTTGCAAAAACGATGAACGCAAGGCTTGTGTACATCAGCATCAAGACAAGAATGAAGGACCCACGTTCCGGATCAACCGCAAAGGCATGCACGCTGGTCAATATGCCCGAACGGACAAGAAACGTTCCAGCCATCGACATGGCAAAGGCCACCAACGCCAGCATAATCGTCCACGCCCGCAGAGCGTTACGCGTGGCCAAAACGCTGACTGAATGCAACAGAGCCGTCGCGGCGAGCCACGGCATGAGCGACGCATTTTCAACCGGATCCCAGAACCACCAGCCACCCCAGCCCAGTTCATAATAGGCCCAATAGCTGCCCGCCGTGATGCCGACTGTAAGGAATATCCAAGCCCCCAACACCCATGGTCGCATCGCCCGCGCAAATGCAGGGCCAACCTGCCGGGTCAACATTGCGGCCACGGCAAAAGAGAATGCGACCGACAGGCCAACATAGCCGATGTAAAGCGTCGGCGGATGGAAGGCGAGACCGACATCTTGCAACAACGGGTTTAGCCCAGCCCCTTCGACCGGCGCGGGAACCAGGCGCTCGAACGGATTGGACGAGAACAGCAGAAAGGCGAAAAAGCCTAATGCCACAAAAGCTTGCACGGCCAAGGTCGCGTTTAACGTGCGCGCATCGATCCGCTTTTCCAGTAAGGCAATAGCAGCACCCGAAAGCGATAACACCGACACCCAAAGTAGCATCGATCCCTCATGGTTGCCCCATGTTCCTGCCAGTTTGAAAATCAGCGGCTTGTCGATATGGCTATTGCTGGCGACCAGCAACACCGACAAGTCGGTGACATAAAATAGCCAAATCAGCGAAGCGAACGACACGATACATAGAGCGCCCTGCACCAGTGCGGCGGGTTTGATGAGCGGGGCGAGTTTTCCTTCACCCCGCAACAACGTCAATCCGCCAACCAATTGCAACAGCGCCATCGCTGCCGCCAGCCAAAGCGCGGCCAATCCGGTTTCGGCGATCATTTCGAGAGGGTGTCCTTGGTATGCTCGGCGGTGTTCATATCGATATCGGCCAATTCCTTGGGCACGTAATTTTCGTCATGCTTGGCCAACAGGCTGTCAGCTACAAAAACGCCGTCGGGGCGCAGGCGGCCATCGGCAACCACACCCGATCCTTCCACAAACAGATCAGGCGTAATGCCGCGATAGGCAACTTTCTGTGTTGCGTCGCGATCCTGCACGATGAAGGTAATCGACACCCCGTCTGCGCCGCGTTCGATCGAGCCTTTCTGGACCATACCACCCAGGCGGATGGCTTTACCCGGTTCGATCTTAGCCTTTGCCATGGTGGCCGGAGTGTAAAAATAGGATGCCTCTTCCTTCAGGGCCGCAGCGGCGATGAACCCTGCGCCGATTAGGGCGACGAAAGCCACGAGGGCCAGCATGAGACGTTGATGTTTGGGTTTCATCCCACACCACCCCCCGTTCGTGTCGAGCGTAGTCGAGACACCTTCACGCAGCGCCATGCGGTTGGATCTCTCGACTTCGCTCGAGACAAACGGAATTTATATGGCGTTACGGGCTTCATGGTTGCTGCCTCAATTCATCGGCCAAAGCTTCCGAACGGCGCATGGCGAGATAGCTCGACACCGTGAGCCACAGCATGCCCACGCCCGTCACCGCAAAAGCGGCGATGATGAAAGGCAAATGTGGCATTAGTCGTCCGCCATGCGGCGCATACGCGCATCAATACGCATTTCTGCAAGTGCCGCGCGCATCCGCATCAGCACTAGCGCGCCGAACAACAGACTGAAACCCGCCACAGCCACGAAAAGAGGCGCAAGATAAGCACCGTCGATTGATGATCCGCCGAGCGTAATGCTCGCCTTTTGATGCTGACTTTCCCACCAGATGACAGATCGGTTGATGATCGGGATATTCACGGCACCGATAATACCGAAGACGGCGGCCACGCGGCTTGTATCGCCCTTTTCACTGCTGGCGTTGGCGAGCGCGATATAGCCTAGATACAGAAAAAAAAGGACCAGCATCGACGTCAACCGACCATCCCAGACCCACCAAGTTCCCCAAGTCGGACGTCCCCATATCGACCCGGTCACTAAACAGATGGCGGCAAACGTTGCACCGGGGACAGCGATGGCGCGCGCGGCGATGCCCGCAAGCGGATGGCGCCAAACGAGTTGCACCAAACTGGCAATCGCAATGCCCATCCATCCACCCATGCCGAGCCATGCGGCAGGAACATGGACGAAGATGATCTTGACGGTGTCGCCCATCAGTCGTTCGGTCGGCACCGCCAACAGGCCCCATAAACAGGCCCCAAGCGCCAATAACAGCCCCGGCCAGAACAGAGCGGGCGTCAGTGGCTTTGCAAGGCGCAAAAAACGGGCAGGATTGGCGAAGCGGTGCATATTATTCCCCGCCTCTAGCACCGCGAATGCGTTACGCCAATGGATTCACATCAACGGCCGATAAGCTTTTGAGCCATTTTGTCGGCAACTTCCGCAGGTGTAGAACCGCTGGCATCGCTTTCCTTCCAGATTTCCGAAAGGCGTCCCGGAATCGTGTCGATCCGGCGGTTGATTTCTGCGTCATCGGCCGCATCAACGTGGCGCAGGACGTTGATGATCCCACCCGCATTGATGACATAGTCGGGAGCATAGAGGATCCCGCGGTCCGCCAACATCCGGCCTTCGATTCCCTTCGCGAGCTGGTTATTAGCGCCGCCCGCGACGGCTTTTACCTTCAGTCCCGCGACCGTATCTTCGGTCAGTATCGCACCCAGCGCACAAGGACTGAAGATATCGGCCTCGACACTCATGATAGAATCGGCTGCAACCGATACGCCGCCGAGTTCGGCAGCAAGCGCCGCAGCACGTGCGGAGTCCACATCGGCAAGCGTCAATTTCGCGCCCTGTTGCGCCAGATAGCGGGCCAGTCCGCCTCCGACGCTACCTACGCCCTGAATGGCCACATGCACACCTTGCATATCGTCCGTACCGAACACATGCTTTGCGGCTGCCTGTACACCCAGATAAACGCCCCGCGCCGTATAGGGTCCGGGGTCGCCGCCTTGATTGGGCAGGCCTGCAACATGGGCGGTTGTCTTGGACAGGTGCACCATGTCGGCCTCGGACATGCCGACGTCTTGCGCGGTCACATATTTGCCGCCCAGCGAATCAACCGCACGCGCAAAGGCATCGAGCAGTTCAACTGGCTTGGAACGCGACGGATTGGCAAGGATAACAGCTTTACCGCCACCTGCGGAAAGCCCCGCCATTGCATTTTTATAGCTCATACCACGCGACAGGCGCAGCGCATCGGTAATCGCCGACTGGCTATCGGCATAATGCCAGAAACGGGTGCCCCCCGCAGCGGGACCCAAATGGGTCGAGTGAACCGCAATAACAGCCTTAAGGCCGGTCGCGCGATCTTCAAAAAGATGCACGGCTTCGTGCGAATCAAAATCAGGCAAATCCCAGATTGCGGGCATCACTCATTCCCCCTTGAGGTCGCGCAGACAAAGCTGTGTGACGGAATCAAATTGCGAAGTCGCGTAATAATATTACGCGAGCTATTTGTCATCCTGAAATTGGAGGGAATAATGGGGCGATCGAGGGGTCTTGAACCCCCGACCTCTGGTACCACAAACCAGCGCTCTAACCAACTGAGCTACGATCGCCATAGCGCCACTAAGGCAGGCGCGTTCCTTAAGGGTTGCTCCCGTCCGGCGTCAAGCCTTGTCAAGAGGTGCCCGATATTGAGTGCGGCGCAGGGATATGATCCCCACCACCCCTTATTTCTTGAGGCTGAGTCCGCCGAAACGCTTGTTGAACTGCGCAACGCGGCCGCCGGTATCCAGCATACGGCCCGAACCACCGGTCCATGCGGGGTGCGAGGTCGGATCAATGTCGAGCGCCAGCGTGTCGCCTTCCTTGCCCCAGGTGGAGCGGGTTTCGAAGACAGTGCCGTCGGTCATCTGCACTTTGATCATGTGATAATCGGGGTGAATATCGGCTTTCATGTATAAATCCTTAGCTCAGCCTCCGGTTTCCGACCGGAAGCCCTAAAATTCGGAAGCGCCGCCCTTAGCGGCACGTGCTGCGCTTGGCAAGGTTGAAAAACCCTGCCCCAGCGCAAACGCCTTTCTTTGCGACTAGGCGGGCGGGTCGGCGATCATCGCCATAAACTCCGCCTCGGCGGCAACCGTGTCGCCCATCAGCGCGCGTCCGGCAAATTTGCACACACGTGGGCGCTTCTGTGTGAAGGTCACATCGAGATGAAGAAGACAGCCTGGCTCCACCGGAGCGCGGAATTTGGCGTTGTCGATGGCCATGAAATAAACCAGCTTGCCCGAACCGGCCAAGCCGAGGCTTTCCATCGCGAGGATACCGGCGGCTTGCGCCAAAGCCTCCACAATCAGAACGCCCGGCATAATCGGCCGCCCTGGAAAATGACCTTGAAAAAAACCTTCGTTGATCGTCACGGCTTTGACCGCGCGGATTCGCTCGTCAACGACAAGCTCCTCTACGCGGTCAACCAAAAGCATTGGATAACGGTGCGGAAGCACCGCCATCACGCGGCGGACATCATAATTCGTGAAATCTGCCGATGCAGTCATAAATTAGCGGCCGTCAGGCTGCTGTGCTGGCGTTTGTGCAGCCGGGGCCTGATTGGCAGCCTGAGCAGCCTGTACCCGTGCCGCATTTTCAAACAGCTGCTGAATTTGCTGATACAGATTTGCACCCTGACGCGAAGGACGCCAATCCGCAGGTGGAGTGGTTCCTACTGTAGGCGCTACTTTATCAAGTTCAGCGGTGATAGCTGCCGAAACATCAACCGCATCAGGTGCCCATACAAATGCATCAGGCGCCAGAATGATGTTAATTTTCTTGGCGGCAATCACAGCCTGCTGCGCGGCTTCATATTTCAAAGCGATTTGTTCGACGGAGTAAAGCTGTGCCTTGATAATCGGGTCCTGCAACTGGCCGATTTCCTTTTGCTTGGCTTCGATCTGCGCCACCAAAGGATTTTTGGCTTTTACCGCAGCATCAAGCTCGGCCTGCGTCAGTTCCTTGTCCTTATTGGTATCAAGCTGGACATTCATGTCATTGATTTCTTTGCGCTTCTGCTGAATTTGCTGAGCATAAGTCGCATATTGCGTGCCAATTGATTGATAAGCAGCGCCCAAAGCCTTGGTGCGGGCAATGACGACGGAAGTATCTGCGGTAGCTATACCTGCAACCTGTGCACTAGCTGGAGCAGAGATCACTGCGGCCGACAAAAGCGCCGCAGCAAATGCGGAGTTACGAGTTTTCATTAGAATTGAGTCCCTACGTTGAATGTAAATAATTTGGTATCATCGCCCGTCTGTTTGAGGAGTGCGCGGGCTATATCGATCCTGAACGGACCAAATGGGGAATTCCAGTTAACACCAAAGCCAACCGAGAGGCGTGGCTTGAAAGAGTCACCGAAAAAGCGTTCTTCGAACTGCAGTACAGGCGTTCGCGCCGAACCATCTGCGTTTGTTGCCACGGTATCCTGTTCAAAAACGCCCGCGGCGTTCACGACGCCCGTGAAGAATAACGGTGCGTTTGGCACAGGTGCTGTTGAGGCCGATCTCGCCTGTAAAGATTGCAAAATCGGACGGGTAACGTCGAACACGGAACCCACATCCATGAATATCGAGGGTCGCAAGCCAAGTTCTTTTGCACCAGTCCCAAGCGGGATTTGAAGTTCAGCTCTTCCGAGATAATAGAATCGGCCGCCGATCGCGTCATCCTGAATCTGGTTGCGATCAAAATTGGGAACATTGACGACAACGCCGTTTTGCAATTCCTGATTGAATGTGACGCGCTGAACCCTTGGACCAATACCCCGGATATCAAAACCGCGCATTTGCGGTTCGCCAAGGTAGAAGCGATCCGTTAAACGGATGTCGTCAGAGCCAGCAATACCCCGATTTTCAAGCGGGTGGATATATCCACCCTCGATTGCCATCGAAAAGATGAAATTGCTTCCGCCGACACGCCAATATTTATCGGCGTTTATCCGCGTTTTGATATATTTAACATCGCCGCCCAGTCCGGCAAAATCCTGACTGATACCGGCGCTTTGGCCACGGGTCGGACGCGCGCGGTTATCGCGATCATCAAACAGTAAGGTATAACCTAATGAAGATGTAAGACGATTCCCGATCGCATCACACAAGAACCGACCTGCGAGCAACGGATCACAGGTCGCGGGCAAAGGCCCTGTCCCATCAGGGTCAGAGAAGAACGAATTACGGTCGAGAGTAATATCGTCCTGACTTAAGCCATAACGCGCTTGAAAATAGACAAACTCATTGATCGGCACGCCCACACGGATCTGAAGACCGGTTGTCGCCTGTTCAAAGGTTGTGTTGCGCTGGTTATTGAAGAAGTTGAAACTGTTCAAATCGCGCCGGAAAATATCGCCTGAAATCGCAATTGAGCGATCTAAAAGATAAGGTTCAGTGAACCCGATTTCAGCCGACTTTGAAAACGACGAATATGAAATATTCGTCCGAAGTTCCTGACCCAAGCCACGGAAGTTGCGTTGTTTTATCGATCCTTGGAAAATGAAATTCTCAATCGAGGAAAAACCGGCGGACAATGAAAGCTCGCCGGTTGCCTTTTCTTCAACATTGGTGGTCAGCACGATACGGTCGGGCGCGCTGCCTTGTGCTTGCTCTACCGCCAATTCTTCCTGAAAATATCCGAGTGACTTGATCCGGTCGGCGGTCCGCTTGACCTGAATGCTGTTAAATGCATCCCCTTCATTCAATCGGAATTCGCGGCGAACCACCTTGTCTTGCGTCAATGTATTGCCGTTAATATCAATGCGCTCGACAAACACACGCTGGCTTTCGGCAACATCAAAGGTGATGCCCATGGTCAGCGTTTCTTTGTCGCGAATGAAGTTCGGATTCACATCGGCAAAGGCATAACCAAACAAGCCAGCGGTTTCAGAAAGGCCCTCGACGGTATCTTCTACCATCTTGGCATCATACCAATCGCCTTTTTTCATGCGCAATGTGGAGGTCAGCTTTTCCGAGTCAAAATCGCGGATCTGGCTTTCGACCTTCACATCACCGAATTTATAGCGTTCGCCTTCTTCCACCACATAAGTGATGATAAAATCCTGTTTATCAGGCGTAAGTTCCGCAACAGCCGAAACAACACGGAAATCCGCATAACCCTGCGTCAAATAGAATTGACGCAGTTTTTGTTGGTCAAATGCCAGACGGTCGGGGTCATAGCTGGTGCCGGAGCTAAAAAACGTGTAGAAACGCGACTGTTTCGTGACCATTTCACCACGAAGGCGATTGTCTCCGAATTTGTCATTTCCGATGATATTGATCTGTTGGACCTTGGATTTTGGCCCTTCGGTAATTTCAAACACAATGTCGACGCGATTCTGGTCCAACTGAACCAGCTTGGGTTCGATAGACGCAGCGAAGCGTCCTTGTCTTTTGTAAAGCTCGATTATTCGGGCGACGTCGGCACGAACCTTTGACCGCGAATAAATCTGGCGCGGCGCCAATTTTATTTCCGGTTCTATCTTGTCGTTTTTGATCCGCTTATTGCCCTCAAGAATGATCCGGTTAACGACCGGGTTCTCGCGAACTTCAACAACTACTGCGCCCGAGTTATTCCGAATCGAAACATCCGCGAATAATTCGGTAGCATATAATTCCTTCAACGCCTGGTCACCGGCGACCTGGCTCCAATTTTGCCCGACGCGCAGTCGCATATAAGCGCGAACGGTATCAGGTTCGAGCCGCTGTGAACCAACTATTGTGATTGACTGGATCTGGTCCGCCTGTGCGACAGGCGCAGGCTGTGCAGGTGTAGACGCGGCCTGTGCAAATGCAGGAGCGGTGAGCAACATTGTGCCCGTCGCCGCCAACGCGGTTGAACCCATCAAATATATGCCAAGTGCTTTGAAATTCATTGTCATCCGATCTGATGTCCGGCCCCCACCGGTGATTTGGCCAATGGCCTCTTAATTCGATTGCGTCCCTGCCCCAAGCCGCGTCAGCAATCAAGTGTGCAGTGATCTCTATCCACCACCAAATAGGCCAAAAGATGCAAGGTCGTTGAACGTCACCATAATCATAAAGCCCACCAACATCGCAAATCCGGCCCGAAACGCCCATTCCTGCACTTGCGGTGTCGCGGGTCTTCTTCGAACCGCTTCAACCGCATAGAGCAGCAAATGGCCGCCATCGAGCATCGGAATTGGCAGGAGGTTGATGAACCCCAAGTTAATCGAGATGAGCGCAGCAAGGCTGATAAAGGTCAAAATTCCCATGCTCATGGCTTCACCCGAAACCTTGGCAATTTTCAAAGGACCGCCCAGTTCCGATATCGGACGTCGCCCTGAAATGATCTGGCCCAAACCGATCATTTGTTGCCGCAAGATATTACCGGTTTGAACGACAGCAGCCCAAGGTGCTTCAAGAATTCCCACTTCACGCACTTCAATCTTGTTCGCGGCAATTCCGATACGTCCGATGCGATATTTATTTCCGAAACGGTCAATTTCCTCGACAACTGCAATCCGGGCATCTTTAACAAGGACCTGATCGCCGCGTTTGACTTCAATATTCGCCATGTCGCCGGGAATCATGACAATCTCGTTTGCCATTTCATCAAAGGTTTCAATCGACCGGCCGTTGAATTTCAATATGCGATCGCCCGGAACCAATCCCGCAACCGCAGCCGGACTGCCCGGTTGAACTACGTCAATGACCGGTGGCGTAACCGATTTGCCAAATGCCAGCAGGAACCCCATTGCAATCAGGATTGCCAACAGAAAATTGACCGCTGGTCCGGCAAAAACGATCAACGCCCTCTGCCACAGTGCTTTGGACTGGAAAGTCTGGTTCCGTTCGGCGTCGGGGAGCGATTTCCAGCTTTCGTCCGCTTGGCTCGACGGATTCATATCGCCTGCAAACTGCACATATCCGCCCAACGGAAGCGCACCCACACGCCACAAGGTGCCACGTTTATCAGTCCGTCCATATATCTGGGGACCAAAGCCGATGGAGAATTTTTCTGCCTTCACGCCGAACCAGCGCCCGACAAAATAATGGCCAAGCTCATGCACAACAACCAGCGTACCGATCAGAGTCAGAAACGCCAGCAGAGTGAGAAAAATATTGGGAGATTCAACTTCCATGTGCGACCTTTTCTAGTTGATCCTGCGCATAGCGCCTTGCTTCTGCATCAATGCTGAACAAATCATCGAGCGACACGGGTGCGTCAGGGACAAAGCCCATCAGGGTCTGCTCAACCAAAGTGGCGATATCGAGAAAGGCAATCTGCTCTTTCAAGAAGGCGGCAACGGCCACTTCGTTTGCCGCATTCAGGATAGCAGGCTTGGCTCCGCCCTCGCTTATGGCCGCGCGTGCAAGTCGCAATGCGGGGAAACGCACAAGATCTGGCGCTTCAAAGGTAAGCTGGCCTATTGCCGCCAGATCCAGCGGTTGGCACGTAGTGGCAATCCGTTCCGGCCAGGCCAGCGCGCTTGCAATCGGAATACGCATGTCAGGCGATCCGAGTTGCGCCAAGGTCGAGCAATCCTGATACTCGACCATCGAATGGATCACCGACTGGGGGTGCACCAGGATGTCCAGACGGTCGAGACCGACGGGAAACAGGTGATAAGCCTCGATAAGCTCAAGGCCCTTGTTCATCATCGTTGCCGAATCGACGCTGATTTTTGCACCCATGTCCCAATTGGGATGAGCGACCGCTTGGGCAGGTGTGACATAACGCATCGCATCATATGAAAGACTTCGAAACGGCCCGCCACTCGCGGTCAAGGTGATTTTACGCACCTGTTCCAGCTTGCCTCCGGCCAGACATTGAAAAATGGCATTATGTTCGCTGTCCACCGGAAGCAAAGTCGCGCCGGAACGCTCGACCGCGGCCATCATCAGGTCACCCGCCGAAACCAACGCCTCTTTATTGGCAAGCGCAACCGTGCGTCCTTGCTCTATGGCGGCCATAGTGGGCGGCAGTCCGGCACAGCCCACAATCGAGGCCATGGTCCAGTCCACATTGCGCCGTGCCGCAGCAACAAGGGCATCGGCCCCCGTGGCCGCTTCGGTGCGCGATCCTGCGAGCGCGGTCTTGAGTGCCGGATAGGCATCCTCTTCGGCCACTACCGCCAGATCGGCGTCAAACTCCTGCGCCAATGCGGCGAGCTTTGCGGCATTCCCATTGGCCGTTAGCGCAACGACGCGAAACGTATCGCGATGTTGGCGCACAAGATCGAGTGTGGAAAGGCCTACCGAACCGGTTGCGCCGAAGATGGATATGGAACGTGTCATGGCTGGCCGGTCATCTGCAATAAAACCACGAGCAATGCGGTAACGCACAAAACGGCAATCAGCCCGTCCGCGCGGTCAAACAGGCCGCCATGGCCGGGGATGAGATTGCCCGAATCCTTGACCCCTGCCCGTCTTTTCATCCAGCTTTCGAAAAAATCACCTGCCTGCGCCACAATTGCAAGTCCTGCGCCGGTCAGCGGTTGCCAAAGGGCGAAGCCTTCGGTGTTATGGCCCAATATGCTAAGGAACAAAGCCGACGCGGTCATCCCTCCAATCAGTCCGGACCAGGTTTTCGACGGACTGATGGCCGGGGCAATTTTTGGTCCGCCAAAAGTGCGGCCTGCAAAATAAGCGCCGGTGTCGGTAGAGATGACAAGGCCGACAAGCCCCAAAAGAATATAGATTTCCGCAAATTCCCGAAGAAAGACAAGAAAGGCAGTCGCCAAACCTACATAGGCTAGGCCGCCCATTATCCAGACAAACCGGGCTACGAGCTTGGGCGTCAGGCCAAGGACCAATTTGGTCCATTCATAGAGCAGCCCGACGGTAATGAGTGCGATAAAGATCGCAAAAACCGGCCCGCCGATCCATATGGCTCCGGCCGCCACCAGCATCATCACCACGCCCGAAAACGTGCGAATGCCGAGGTCGGAACGCGGCTTGGGAATCGGCGCCTGTGCTCCGCTCATCGCCCGCCAAAACGCCTTTCGCGGCCAGCGAATTCATCAAGGGCGCGCGCCAACTCAGCCTTGGTGAAATCGGGCCATAGCGTATCTGTGAACCAGAATTCAGCATAAGCCGCTTGCCAGAGCATGAAGTTCGACAGGCGCTGCTCGCCCGATGTGCGGATCAGCAAATCCAGCTGGGGCATATCGGCGGTGTCCAGATTTGCCTCGATTGATTGCGCCGTAATCGGCCCTTGTGCCGCGGCAGCCTGCGCCGCGCGCACCAACTCGTCCTGCGATCCGTAGTTCAATGCGACGGCCAATGTGGTCCGGCTGTTCTTGGCAGTACGGTCCAGTGCTTCGTCCAGCATGTCGACAATATCTGGGGCCAATGCGCGGTAATTACCAATAATCTTCAAGCGGACATCGTTGGCGGTAAATTCGTCTATGTCGGATTTGATAAAGCTGCGCATCAATCCCATCAGGTCGCTAATTTCATCCTCAGGCCGTTTCCAATTCTCGCTAGAAAACGCATAAAGGCTCAGTGCCTCCAAACCCAACTCGCCCGCCGCCCGAACAATATTGCGCACGGTCTCCACGCCCTTTTTATGCCCCATAGCACGGGGCAGCATCCGCTTTTTGGCCCATCGGCCATTGCCATCCATGATGATCGCGACGTGGCGTGGCATCTGACCGGTGCCTGCCTCTACGCGGGCCGTGGTGGTGGCGGCAACGGCACCCATTATCCGGCCACACATCCAAAAAAGGAAGAAGTTAAAGCCAAAATCACTGGCTCATGATTTCCTTTTCCTTGTGCGTGGCCGCTTCGTCGACTGCCTTGATCATGTCGTCAGTCATTTTTTGCACCTCGGTTTCAAGGCGCTTGCGGTCATCTTCGCTGATTTCTTTTTTGTTTTCATCGGCTTTCAATCCGTCATTGGCATCACGTCGCACATTGCGAATGGCTATTTTCGCCTTCTCCGCATATTGCCCGGCCAGTTTTGCAAGTTCCTTGCGACGCTCCTCGGTCAAATCCGGAATCGGCAGACGAAGCATCTGGCCATCGGTTATCGGGTTCAAGCCGAGCCCTGCAGACCGAATTGCTTTTTCGACCGGGGTTACATTTGATCGGTCCCAAACCTGCACCGACAACATGCGTGGTTCAGGTGCGCTAACCGTCGCGACCTGGTTCAACGGCATGTTGGATCCATATACTTCAACCACGACCGGGTCGAGTAATGTCACATTGGCGCGCCCAGTGCGCAATCCGCTCAAGTCGCTCTTGAAGGAATCGACAGCGCCCTTCATGCGACGTTCCACATCAGCTTTGTCATATTGTGGCATGGTTTAATTCCCTTCACTTTCAACCACAGTGCAGGTGCCACTGCCGTCGAGCACCTTCAAAATATTTCCGCGCTCGCGGATCGAAAACACCACGATCGGAATTTCATTATCCCGGCATAACGCGACCGCGCTCGCGTCCATCACTTTCAAATTATCGGCCAAAACGCGGTCGTAAGACAATCGTTCATATCGTGTAGCGGAAGCAACCTTTTTAGGATCTGCATCATAGACGCCATCCACCGACGTTCCCTTGAAGAGGGCGTCACATTTCATTTCGGCTGCGCGCAGAGCAGCGCCACTATCTGTGGTGAAATAAGGTGCGCCTACGCCTGCTGCAAAGATAACAATCCGTCCCTTTTCCAAATGCCGTTCGGCACGGCGGCGGATGACGGGTTCACATACCTTGTCCATTTCAATTGCAGACTGCACGCGTGTCGGAACACCAAGCTGCTCCAGCGCGTTTTGCATGGCCAAGGCGTTCATGACCGTTGCAAGCATGCCCATATAATCGGCCTGCGCGCGATCCATCCCCTTGGCCGCACCCGCCATTCCGCGAAAAATATTACCCCCGCCAATCACAAGGCAAAGCTGAAGACCCGTATCCTTGGCAGCCTTCACCTCTTCGGCGACGCGAACAACCGTTTCCGGGTCGATCCCGAAAGACTGTTCGCCCATCAAAACTTCGCCCGACAATTTCAACAAAATGCGGCGATAGCCGGTTACGCCCATATAATCCTCAATCCCCGATACGATAATGGCGTACAGCTATAGGAGCCGCACGCCACATCGCCAAGTGTATAAACCTAACTATTGCAAATGGGGACGGTCCCCGATGTTTGCTTAGGCGCCAACCGCCGCTGCAACTTCGGCAGCAAAGTCGGACACTTCCTTTTCAATACCTTCGCCAAGCTGGAAACGGACATAGTCCTTTAGCACAATCGCCTTGCCGGCTTCCTTGCCTGCAGCAGCAACGACGTCAGCAATCGCGGTCTTGCCATCCATAACGAACAACTGGCTAAGCAGCGCGTTTTCTTTTGCAAACTTTTTCACCGCGCCTTCAACCATCTTTTCGACGATATCGGCAGGCTTGCCGCTTTCGGAAGCCTTTTCGCGGGCGATGCCGCGCTCACGCTCCAACGTGTCGGCGTCAAGGCCGCTTTCATCCAATGAAAGCGGGAATGCAGCAGCGATATGCATGGCGAGCTGTTTGCCAAGCCCATCAAGAACGGAGGCATCTGCTTCGCTTTCCAGAGCAACGAGGACACCAATACCACCCATGCCAGGTGTCGCAGCGTTATGGACATAAGAGACAACGCGGCCCTTATCGACCGACAACGACGCTGCGCGGCGGATGACCTGGTTTTCACCGATGGTCGCGATGTTTTCGGTAAGCTTTTCCTGAACAGTACCGCCGCCGGGATAGGCCGCTGCGAGGATCGCTTCAGAATCGTTTGCACTCAAACCAAGAGCAACTTCGGTCACCGAGCGCACGAAATCCTGAAACTGTTCATTCTTGGCGACAAAGTCGGTCTGGCTATTCACTTCAACAGCGGTGCCCTTGGTGCCTTCGACGGCAACGCCGACAAGACCTTCAGCCGCAGTACGGCTCGATTTCTTGGCGGCGGTTGCGAGGCCTTTGGCCCGCAGCAGATCGACAGCTGCTTCCAAATCCCCATTGGTTTCTTCAAGCGCCTTTTTGGCGTCCATCATTCCGGCGCCGGAAAGCTCACGCAATTCCTTGACGGCAGAGGCTGTAACTACAGACATAATGTGTCCTTTCGAATTTGGTTGGCGAGGTAAAATGCCCTCTGCCCTTTGAATGTGTCATCCCCGCGAAAGCGGGGATCCATGGACTGACCACTAGGCTTAAACCGGCAGTTCAGGCCATGGACCCCCGATCAAGTCGGGGGTGACAAGGTTTTAATTTCAGACCTGCGCTTCAGGCGTTTCGTCTGCAACAACTTCCGCTACCGGCGCCTCTTCGGCTCCAACGGCTTCTTCCATCGTTGCAGGTGCATCTTCGGATACAGGCGCTGCTTCAACCAATGCTGGCTCTGCGTCGGGTTCTACTTCCGCGCCGAGGTCAACACCCTTGGCTACCTTAGCACTGACATTGCCCTTGCTCGATGCGGTCGCAATCGCGTCGCAATACAGACGAATGGCGCGTGCCGCGTCGTCATTGGCGGGAACAGGGAAAGCAATGCCGTCGGGCGAAACGTTTGAATCGAGGATTGCAATAACCGGAATGCCAAGGACATTGGCTTCCTTGATAGCGAGTTCTTCCTTGTTGGCGTCGATCACGAACATCACGTCCGGAATGCCGCCCATATCGCGGATGCCGCCCAAGCTCATTTCAAGCTTGTCACGCTCGCGGGTCATTTGAAGGATTTCCTTCTTGGTGAACCCGTGGGTGTCGCCCGAAAGCTGCTCTTCAAGCGTTTTCAGCTTTTTGATCGAGTTGGAGATGGTCTTCCAGTTGGTGAGCATGCCGCCCAACCAGCGATGGTTGACGAAATGCTGACCCGAAGCGCGCGCTGCGTCCGCGATGGGGCCTTGCGCCTGACGCTTGGTGCCGACGAACAAAACCTTGCCGCCCGAAGCGACAGTTTGCGCGACGAAGTCGAGTGCGCGTGCAAACAAAGGCACAGACTGCGACAGGTCAAGAATGTGGATGCCGTTGCGCGCGCCGAAGATATACGGCTTCATACGCGGGTTCCAACGGTGTGTTTGGTGGCCGAAATGGGCCCCAGCTTCAAGCAATTGCTGCATGGTAACGACAGGTGCCGCCATGGTACTTCTCCTTCCGGTTGAGCCTCTGGGAAACTAGAACGTCACACAGCCCTGAAAGGGAGCGATCCGCACCGGTATGTGTGTTTCCCATGTGGAATGAGCGGGCCGTTAGAGAGCAATGCGGGATTCGTCAAGCGGTAAAGCCGATTAATAGGAGGTTCACCACCCGCAGCTACCTGCTGTTACCCCACCATAAGGAGAATCGCGATGGCCGTTATCAAATCCCTGCTAATGGCTAGCGCCTTTTTAACTTCAACCTACGCCCCTACCCAGGATGAGGTCATACCCTCCCCTTCCGAAATGCCGGAGCGGATTTCGTTCCTGGTCGCCATTGGCGATGAAAAATGCCGTGAGCCTGAGGGCGATGAAATCGTGGTCTGCGCCAATGTACCGGAAAACGAGCGATACCGTATACCTATTGCTCTGCGAAAGAAGGAACAGGTTTTAACTGACCGGTCTTGGACCTCAGCCGTCGAAACTCTTGATACATTCGCGGCAGACCTGCGTCCAAACAGCTGTTCCGTGAACGGTACCGGTGGATTTACCGGCTGCACTCAAAAAATGTTGCAGCAGTGGTTCGCCGAGCGTCGATCAAAAAAATGAACAGATTGAACCTTTTAAGCCGATGCTAGTTATCCACAAACAATCCACACCCTATCCACAGTCGACCACCGAAGCATAATAGCCCTTGACAAAAAGAACATAAAAGGAACATATGCCGTAAGTCGTTCATAAAACATCAAGCTAAACCCCTATATAGACGACATGGGGGACATAAAGGACCAGTGCTATGACCCTCATTGCTTCCCTCCTCTTCGCTATTGCCCTTATTGCGTCAGTAGCCGTGATTGCTCTCACTTTCTCAAACTCGATGCCGCGTATCATAGAGGTGATCGATATGGAGTTGGCACCGACAGTTGCCCTCGAACGCCGCATTACATACGGTGCAATCAAAGGCCGCTCGCCGCAGCCCATTGCTGAGGTTATCGCCTTTCCACGCAAGACTGCCGCACCAGCGGATTTTCGTCTCGCCGCCTGAACGAACAATATGCGAATATTAAGGGAAGCGCCTTCGGGCGCTTTTTTTTGCGCCAGAACATGGCAGCACCAAAAAGAAGAGGGCGGAAGCTTGCGCTCCGCCCTCTTCTGCAAAAACAAAGTGTGAGGTTTAGTTCACAGCGTCCTTAAGAGCCTTACCAGCCTTGAACTTTGGCTGTGTCGAAGCCTTAATGGTCATTGGTTCGCCCGTGCGCGGGTTACGTCCAGTTGACGCTTTACGCTTTGCAACGCCGAAAGTGCCAAATCCGACCAAGCGGACTTCGTCGCCCTTTTTCAAAGTGCGTGTAATGGCTTCAAATGTTGCTTCAACAGCTTTGCCTGCATCAGCCTTTGTAAGTCCGCTAGCGTCCGCAACGGCATTGACGAGATCTTGTTTGTTCATATTGGGAACCCCCCTCTGAAAAAATAATTGAGACTCATTTATTGTTTAATTGAGTCGCGGCTTAAGCCGGTGGCGGGATAATGATGAGAATGTGCGCGCTGTCAAAGGAAATATCGGCATAAAACCGTCATTTTCTGTTAAAAACGCGACGTACTGTAACCACATCCTCAAACATTGTGCTCTTTATGCTCTAATGTGTAACCGAAGTGCCACTATCATTGGCAATTGCCGGAGGTAGCAAGGCCGCCAATTCATCTGCTTCGGTCCATTCAACGGGGATCAAGGGCGAGACCAATGCTCGCGCCAAAACCTGATCAACATGGCTTACCGGAATGATTTCCAAACCTTCTTTGATGTTATTTGGGATTTCGGCCAGATCCTTCTCATTATCCTGAGGTATCAACACAGTCTTGATACCGCCACGTAACGCCGCGAGCAATTTTTCCTTTAATCCACCGATCGGCAATACGCGCCCGCGCAACGTAACCTCTCCCGTCATCGCAACATCGCGATGCACGGCAATTCCGGTTAATGTCGAAACAATGCAGGTCACCATGCCAATGCCAGCTGATGGACCATCCTTCGGAACGGCACCTTCCGGAAGATGGATATGCACATCCTTGCGTCCGAAAAGACTAGGCTTGATACCATAGCTTGGTGCACGCGCCTTAACGTAACTCAATGCCGCCTGTATGGACTCACCCATCACCTCGCCGAGCTTACCGGTGGTTTTAATCTGGCCTTTACCCGGTACAGTCACTGCTTCTATGGTCAGCAACTCGCCGCCCACTTCAGTCCATGCCAGTCCGGTCACGGCACCTATCTGGTTTTCTTCTTCGCCCATATCATGGCGATATTTTCGGACACCCGAAAAGTCCGCCAGATTTTCCGGTGTAATCGAAATGCTGTTGGCTTTGCCTTCCAATATGCGGCGAAGCGCCTTCCGCGCGAGTTTCGCAATCTCGCGCTCAAGGGTACGGACACCGGCTTCACGCGTATAATAACGGATAAGATCGCGTAAGGCATCGTCCGAAACCGAAAATTCTTCGGGCTTCAATCCATGGGCGTCGACCTGCTTTTCAAACAAGTGGCGTTTTGCGATTTCCAACTTTTCGTCTTCGGTATAGCCTTCAAGCCTGATGATTTCCATCCGGTCAAGCAACGCTTGTGGCAAGTTCATGCTGTTTGCGGTTGTCACAAACATGACATCGGACAGATCAAGATCGATCTCGAGATAGTGGTCATTGAACTTGTTATTCTGTTCCGGATCAAGCACTTCAAGCAACGCCGAAGCTGGGTCACCCCTGAAATCCTGACCCAATTTGTCAATTTCATCGAGCAGGAACAGCGGGTTCATGGTACCCGCCTTTTTCAGATTGGCCGCGACCTTACCGGGCATCGAACCGATATAGGTACGACGGTGCCCGCGAATTTCTGCTTCATCGCGTACGCCGCCTAACGACTGGCGTATGAATTCACGCCCCGTTGCCTTGGCAATCGACTTGCCAAGTGAGGTTTTGCCCACACCGGGCGGGCCCACCAGACACAGGATCGGACCTTTCAACTTGTTGGTCCGCGCTTGCACGGCGAGATATTCGACGATCCGGTCCTTGACCTTCTCCAAGGCAAAATGGTCGGCATCAAGAACCCCTTGCGCGGCGGCAATGTCACGTTTCAATTTCGACTTTTTGCCCCACGGAATTCCCAACAAAGTATCGAGATAATTGCGAATAACAGTGGCTTCAGCCGACATCGGCGCCATGCCGCGCAGCTTTTTCAATTCGGCGTTGGCTTTTGTTTTTGCTTCCTTCGATAACTTCATTGTATCGATTTTGGTCTGCAACTCAGCGACTTCGTCGCCACCATCGCCGTCATCATTGCCCAGTTCGCGCTGGATAGCCTTCATCTGCTCATTGAGATAATATTCGCGCTGGGTCTTCTCCATCTGGCGCTTCACGCGCCCACGGATTTTCTTTTCGACCTGCAACACACCCAATTCGCCCTCCATAAAGGCAAATGCCATTTCCAGGCGGCGCATAGGGTTAGGTTCGACAAGCAAAGACTGCTTGTCCGATACTTTTAACTGGATATTGGCTGCTACCGCATCGGCCAACGCGGCGGGCGTTGCGATTTCAGTTAGTTGCACCGCTGTTTCTGCGGGCATTTTTTTGTTGAGCTTCGAATAATTTTCAAATTGCTCGGTTACCGAGCGCATCATCGCCGTTGCTTCCGGGCCTTCGGCCACTTGCTCTTCAATCAAGCGCACACCGGCTTCGACATAGTCGCTGCCACGCGAAACCAAATCGCGCAGTTCGGCGCGTTGCTTACCCTCGACCAGCACGCGGACTGTTCCATCGGGCAGTTTCAGCAATTGCATGATCGTCGCGGTGACGCCGATATCGTACAGATCGTCTTTTTCAGGATCATCTTCCGCAGGATCAAGCTGCGCCACCAGGAAAATTTCCTTGTTGGCTGACATGGCCCTTTCGAGTGCCACCACGGATTTGTCGCGACCAACGAACAAAGGAACAATCATGCCAGGGAAAACAACGATATCGCGCAACGGCAACAGCGGAAGGTTCAATTCCATATATACTCCAATTGGCGGCCCATAAAGCGGCACCTGCCTCATCGCCCCTCAATATGTGTGCTTTTACTCCGCTTTCAATGAGTTTGCGTTAACTCGGCGTGATTTGTTGGGGAAAAGACGGGACATTAGCTGCTCCCGTCTTCCCGAATCCCGCTTAAAAAGGCAGTTTGAAACCTGCTGGCAACGGCAAACCGCTCGACATTTTACTCATTTCGGCATTGCTCGCGGCATCGGCCTTGTCGCGCGCGTCATTGAATGCTGCGGTTATCAGATCTTCAAGCATAGTCTTGTCTGCAGGCACAATAAGGCTGTCATCGATAGCAACGCCCAATATTCGACCTTTGGCCGTCGCACGAACCTTGACCAATCCGCCACCAGACACGCCTTCAACTTGGATATTGTCAAGAGTGACCTGCGCTTGTTCCATTTGCTTTTGGATATTCTGCGCGGCTTCCTGTGCGGCTTTAATCATGTCTTCCATGCTTTTCATGCACGTTTACTCCATTTGGCTTCATTTTCATCGCCGTTAAGCAACTCGGCCTCCGGGAAAGCGGCGAAAGCTGCTTTAACCAGAGGGGATTCCATTATTATGCGACGCTCTGCTTCAGCTTCAGCCTGTTCTGTTTCCAAAAGGCTCGGGCTCGATGGGCCTTCACGTTCTTCGACATCCCAGCGTGTACCTGTTGTTTTTGCCAGCGCATCGCGTAACTCAGCGACAAAGTCAGGTGCGACCGGTCCTGCCAACTGATAGGCGAGTAAAGGCGGAGAATATTCGACCAAACGCACGACATCCCGCAATGTCATTTCAAGACTGACATAGCCTTCTCTCGACAATCGTTCCAGCATCGCCTCAAAATTGGTCGGCATCAATGCCTCGACCTTGGCAGGGGAAGGCATATCCAGTGATGTGGGGGCCGAGGCGGGAGGTGCAGTTGAAAGCCCAGCTTGCGTTATCATTTTTGCAAGCTCGCCCGGATCAGGCAAAGTCGCGGCATGGATTACCCGCAATAGCGCCATGTCTGCGGCGTCCAACGGCACTGAAGCCCGCGCAACCTCCTCTTGACCCTTTAACAGCAACTGCCATAGGCGATGCAAATTGGGGAATGAAAGCTGGTCAGCATGACCTTCAACCAACTCCGCCGTCCCCGCGTCAAGCGCGCGATCATGCGGAGCGCCCACTTTGGCGAGTGTCAAACGATGGACCTCGGACAAAAGCCCTGCAAACATTGCGAGCGGTTCTACGCCCAGATTATATTGGGCGTTGGCCTCTGCCAGCATGGCGATCGCATCACCCGTCAGAATAAGCCCGAACAGACGTCTAATGGCACCGCGGTCGGATAAGCCCAACATATCGCGCACCTGCGATGCTGTTACCTTGCCATCGCCTTCCATGTCGGCATGGGCAATCGCTTGGTCTAAGATAGATTGGCCATCACGCGCCGACCCTTCGGCCGCCTGTGCGATTAAAGCCAATGCCTCATCTTCGGCATTCACGCCTTCATTGGCACAAATCATCCTGAAATTCTGAACCAGCAGTTCAGGCGTAATCCGCTTCAGGTCAAATCTCTGGCACCGCGACAGGACGGTGATCGGCACCTTGTTCACCTCGGTAGTCGCAAAAAGGAATTTCACATGACCGGGCGGCTCTTCCAATGTTTTCAGCAATGCGTTGAACGCATTTTTGGACAGCATATGCACTTCGTCGATGATGTAGATTTTATAGCGCGCGGATACCGCGGAATATCGGACGGCTTCAATAATTTCGCGCACATCGTCGACGCCTGTATGGCTTGCGGCGTCCATTTCGATAACATCGATATGACGACCTTCGGCAATGGCGACACAAGGTTCACACACACCGCATGGATCGATTGTTGGACCCCCCTGCCCATCAACCCCGATACAGTTCAAAGCCTTCGCTATAAGCCGTGCTGTCGAAGTTTTTCCCACCCCGCGAACACCTGTCATCAGAAAAGCATGGGCCAGACGGTCGCGCTTGATCGCATTGCCAAGCGTCTGCACCATGGCATCCTGACCGATCAGTTCGGCAAATGTCTGAGGGCGATATTTTCGCGCCAGCACACGATATGCTGCGCCACCGGCGGATACAGGCCTGGCCTGTTGTGGCATATCCAGACCAAGCCCGAGAGCATCGTCGGGCATATCCGGATCGCGCTCGGCGATCTCTATTTCAGGTGAATCGTCCATCGGTGTCATGTTAGGCTGCGGATATACCAATGTCGAAGATGTTTTCTTGCGGATTGGGAACGCAGAGAAAATAAAATAGGAGCCGAATGACCCGCAGCGAATTCGTTGTGGCTGCTTCCGTCAGGATCTGACCAGGTTGGCGAGTACCACGTCCATCCGACTCCCGCCGCGCATATGGCGAGAGAAGCTGCAAAATGCAAGCGCAGCGTTACGGGGAGATTTGGTAAACATGTTCTTTACCGCAAAATGAAATAAATCATTCATTTAGATCAGTTATCCCATCTTATTCATGTTGGGAGTATCGATGATGATTATCTCGCAAAAACTGGAACGAGCTTATATGCGTTATGAAGACGCCGCACAGGAAGATCGCTGCGCGCCACGCGTAAAGCTGCATATTCCGGCACAAATGCGCCCATCAGGGTCGCCCTCTTTTTCTGTTGTAGTCAAAGACCTCTCATTATCCGGGGTTGCGTGTGAAGCGCTGACAGGAATGTCGGCGGGCACCCGTGTCTGGCTCACACTGCCGGGATTATCCGCGCTTCAGGCAAAGATTGTCTGGAATGACGGCACGATGGTGGGTTGCGAATTTGACACGCTGCTAAATCTTGCGGTCATGGAAAATGTCCTCGCCCGCTTTCCTGTCCAAGCCTAGGGGCACGACCTAGGCGTTTCGCAGGTACCAGTCATAATCAAGCGAAGGCACTTGCCCGAAATAACGGTCCTGTTCCACGCGCTTTACAATCGTGAACATATCGACAAAGCGTTCGCCCAAATAATCGCGCATCAGGCCAGAAGCATGGAATCTGTCAACCGCCGCAAACCAGTTGCTCGGCGGCTTATCATCGCCTGAACTGTCCCGGTCATAGCCGTTGCCAACAACGGCGGGGCCGGGATCAACCTGATTGACAATACCGTGATGAATCCCTGCCAAAACACCTGCAACTGCCAAATAGGGGTTGGCATCCGCGCCACAAGCGCGATGTTCCACATGGCGACTTGCCGGTGGTCCTGCCGGAATACGGAAAGATACCGTGCGGTTGTTCACACCCCAAGTCGGTGCAACCGGCGCATAGCTATTCGCCTTAAACCGGCGGTAGCTGTTGGCGTGAGGGGCAAAAAGGGCAAAACAATCGCCCACGGACGCGATCATGCCGCCGATGGCGTGGCGTAACATGGGTGTTCCCTCCGGATCCTCATCCGCGAAAAGATTCTTTCCGGTCGTGTCATTCATTGAAACATGGATATGCATGCCGCTGCCAGCCTGCTCGGCAAAAGGCTTGGCCATGAAAGTGGCTTCCAATCCATGCGCTTGCGCTACCGCCTTCACCACACGCTTATACATGATCGCATCGTCACAAGCGCGCAGAACGTCTGGTTTGTAGCGCAATGTAAGTTCGCACTGCCCCGGCGCAAATTCGGATATCGCCGATTCCAAAGGCAGACCCTGTATATCGCACGCTTCATACAGTTCATCAAAAAAGGGACGGAAATCATCCAGTTCGCGCAGGCCGTAAACCTCGACCATCTGCGGCGTCGTGCCGCTATAATCCGGCCGCGCCGGACGCACCGATCCATCCCGCGCCCTTTTGGGGTCGAGCAAGTAAAATTCGAGCTCCACCGCCAACGCTGGCGTAAGGCCCATTTCGGCAAAGCGATCAACCACAAGACCCAGCACATGGCGCGGGTCAAGGTCATGCGGTTGGCCGTCCAACTCGTAAAAATCGACCATGAACTGCGCCGCGTTGTCGCCCGCCCATGGTGTCCGCACCAAAGTGCCCGGAATGGGTTTCATGGATCGGTCAGCGTCACCATCTTCCCAGACAAGGCCGGTTTCCACCGTATCCTGCCCCGTTATATCGACCACTGTGATTGATCCCGGAAAGAAACGGCCAATTTCGTAAACCGACAACACCTCGTGCTGCCGCAGCCGCTTGCCACGCGGGACGCCACCGAAATCGGTGTAGATCATTTCGATGGAATCGATATCCGGATTGGCGGCAAAAAAAGCCTCGGCCTCACTGCGTGGTGCGATGGTTGCAGATGATTTGGCGCGTCTAATCATATTCATTACTCCAAAAGCTCGCCTACACAGGAATCAAGCGCATGCAAGAGCCGATCAATCTGCACCTCCTGCGTCACAGGACTTAAGAGCATCATATTATGAAATGGCGCGAGCAAAATGCCGCGATTGGTGAGATACAAATGGACCACGGACTCCAGATCATGGTCCATTGCCGCCCGCGCCTCGCTGCCGTTGGCGGGTGGATGCGGGGCGCAGACAAATTCCACCCGTGCGCCGACATGACTGACATGCCACGGCAAGCCATGTCTCTCAATAACTTGCCGGAGACCTAACACCAGCCTGTCCGCCATCGCCAGCATATGATCATACGCATCCCGCGTAATAACCTGCCCCAGCATGGCATGCATGGCCGAGATCGCCAGCGCATTGGCAGAAAGCGTAGTTCCGATGCCGCTATGTCCAGCGGGACGCGCTTTGTTCAGCGCCTCCATCTGGGCCGAAATTTCGGAGGAAAAGCCATAGACCGCGCAGGGCACGCCGCCGCCGATGGACTTGCCTATGACCATGATGTCGGGCATCGGTCCATAGCTATTGCTATGCCCTCCATAACCGGACGAGATCGTGTGTGTTTCGTCAAAAACCAGCAATGTCCCGGTTTCGCTACACAATCGGCGCAGTGTTTCCAAATAGCCCGGCGCGTCCCGAACCATGCCGATATTGGTCATCACCGGCTCCGCCAATACGCACGCAATATCGCCGCCCCGCAACGCGCTTTCCAGCGCCTCCACATCGTTGAACTCGATAACGACTGTGGTCGGCAGCAAATCCTGCACCTGCCCGATCAGGCTGGGCCGGTTAACGGCGACGCCATCACGCAAATCGACGAAAACATCGTCGACCGCGCCATGATAACAGCCATTAAAAATCAGAATTTTGTCGCGACCGGTCAAACCGCGGCACCAGCGAATGACAGCACGGTTTGCCTCACTGGCGGTTGTTGTCACCTGCCAATGCGGCAATCCGAACATCGCGGCCAGCATATCGCCCAATTCCGCGCCTTTGGTTGTGGGCAGCATATAGCTCAGCCCCTGCCCTGCTTGCTCCGCCAACGCAGCGGCAAGTGCGGGTGGGGAATGGCCGAACATACTGGCTGTGTCGCCAAGGCAAAAATCGTCGAATATTTGTCCGTCCAGGCTGTTTAGGGTGGTGTCTTTTGCGCTGGCGGCGACGATCGGAAAGGGGCTTGGCCAGTCCAGCATCCAGTGGAACGGAACATGCTGGAACCAGCCATTGGAGTTATCGAAACAGCTTTTCGACTTCGGGTTGGCCTCGACAAAACGAGCGACCTCGCGTGCGCGCAGTGCGGACAATTGGTTCGGATCAATCACAGCCGGTCTCGCAAGGCATAATAAAGCAGACCCAGAGTGGCGAGTGGCCGGGCAAGCCATTTGCCCCCCGGAAAGGGCTGGTGCGGAAGATTGGCAAAGACGTCGAAGCGCTCCATCGTCCCTGTCACTGCCTCTGCCAATAACTCACCCGCCAGCGTTGTAACCAAGGCACCATGTCCGGAAAAGCCATGGGCGAAGAATATATTCCCCTCGCGGCCCAAATGCGGGAGGCGGTTCATGGTTACGCCCACTGCGCCGCCCCAGGCATAGTCGATTGGCGTGTGTGCCAAGGAAGGGAACACCTCGACAATATGCTTGCGTACAAATGCCGCAATGTCGGCAGGCGGGGTCTGCACATATTTCTCACCACCGCCAAAGATCAGGCGTTTGTCGGCGGACAGGCGGAAATAGTTCAGCACAAAGCGGCTGTCCGCAACCGCTGCATCGCTCGGCAACAAGCTCTCCCAATCAGATAGGGGCGTGGTGGCAATATTATAGTTCATGATCGGGATCGTGTAACGACCAAGCTTACCGTCGATATCGCTTATCCAACTGTCGGTCGCCACTATTACATTCCGGGCGTTCACATCCGCAGGCCGAACAAAACTATTTTCGAAGATGGTAACGCCGGCTTTTTGTGCGGCCGCTGCAAGGCCCAGGGCATAATTCAGCGGATGAAAATGCCCACCTCGAGAATCATAAATACCGCCATGATATCCGCCGCCATTGATATGTCGCCCCATATCCTTGAGCTGCACAATTTCGCTTTCCCAGCCAAAATGCTGTTCCAGATATTCGGCATCGCGCTGCATCGCGTCGAAATGCGCAGGCTTGTAGGCGGCCTCCAGATGTCCACTCTTCAAGTCACATTGGATTCCATGTCGGGCGATCCTGCCTTTCACCCGATCGACAGCACCATAGGCCAAATCGAAAATCGCCTGCGCCCGTTCGCGTCCGAATTCTTCGTCCAGCTCGCGCATCGACCAGCGCAGGCCGGGAATTAGTTGCCCACCATTACGTCCAGATGCGCCGTAGCCGATGGTCTTGGCCTCCAACAGCGCGACTTTAAGGCCCTTTTCCGCGCAGGCGAGTGCAGCCGACAACCCGGTAAACCCGCCGCCGATGACCGCAACGTCATATTCCCCCTCGCCCGTGAAGACGGGCTGTGTCTCCCACGCGTTGGCGGTGGCACGATAATAGCTGTTGTTGAGAGCGTCGGTCATGGAAAGGATAGCGGAACTAGTCCATGCCCTCCGCCGGCGGTCCCAGATCGATGACATAGAGCTTTCGCACTGGTGTCAGATTTTCCCAAATGCCTTCGAAACCCGGTTCGATGACCAAATTACCCTCCGGTCCTGCTTCAATTTCGGTGCCGTCATCGCCGGTCAATCGGACTTGGCCCTCCAATATGCGGCAATACTCCCACTCCGAATAGGACACGCGCCATGCCCCCTCCCCGCAACTCCATTCGCCGAAATATTTTCGGCCATCTGCGGATTCATAGGCGTTACGCGTTTCGCCTCGCGGAATGCCACTTACAACCCGGTCGGGTGTAGGTGCAAAATCCTCTGCTTGAGCTGTGTCTATATAGATTCTGCGCACCGTCACCGGATTATACCCGCAGCAACAAATGCTCGCGTTCCCAGCTACTCACCACCGATTGGTAGTTGAACAGTTCATAATCTTTGACCGCATGGAAAATCTCGAAGAAATCTTCGCCAAGCAAATTCCGCACCGGCTTGCATGCCGAAAATCGGTCAAGCGCTGCCTCAAGAGTGCGCGGCAATGTACGCGCGCGGTTATAGGCACTGCCGGTAATGGCTTTAGCTGGCACCATGCGCTCGACCATACCGATATAACCGCAGACAAGCGACGCTGCCATTGCCAGATAGGGATTGGAATCCGCACCCGGCAGCCGGTTTTCGACGCGGCGATTGGCCTTGTCGGAAATCGGAACACGAAAACCGCAACTGCGGTTATCCTCTCCCCATTGCACGTTGATTGGCGCCGCGCTGTCCGGACGCATCCGGCGGAAGCTGTTGACGTTGGGTGCCCAAAGCGGCGAAATCTGCGGCATAAATTTGACCAACCCCGCAATATAGCTGCGGAACATCGCGCTATCTTTACCGTTGGCGTTCGAAAACAAGTTCTTTCCGGTTTCCGCATCGACAACCGATTGGTGAATATGCATCGCGCTACCTGGCTGGCCGGCCATAGGGTTCGCCATAAAGGTCGCATAAACGCCATGTTGCTTGGCAACGGCACGCACGACTCGTTTGAACAGGAATACTTGATCCGCCAATTTGAGCGGGTCGCCATGGATGAAATTCACTTCCAACTGGGCAGCCCCCATTTCGTGGATCATCGTATCGATATCCAGCCCCATCAACTCACAATTGTCGTAAATATGGTCGATGATGTCTTCATATTCGTTCATCGCCTCCAGCCCGTAAGGCTGGCTTGCGGTTTCAGCGCGGCCGCTTGATCCCGTGGGCGGAACGAGAGGAAAATCAGGGTCGGTATTTTGCGACACGAGATAAAATTCAACTTCGGGCGCGATGATCGGTTTCCACCCCTTTGCCGCGTATAGGCCAAGAACCTTTTTCAATATTGTTCGCGGAGCCAAGTCAACTTCGGTCCCATCGCCATTAAACGCATCGGCAATGACAAACGCAGTCGGCGATTTGAAGCCGGGCGCGACACAGATGGTATCGGGATCGGCGATCAGTATCTTGTCGGGGTCTTTATCCCACACATCTTCGATATCTTCCGGATAATGGCCGTCGATAGTGCAGATAAACACACTTCCGGGAATACGGAGCGACTTGTCACGAACCGATGACAGGAACTTTTTTGCGGGCAACACTTTGCCACGCTGGACACCATTTATGTCGGGAACGATGCATTCGACTTCGTCGATTTTATGCTCTGCGATCCAACTCGCAAGATTGACAGACATTGTTTTTCACCAGCTTTCTGTAAGCTGGATAAGGACATGCCGGGCTTGAAAGGTCAAGCCCGGCATGCGAATTATTCCGAAGAACCGGTAAAACGGACTTAGAAAGCGTAGTTTACAGAGAACACAACGCCAGCTTTTGAATCTTCAAAGGCGAAAATCGAACGGCGGTTCGTATCGACATATGATGCGCCAAGCGTGAATCCGGAAACCGCAGCGGTAAGACCAAGCGACCAATCCACTTTTTCATTGCCAGCGGTAAATGCACCGTCTTCGACACCGATCGAGCCCACGATCGAAATCGGGGAATCAGGCAAAGCTATGGTTCCATTTGTGCCATAATAAATGTTGTCGCTGTTGCCTGTATTGTCCTGACTTGGAACGTAGGACAATTGAACGCCGACCGTTGCCGGTCCAAAAGTCGAACCCAGCTTTCCAGTGAACTCAACATAGTTAAGGCTGGAGACACCGGGGTACAAATAATAAGTGGCACCGATATCATAGGTCAGCTCTTCACCGCCTGAAAACCCGGCATACAGATCGACTTCGATATCATCGCCTGTATTTTCGGACAGATTTGATGCCCACGCACCAACATAAAAACCGGATTCATGGCTAACCGTTATTGTTGGTTGGATAGCGAAATCCTTATCGGACAAAGTGACGCCGCGGAAGCGGTAGTCAGTTACACCGGTGATGCCGCCGGAAATGGTAATTGGACCGGATTCCTCTTCGGCTTCTTGCGCGAATGCTGGTGTTGCTGCGGCGAATGCGCCCATCGCAACGCTGATCGCTGCCATCTTATAAATCGATTTACGCATAAAATACCCCTTCTTAGGTGCGCTAGTAAACAAGCCGGAAATAGGGAATTGCTTCCCATCCAGCAAAAGCTGTTCTCTTCCCGCTAAATCTATTGCCTGCGCTATCGTTAATTTTTGTTTACCAGCGCATTATTGTGCAACTGCACACAAACATCAAAGAGGCCTGCAATCAAGCAATTTAATGTCGGTGGACTTGTCCTTTTTGACAATTGTGACAATTTCATCACAGTCCTGGACAGCTTTTCACAGCGGCGACGGCCAAGAAATAAGGCGTCCTATTCGCAAACAAAACGAGAGAGGGCGACCCTGTTAAGAGCCGCCCTTCTAACTTATACAGCCCCACCCAGCGATGTGCCTGAGTTGAAGAATGCGTGTACTTCTTCGCCGATTGTGAGGCCTAACGGAACTCCGCCAATATTGTCCGCCGGATCACGCGGCAGGCCATCGAACCGCCAATGCACGCCCAAATAAATCCGGCTAACCGAATTTTCCCAAACCGGACGGGCGAAATTGGTGAATGTTACAGGCGCGAGTTGCCGGACCGAGCCATTTGAATCGACCGAAATGCCATTGAGTTCGTCCGACACGAAGGTAAAAGTTTCATCTGCATTTGCCGCGCCGGGCGCAACTTCTTCGGCCATCACCTCCGCCGTCGTTAACGGTGTTGATGAGGTATCAAGAGACAAACGAAGGGATTGGAACAACGCCGCCCCGAATGTCGCATGGCCCGATGGATAGGCCGGAAATGGCGGCGTAAACGTCGAGCGTCCCGTTACATTGGTTTGCGGGGCACCCAGTGGTGACCAGAACGGATCTCCATCAGGCGCAGGCTCAGCGCGGACGCCGACAACCGGACGCCACAGGTCAAAAAGATATTTATAATGCCACGCATCGATACCTGCATCTGCCATTGCCACGTTTATCTGGGCAAAAACTTCGGCCGTGCGTGCCACGCTGAGTGATTTGCTTGCCACAATCTTTCGGGCAATCTGATTGTATAAGCGCGGCGGCACGCCAAGGTTCATAACACCGTCATAAGCCCAATACACGCCGACACGTTCTTGTTCGGCGGTCCGGCTGCGACGATCTTCGGCACCATATTGCACGACTTCATCATAATCGGCCTTATAACCCGCGTCCGACAAAAGACTTGGCGCGCCTTGGCCGGGATATGGGTCCAATGGCTGGTGCGCGGCACCTGTAAACCGTGTCACATCACCCCACGCCAAGCCCAGTCGGGGTTGACCTGGTGCAAAAGGATCTGCGCGATGTTGTCCATAAACAGGCGAAACGACCTGAGGCGGGGTCAACATAACGTCCGAACCATCATTTGATCGTGCCACCAAAAGCGCGTTGGCGATCTCTTCACCGTAATTGAAGCGCGCATTGTCACCACCGTCGTAACTATCGTCAATAAAATCGGCATATCGGGGATACATCGCCTTTAAAGTTGTCACTGCCGCACCGCCGACAATATCATCAACAGATCCAGCGGGCGGTGCACCAACGGTATGCGCGATATTCTTTTTGTTCAGATACGCCGCAGCCGGAAAGCCGTTTTTGAAGGCGACAGCGTCGTGAATGGCAAGATGGACAATCGCCATAGCGCGCGAGGTCCTAATTGGGCCCGGCTGTTGGCTATTGGCATTACCACGCGTAAAATCGCGGCGCGAACATTCAAGTAAAACGCCATTCCAAAATAGAACTATATTCATAATATTCTCCGAAGCAGGATCGGCACAATAGCCACGCGCCTGCATATCACGCGTCGCGACCCGTGATTCGAATAGATTATTCAGTAAATTTGATTCAAATTACATCGAACCAACCATGATTAGTTGGAAATCGATGTTCCGATATTAGGATAGGTATTTTACAATTTATAGGATGGAATTATCATCAATAAAATATTAACGACATTTTATCGATAAATTTGCATTGTCCGTCGCTTTATTACTACGCTGCAAATCATTATATCGCTTTTACAGCAACAACCTTGGCGGCACCGTGCGATTCACGACTTCGCGCAGCGCAAATGCCGTTTCAATCCGGGCAACCCGGGGCAATCGCGCTATTTCCTGACGGTGAATAACCTCATAATCTTCAATGGAAGAGGCGCGAACGACCACAAGATAGTCATTGCGTCCACTCATAAGATGGCATCGGATAATCGACGGGCTATCCGCAACAGCCGATTCAAACGCCGCCATCGCTTCTTCGCTTTGGCTATCAAGCGTGATCGTTACCATGACTGTTGCACCCATCCCTAGTTTACGCAGGTTCACATCTGCGCGATATCCGCGCAATATGCCTGCATCTTCCAACGCCTTTTGTCGCCGCGCCGCCGCACTTGGTGATAGCCCCGCGGCATCGCCGAGCTCTTGCTGTGTTGCGCGGCCGTTTACGACTAAAGCGCGGAGCAATTTGCGGTCAGCGCGATCAAGTTGCATATTTTGGTCACCTTTATAACAATGTACGCAGATTATATGCGTCAAATATGAAAACTTGTCGAATCTTTGCGGATTATCGGCACAACGACAGTGCTATTTCTCCATATCAGAGACTCGATCAGGAGAAGAGCAATGCGTGTAGGCGTTCCAAGCGAAATCAAAGTACATGAATATCGGGTTGGCCTAACCCCCGGAGCGGTGCGCGAATATGTGGCACGCGGGCATCAGGTTGTTGTGCAATCCGGCGCAGGCGCAGGAATTATGGCGACCGACGACGCCTATCGCGCCGCTGGCGCGGAAATCGCGTCGACAGCGGCCGAGATATTCGCCGGATGCGACATGATCGTAAAGGTCAAAGAACCCCAGCCGTCGGAATGGGTGCAACTTCGCCCGGACCAGTTGCTGTTTACCTATCTTCACCTTGCCCCGGACCCCGAGCAAGCGAAGGGCCTGATTGCAAGCGGTTGCACGGCCATAGCCTACGAAACAGTAACCGATGACAAGGGCACCCTGCCCCTTCTTGCCCCCATGAGCGAAGTGGCAGGTCGGCTCGCAATTGAAGCGGCCGGTGAGGCTATGCGCAGGAGTGAAGGCGGCGCAGGTATATTGTTGGGCGGCGTTCCTGGCGTTCCGGCAGGACGTGTATGTGTCATCGGAGGCGGCGTGGTCGGAACGCACGCTGCGCGAATGGCTGTTGGCCTCGGTGCTGAGGTAACTGTTGTTGACCGCTCCATCCCCCGATTGCGCGAACTGGACGAATTGTTTCAAGGACGGGTGCGGACCCGTTATTCGACGCTGGAAACAATCGACCATGAAATCAGCATTGCCGATGCAGTTATCGGCGCTGTGCTTATTCCGGGGGCAAGCGCACCCAAGCTTGTTACCCGTGCCATGCTGAAACATATGAAGCCTGGTTCTGTTCTGGTCGACGTTGCAATTGACCAAGGCGGTTGCTTTGAAACATCAAAGGCAACTACCCATGCCGAACCGACATATGTGGTCGATGGCATCATCCATTATTGCGTCGCAAATATGCCGGGCGCCGTGCCGCAAACCAGTGCTGCCGCGCTTAACAACGCTACTTTGCCTTATGGATTGGCGTTGGCTGAAAAGGGTGTAGGCGCGCTGCACTCTCTTTCCGAAACCGGACGCGGGCTGTTGGCGGGCCTAAACGTCCATCAGGGCAAAGTCACCAGCAAGGCCGTAGCCGACAGTTTGAACCTGGAATTTGTTGCACCGGAAACCGCGCTAGCCGCGTGACTTCGGAACGCCGCAATGCTAACCGCACCCCAATGGGAAAAGAGGGGCGGATAACAGCGCATCAGATCGCGGCGATGCTGGGGGTGTCTCAACCCACAGTATCGCGCGCGTTGCGTGGTGATAAAAAGGTCAACGAAGACACAAGAGCTCGTATTGTCGCATTGGCAAACGAACTCAATTATTCAGTTGACCACAATGCCCTGCGCCTTCGCATGCAACAAACATTTTCAATCGCTTTGGTAATTTTGTGCCGACGGGGTGAAAACAAGGCAAATATCAACCCGTTTTACTTGTCCTTACTGGGTTGTATCGCTGCCTCCGCCTCCGAACGCGGATATAATCTGATAGTTTCATTTCAAGATAATCCAGCGAACTTTTTCGCCAACTACACCGGCAGCCGTCAGGCCGACGGCCTGATCGTGATAGGCAGCGGCCAGAATATCGAGGGCTGGCAGTATTTCGGCGAATATTCCAAACATAAAACGCCGATGATTTGCTGGGGTGCCAGCAAACAGGATCTGATTTCGATTAAAAGTGATAATGCACAAGGCACCCGGCTCGCGATCGAACATTTGCGTGCCTGTGGATGCACTTCAATCGCCTATATCGGGCCGAGCGAGAGCGAGCAGCCGCAATTTCAGGACCGGATCATCGCGTATCGCAACATCATGCGGGAAATCGATTTGCAAGCTATCTGCCCTCCCCTTCCCGAGAATGCCGTCCGCGAAGAGCAAGGATATGAAGCCGTATGCGCGTTACTTCGCGAACAGGTAAAATTTGATGGCCTTTTTTGCGCCAATGACTTCATCGCCTTGGGCGCGATGCGTGCGTTAGATGAAAATGGTGTCATTCCAGGTAAGGACGTTCGCGTTATCGGCTTTGATGGAATAGCGATTGGTGGCTACGCCCAACCCCCGCTGTCCACTATCAAACAAGATTATTATCGGGCCGGTGAAATGCTGGTAGAGGCACTGGTCGCGGTTTTGAACGGGAATGAACCCGATACGTCCCCGGTTCCTGTTCGATTATTACAACGCGGAAGCGCTTGATAGATGTGGGGAGACGGTCCAAAATTCCCGAAAAGGCGCTAAAGATGGAAGCTTTCTCAATATCCTAACCAATATCGGTGCTACGCCGTTCATGACACAACATCAAAATAAACCCTGAACGCAGATGGCGTTATGCCCCGTTTCGGAGGCGCCCATCCCCGTCGGAGGTTAGCAGTTTGCGAATATAGCGGCCAAGGTCTTCGGGCCATTGGTCAACGGCTGCGAAAAATTCGTCGTCACGTGCAGAGTAAAGCGCACGAAGCGCCTCTTCATAGCCCGGCATGTCTCCACATGCGGCTTGCATGAAGCGGTAAACGGCGTCCCGGCACTCCCGATCTGTCCGACCTTTGCGGCGTGCGTCCTCAACCAGCCGCCTCAAGACAGCAGATGCACCGCCCGGCTGTTCGGACAGCCACTCCCAATGCCGGGGAAGAAGCGTTACTTCGCGCGCTTGCACACCCAGCTTCGGCCGACCCGCACTGCGCGGTGCGGTGTCCCGATAATCAATGTCGGTGATCCGGCCTGAACCATCTTCAAACACCAGCACTGCGCCATCTTGCTCTAAAAGTTGCTGATTGATGCTTTGTGCTACTTCATCGCGCTCACCTGACGCGATCTGCCTTCCTGCGAGGAATGCGGTAAAACTGGACGCCATATTGTTGCTCCCAACTGAGAAGCGCCGACATTATATCCGGATATAATTATTGTCAATAACATCCGGGTAAAATACTTGCTCTGGCAGACAGTTTTCGGATTTCGAGATATCATCCATCCTCTCTCATTGCCCTCCGGCAGCCTTCAGTTCAGGGGCAAGGGGGAGATCGCGCACCTTACTCCCCTCCCGCTTGCGGGAGGGGCTGGGGGAGGGTGAATCGGAACCGCCCCACGGCGCGCCTGCGGCACGCCGCCCTCCCCCTAACCCCTCCCGCACGCGGGAGGGGGACTTCACTCCCGCCTTAAACATAATCGTCACCCTGAACTTGGTTCAGGGTGACGTTGGTTGGGAGTTCAGGGTGACGGTAAGGGTGCGGGGTTTGGCACTTTACCCCCCTCCCGCATGCGGGAGGGGGATTGGTTCGCGCGAGGGATGGCTCGCCTTCCTTCATTTCACAAATCATGCTAGCGCAAAGTCACGTCAAAAAAGTCGGAGCGTTCAGTCATGCATCCACTTCACATCCAACGCTTGATCGCGCTACCCTACTTCATTCTTGGCGGTTGGTGTTTACTCGCACCGAGAATGGTTGAGCGCCTTACTGTCACTCCAGATTACCAGCATCTCAGTGCAACAAGTGCACTATTCATTGGTTGCTTTGGTGCTCAGGCCATTCTTGGCGGCCTGTTCATTTGGTTCAGCCAATGGCAGCGTAAGACATTTATGGTCTACGCCATCGCGCTTTTACCGTTTTTCTGGTTCAACTATTGGTTTGTTTTTGAAGTGCCGATCTTCAATCGCTGGTTGGCTCTGGATTTTGGAGCAAACGCCGCGATGTTGGCGCTCAGCCTATGGGGATGGAGGCTCATGGGAAGAGTTGAGCCATAACGACCGTCATGTTGTCGTATCCGGAAATTCTGCTTCCGGTGACTTTTCTCACGAATGCTGCCGTAAGTTAATGCACCAATCTATTACAACAATGCAGGGGCAAGCCCGGAATTCCAAAATATAATTTTGGTATTCCAAATAGTTAGATGGTAATTGGTGGCAGGGCTTGAATAGTACTAGTACATCAAGAGTATATAAATAATAGATAATTTATACATGGCCAGTACTACTCCCACATTCCCTCCCTCAGTGCGCTATGGATGAGGCAGATTATTGAGCAAAAGGGGCCCTCTCAATAGCTACCTCGCCCCGGGGGGATGCCTTCGTAGGTGACGCTAAACGGCCAGTCAGCTGCTTATTCGAGCCAGACACCATTATTTATCTAAATGTTCCGTAACGTCATAATTTGAAACTGAATTTAACCTCATCAGCGGTACCAGCCAAATATTTCAGGCAAATCGATGCAGCTACTCGTCGAGTTTACTGAAACGGGATTTAGCCGACCTCATTCATGGCCTTCAATGGTCTCCAACGCACCCTCATAATGCGGTTAGTCATTCCCAGCTTTGCAAAATCCAAGCGAGTTTGCGGTAATCGGATTATTCGTTTACGGCCTCCACGGTGGAGGGATCACCAGCTCGTAAGAAGGCCACTCTCGCAGCTCCCCAATCGTCGAAGATGTTACCACCAGAAATCTGGTCCGCCTTCACGAGCATTTCCAAAAAGTAGTCGTGTGGAATCAACTCTTCTACAATCCACCCTCGCTTAAACTCCTCCCCCGCAGCCCCATACCGAGCGTTTGCTTTTTTTGACCAATAGGATGAGTCGAACTCGAGAACCGTCAAAAACATCGCGAACGCGTCGCGCCAGGTAACTGAATACTTCTTCAACGCTTTAGTACGTGCATGTCCAAAATCCGTTGAGGTTTGATAAGCCCGCCGCACCAGAAATTCGCCCATTTCGGTGGAATTCCTAATCGCCCATACACTTTGAGGAACCGTCGCACGTAGGGGTACGCCGCCATTCATAGCCTTGGCAGCAACCAATGCTACAAACTCCCTACGCTCTTCGTTATCATCTCCCCCCTTTTCCATGAGGTTCTCAAAAACCTGTTCCAATATGAGATGACGGATACCCCCGTATGATTCAGGAGCATGATCTTCCCCACGGAAGAACAACAGCTCTGCCCCATGTTGTTCCCAAAGACGCTCGTAATCGGCAGCATAAGTCAAAAGATAGATTCGGGCTGTATCTACGTCGGAAAGAGCGTCGGCCAAAAACTTGATCCTAAATTTAGGACGAAGTGGTGCTGTCAAGTGACTGAGCGCTGAGTAGTCTGGCAGGGCCCCCATCGGAGCGCCGCCAAAATATCGAAAGTATCCTAAATCTTGAGCTCCCATCAGAAGCCGAGCGAACCGCTTACTTTGGGCGGAACCGGAACCTAGCTTTTTTTCGATATCTGCGTACATTAGTTCGTGAACTAGTGATTTTTTCTTTGATCGAGCGAGAAGCGTCGAATAAACTGCGATGCCAGCAGCGCTCGCTGTGCCGGCTAAGTCGCTTGCGCGGTCCATTATGGCCTGGGAGAAGGTTTCGAACCTGGTCTCTGAGATAGCCAGGTACTCCAACGCTCGCGCTGAAAACACTAGAAGGTTGAATTCCTCGTCCGATGTGCGACCGTTAGTATCCAAAAGGATATGAAGAGCCTCGACCGCTTTTCCCGCTTTCGGTCCGTTACCCGACGCTATCTGTAATGCGAGATGACTTACGACGTCCCATTCGCCTGCAATAATCTTTGGATATAGTGTCTCCAAGAGTCGTCCGACGCTCTCGCTTTCGGATTCAAGGCGTCGGGCCACAAAATATTCGAGAAACGTTCGGTGAGTGAATTTGTAAATGTTCGGACCCACATCGCACATCACCCAGGCACGACCTGTAACAAAAGTCACTAATGCTTTAGCAGCTGATGTCGCTTTTGCCTGATCGCGGTACCAGTCGAAAAAGAATTTTCGAACATGTCCAAGCAACCACTTGTCAGAGACCCCATCTTCGACGTCAGGATCCCCAAATATCTTTACGGCAAGAAAACCAAACAAGTCTAGAAGTTCAAAATCGTCCGGGTACTCGAACAGGATTTCTCGTCGTTGGTCCCATTTCATGAAGAGAAGTTGGGAGCACGCCTGATATATCGCTGGCCGATTATCCGGAACATCACCGCGTTCCATAAAAATATACACCATTAGACCCAATAGAAGCGGGTTCTCGCGCAAATCAGATGCAGTGGCTTCCGTCTGCTTTACAAACGAAATCGCACGGTCCTTTGACTTAGCTCCTGCGCTCGATATAGCTTTAATTAGCTTTTCCGCGTATTTTTGAATTTCGTCCGACTGTAGCTTGGCCAAAAGAAAGACCCCAAATTCGTCAGAAAGTGGGGCGTCGTTATATCCGACAATACGCGATGTAACCAGCGCCGGACAAGCGGCATAGTTATTGATAAACTGCTCAATGTAGGTGGTCATTTGCCGGCGTCGGCTGACCTCCAAAATCTCATCTAATCCGTCAAATAGAAGGATTGCCTTACCAGTTGTCAAAACTTGGATGAGGAACCTCTCAGCAATTTCTCCATCGTTGTCTAGGATGATTTTTATTTCATCGCGAAGATAGTCGAGGACAGTATATCCTGCTGTTGATCGCTGTATTCGATCAAGAGTACGTACCACAATTCGAAGCGGGAGGCGTAAGTCTCGATCGTCGATATGTTTAGGATTACCGAGAACATCGAGGTTTAGGCTACGGGCCATTTCGTAACAAACAAGCTGAGTTAGCGTTGATTTCCCTCCCCCTGGATCGCCTAAAACTACGCCACGATGCAATCCACGCCGGAAATCGCTAAGAGGTATCGTTGCGCTGTCGGGACGTGCCCCCCCTCCTGTAAGAGCGTGGCTACTGACTGGACTAAGTCGCGCCGGTATTACTAGCTTACTGATATTGACCCGGCGCGTTCCCCGGTCGGTTTCAACGGGCAGATCACGGTGTTCAGTTTCAATCGAGCGTGCAACGCGAGACCGTATATCTAAAAATTGTTCGGAAGTTAGAGGCTGGCTTCGCCCTGCTTTATTGAGCGCTTCGGAAATTTCGATAATCTCGTGACGAAGTTCGTCAGAACTCGCTCGGATCACTTCCATCAGCATGGGGTCCGAGGATGCAGTATCAATGCGAGCGCGGATCGCAGCCGAGAGTGCATCGAAGAGCGCCACCATTGTGAATGGCAACGGCGAAAACGTTGTATAAATGCTATCAAAAGCTGGCCTAATAAATTCTGCCGATTTTCCAGCTACAATCGATCCATACAACGCAGAAGGGACAGCGCTGGTTCGAAGCTCTAGAAGAAATCTATCAACTTGATGTGTGTACTCCCCATATTTGTTCCCAAGGACACGAACCAAATCGTCAAATGCGCCGTCAGTTCGCTTTTCCGCGGCAGGAGTACCCGATTTTCCTTCGATTGCGCTTATGATTTCCTGTCTGCGAACATCATGACTGCGCAAAGTTTGTATGGGGCGACGAATTCCTTCAAACATTGCTGATGCGACTAAATTTATCGCTAAGTCGTCTACCCCCGCGGCCATCCTCGTCCCCTGTTTACATCAATCAATAGATTCATTGATTGCACCGCCCGAGAGACGAACGTCAATCGATTTTGTTGTTTCCGTCGGATGCCCTATTGTAGTGCTTGGCGTTCGAATGTTTTCTCCGCCTAAAGGTCAAACTTAGGTCGGTGAAAGAATTTTCGTTCAGTTCCATCCCGATCTTTTTGCAACGTAAAACAGCCGTCCAGAAAGCCGTAATGAACCGCAAAATTTAGTGCGCGCTGAACTTTTTTCGGATAATTTGGCATCTCCTGTAAAGGCAATGAAAACAGCAGACGCGTCGCCAAGAATGGATATTCCAGACTGAATGGCGGAGCAGTGGTTAAAACTAGCCTGCACCAACGCGCGATACGCTCAACCGCATCGCGATCAAATGGGGTTGCTGTTGCCCGATCAAGCCAATTTTGCGCCGACAATAGGCGATCACCGTAAATATTCTTTGGATAGATATCTGAAATCGCTTCCTGAAGGCAAAAGCCCCTAGCGTCAGCTACAGCCACAATATTGTCGTAGCGCACAAACATTTCATCTGGCCCTACCATTTCACGGCACCACAGTGCATAGGCTAGCACATACGGTGAAATTCTTTTACGGGCAATTTCGTTAAGTGCTTTTTGGTGGCATCTTTCGATCTCAAAGCCGTCATCATCGTAATCAAACCCTTCTCCGTCAAAAAGACGTTTCAGCAAATTTGTTGAAATTCGATACTTGGCAGAGAGTATAGTCAGCGATTTCATGACATATTCCCCCTTCGTTTTGCTTGATTGAGGGTGCTTTCCGCTAGATTGAAACGCGTTTTCATTCTTTCGCGCGCGCGCGGGTAACTACTTAATGTAGTAATACCGCTTGGCAGCGGCATGGATTGCCGAATCCTGAAGCTAGAAGCTTCACTGCTGGTGAGTGATTGCACCTCTTGAGGCGGCGGAAAAATATCTGCCAACCGATCTTTCAAGGGAATTTGTTGCTGGATAGCTAGATTGCTGGATCCATTTTTTCTGGCCTTCTCGCAGAAGGAAAACACCGAGGGCGCTAGATGCGCGATTTTTTGAAACATTGCTCACGCCTCCCCGCCACATTCGGTGTCGATGCCAGCCAGCCTCTTCAAGCTGGATATTTTCACAAGCCGCCGCGTCCCGATGCGGACAGTTTCAAGTTGGCCCTCTGAAATCAGCTCACTCAGTTTGGTTTTGCCGATAGCAAGCATTTTGCCCGCTTCGGCCTGAGAACATAGAATAGGTTGCATACCGTTAGTCTCCGTATGTGCCGGAGCAGGATTGTCCGGCCACGAAGGACATCAACAATGAACTTGTTCTGGATAACAGCGAGGGTTAGGCAGAATTTTTAGAAGGTGGGTTAACCCAATCCGAATTTAGCAAAGCCTTGGCCCATTCCAACGGGCGTGCTTTTAGCGTTGCAGTTTTGAGGGCAGCATCAACAAACGCTCGATCTATGGATTTTTTGGGACTCTGAGAAATTCGTTCGCGAAGCTCTTCTAACTCCCTCGCAGAAACCCTTACCGGCCAATCAGAATCATTGATTAACTTTGCTGCTAGCTGAGCGGCGGGCCGAATATACGGGCGCGATTTAGCATTCCGAAAATGCTCAACACAGCATTCCATTACGATGGCTTTTTGTCCGTCAAACGCACGCTGCATGTCAGACACAGGCGGTTTTCCACCTTTTCTTGTCCGACTAGGAGTAAATAACCGACTCGCCGTGCCACGATCCGCATCAACAATTGCCGTTTGCACAGGGATAAGAGGCCAAAGCGCGGCATCGGGTATGCCCTGGCCCTTTAAATACTCGAGTAATGCCTCTGTGGTGGCGTAAACTCCCTCACGTCCGCCGTCGCCTAAACTGAGAAACACTTCCGTGGCGACGGCTAACTGTTTGTGCAATTCGTCGAAGGCAGCGACCCGGCTCGCTGTTTTTGCCTGCCGTTCGAGCAATCCTTTTCTTGGGTGAACGACAATCTCCCCTGTCGGCGGCGAGGGCGTGCGCCCATTTGGAGGCTTCGTACTGCTGTTCACTTGGCGGCTCTAACATTTGCGATCGGCACAACCACCGCGCAACCCGCGTTGCTGGCGCAATAGCGCCCCCAATCAGCCATCAACTTCACACGCGCTCCCGGCTGGGCTGGCGTTCCAAGGTAAGTTGTGCGGCGATAGGCAGCTTGCACCGCATCGGGCGTCTTGTGCGCAAGCGCGGCTTCAACCACGGCGTCCGGATGGCCCTCATTCGCGGCCCAATCGGTTAATGCAGACCGGAAGCCGTGGACGTGATAAGGTTCGCTGGCGTCGCGCAACACCTTCAACAGCGTCATGTCGCTCATCGGGTTTCCGGCAACACCGGGAAAAACAATATCAGTTCCAGCCAACCTTAAAGCTGCCGCTTTTGACAACACCATTAAGGCCTCGTCACATAGCGGAATCATGTGCGCCTTGGCACGCTTCATATGACCGGCTGGAACGGTCCATAGACGAACTTCAAGGTCAAATTCGGACCATGTTGACAGTCGAACCTCTTGCGAGCGCACACCGGTCAGGATTAGCAGTTCCAAAGCGAGCCGCCCGTAGGATGGCTTGCGTTGTAGAGCAGTGATGAACGCAGGCACCGCGATGTAAGGCATGGCTTTGCGGTTTTCGCGCTCTTTGACCTGTCTAGGTAGTCCGCGCCCTGCTTTAAGACTGCCGCTGCCCGATGGCGCTTCAGTTGATCGCCACCCCTTAGCATGGGCATAATCCAGCACCGCGCATATACGATTGCGGACTTGACGCGCCGTTTCCGGAATTTCCTGCCATATCGGCGTTAGCGCCGAAATAATATCGGAAGCGACAATACCACCGGTCGGATAGCTGCCCAATTTAGGAAACGCATAGTTTTCTAAACTAGCCAGCCATTGACGGGCATAAACCTCACTTTTCCAACCAGCCTTGTTTTCCGCATGATAGGTCGTGGCAGCTTCGCGAAATGTAACTTTAGCGGCCTTCTCATCACGGCGCTCCGCCAGAACGTCACGCCGTTCCACCTTCATTGCCGTTCGCACATCCTTCGCTTTATCGCGAGCCTTGGCTAGCGTCAGCAGCTTCGCGCTGCCAAGCCCAATATCTTGCCGCTTCCCATCACGCTGCAACCGGCAAAGCCAATAAGCCCCTCCGCGTTTGTCAACTTTTAGGATCAGCCCGTCGCCGTCGCTATGGCTTCCCGGACTCGATAGCGCGGATTTAAGCGTCAACGCCGTCAATTTGCCCATTGCTCACTCCCACATTTTGACGGCCTTCACCGCAGCAGACGTATGTGGGAGTAAAGGCTCGCTCCCACAATTTACTCCCACACCATAGCGCGATTTCAAGCGGGTAGCAACGATATAGCGCGAACCTGTACGGGCATTTATCCATTGGTAAGCTAAGCTTTTTTCGGAGTCGAGCGAGTTTTTGCGATAAGGAAATTGGTGGACAGGGCTGGATTCGAACCAGCGTACGGAAAACCGGGCAGATTTACAGTCTGCTGCCTTTAACCACTCGGCCACCTGTCCACGTCTTTAGCGGGTCTTGATGTGTAAACATAAGGGCCGGTCCCGCTAAGGAAGCAGCCCAATGGCGAAACGGCACTTGCCTGTCAATGCCTCAAGTGGGAAAGGGGCTGAACTTAACGCTTTTTATTTGGATCGAACCCAGAACATGTCTACCCATAAAAGCCACCGTCGTCGTGGCGCAGCCTCTGTTAGTGGCAATCCCAAATTCTACGGCCGTCATGCCGTCTATGCCGCACTGGACAATCCGGAACGGCGACTCATAAAGCTGTGGGGAACGCGTGACGAGATCGACAAAATCGTCATTCCTGACGGTTTGTCCGTTCAATTTGCCGAGGTCGCCGACCTTGCCCGTTTTGTGCCAAAGGACGCCCCGCACCAGGGATTGGTGCTTGAAGTCGCGCCGCTCGAAGATGTGTGGCTAACCGATGCCCTTGCGGTGGACGAGGATGACAAGCGGCCTTTGCTTATTTTGGATCAGGTCACCGACCCCCATAATGTCGGCGCAATTTTCCGCACCGCGGCGGCGTTCAATGCGGTCGCCGTGATAACCCAGGACCGGCACGCACCCCCCGAATCGGGCGCATTGGCAAAAGCGGCATCGGGCGGGATTGAAATTACACCTTGGGTGCGAGTTGTTAACCTTGCCCGTGCGTTGGAAGAAATTGCCGAAGCCGGATATTGGCGCATCGGCCTTTCCGGCCACGCGACCGCAACGCTTGACCAAGCGTTGACGCCGGGTCGCAATGCGTTGGTTCTGGGCGCTGAAGGCGACGGTATGAGGCAAAATATCGAGGAACATTGCGACCAACTGGCAAAACTGCCAATCAGTGAGCAGATGGAGTCGCTTAATGTGTCAAACGCCGCTGCGATTGCTCTTTACGCAGCTACGGTGCGCCTGGGATAAAAGCGAAGGGGAATCGCGATGGGAAATAAACTGGCTCAAAATGTGACGAAAGCTGCGATTTCGGCGATCGCTTTTTTCGCCCTCAGCGGCTGCCTGATTCTCCCGGGGGAATTTGCCTCATCGATGACCGTGCGCGAAAACGGCGATTTCAGTTTTTCCTATAAGGGGCAAATACAGCTCGTCGGGCTCGCCAATTTGCTGAATGAAGATTTGCTCGGGAATAAGGGCAGCACGGAATTCAAAGCGATATGCTGGAACGACGCGATCGAACCTGCAGAAGAGAATAGCGAGACGATGAAAACCGAGGTTGAGCGGGACGATGTTGCTGTGTTGGGCAACTCAACATTCGCTCTCTTGCCTTCAACCCATTGGCGGTCCGTTGCGTCCGGATTTCAAGATTCCGCTACCCCGCAAGCAAATGGCCCTATTGAAGAAACCATGGATACCGCCGCCGCCGCCCAAAGCTGGAACAGCAGCGAACGCGAATGTACACCCGACGAAGTCAAGCAACAGAAATCCGCTTGGGACATAGAGCAAACCGAAAAAAAGAAGCGTGATGAACAAGGCCGCAAGATGGCTGAAATGATGTTGGGCGGGATTGATCCTCAAAACCCGGAAACCGTCAAAAGATTTACCCGCGAAGTCGAACGGCTTGCCGCGTGGCATAAGGTTGAACATCTCGGCAACGGCGTATTCATGGTCGACTATAGCACCAGCGGAAAACTGGCGGATGACTATGCCTTTCCCGTTATTCCGCGCTATGCCCTTGGTGAACCGATGATCCATATTACCCGTTGGGACAATGGTCGCCTCAGGGTTGAAGCCCCGGCATTTCGCTCCGATCCAGAAATGTCGTTGAGTTCCATCATCGGCATGGGAACAATGGCGAGCGGCCTGTTTGGCAAAAGCGGCGCCGATAAAATGCCCGCAGAACCCATTGCAATCAAAGGGCGCTTCACGTTGACCACCGATGCGCGTATCCTTGCCAACAACAGCGAGGATGGCCCCGAGGAAGCGGACGGAGGAATGCAAACCCTGAGCTGGGACATTGGACCAGCTTTATACGGAGCACCCATGGCCTTGTTGAAGCTTGCACGATAATGGGAATATCTGCATCCAAACTGAAAGCATCTCTCGATGCTCTCGCCATAATTGAACCGCGCTTTGCCGATGCAATTGAAGCAACCGGTTATCCCGAAGCGCGCATTCGCGAACCGGGCTATACCACTTTGCTTCGCACTATTGTGGGCCAGCAAGTGAGTGTCGCGGCGGCGGCCTCGGTTTGGAACAAGCTTGAATTGTTGCTCGGTGAAGGATGCTCTGCCCAAAAGTTGATTGAACAGGATTTCGACGCCCTACGAAGTTGCGGTTTAAGCCGGCAGAAACAGGGCTATGCACGGTCGTTGGCCGAATTGGTGTTATCGGGCGAACTTCCGCTTGAAACGCTGCCTTCGGATGACGAGGACGCCATATCTTATTTGACGAAAGTCAAAGGTATAGGCCGCTGGTCGGCAGAGATTTATTTGCTGTTTGCAGAAGGTCGGGTCGATATATGGCCAGCTGGCGACCTTGCCGTTCAAGAGGGTGTTGGTCGTCTGTTAAAGCTCGATGCCAGACCTTCTGAAAAAGAAATCCGCACACTGGCCGAAAAATGGCGCCCCCATCGCGGTGCTGCCGCAATATTCACCTGGCACATCTACGCCAAAGGCTTTCAAGCGATTTAGGGTCAGGACCTACAGCTTCAACCCGGGATTGAGCTTCATCATTTCGAGGATGAAGCTCTTGGGCTTTTTGAACAGCTTGCTCCGCCGGTTGACGTTCAACCCGAGTAACGCCGCGGCTTCCATCGCAAAATGGACGCAATTGCGCTTATTCAGGCTATAGCTGTTCCCGGGAATGTTCCGCCATTTAACAACCATAGCCACCAATTTCGCATATTCGCTATCCGACAGACGCACCGAAAAATGCGGGTTGCTGCTTGCAATATATTTTTGATCCTTGGTTTCGACCATGCCCTTGACCGAACCCATCAAAATTGCAGGCGATACGCTGACGGCGGTAAACCCATAATTGGTATCCACCTGCTCACCGGTCGAATCAACCCTGCCCTTCAGCTTCACGAACGCGTGCGGGAAATGGTCGCCAAAATCATGGCTATAGAAAGTTGCGATAACCTCCGCCTTGGCTGCGACCGGGTTCAGGCTGGCAAAAAGAACGAAAAGCAGGGGGAAAATGCGAAACATATCTACTCCTTAAGTGCGCCGGATTTATCCAGCCTTTATGGCGACGGCAAGAAACTGTTGACGCGAACGTCAAATTGATGTCGCTGACAATAGTGTAAACGGGAGAGAGTCGACGATATGGCTGAACAACAGAAAAGCATTTTTATCACCGGAGCCGCATCCGGTCTGGGCCGCGAAGTTGCTCGATATTTTGCCAATATCGGCTGGTTTGTCGGTCTCGCTGACGTGAATATGGCAGGACTTGCCGAAACCGAAAAATTGCTGCCCCCCGGTATGTCGTCTTCCCATAAGCTCGATGTCACGGATCGCGCGCAATGGAAAAAGGCAGTTGCTGATTTCGCCAAGCACACCGGCGGCCAAATGACTGTTTTGTTCAACAACGCCGGAATCGGGACCGGCGGCCCGATTCAGAATATGACCGACGAAGAGATCGACAGGATGATCGCAATCAACCTGACCGGCGTTATCAGCGGCACGCGCGCTTGCTTTGATTTATTGAAGAATACGCCCGACGCATGCGTACTATACACCAGCTCTGCAGCCGGCATTTACGGGTCAGCAGGCCTGAGTGTATACAGCGCAACCAAATTCGCCGTGCGCGGTCTTGCCGAAGCACATGACATCGAATGGCGGCATTTGGGCATTAAATCACGCAGCCTGATGCCCGGATTTATCGATACAAATATAATCGGTGCGGTTGATGCGGGCAGTAATATGTCCGGCAAAGACAAGCTCCAGTCCGCCGGTATCGAAGTCAGCCCAGTTTCCATCATCGGCCCGGCGGCCTGGAACGCAATTCATGGCGACAAGGTGCATACGACCGTCAACAAGATGGCCAAGCAACTGGCTTTTTCCGCACGATGGTTTCCGGGCCGGCTCAGAAAGTCATTGGGGCTGATGGAGGGGATCGGGGATATTGTCCAACCTAAGACGTAATCTGATCAATCAGAGCGGCCATTGAAATATCCCGTTGGGACAGCCCACCGGCGTCGTGGGTTGTCAGAAGAATTTCAACACGGTTATAGACGTTAAACCATTCCGGATGATGGTCGGCTTTTTCGGCCAAAATAGCAACGCGCGCCATGAAACCGAACGCCTCGGCAAAATCTGAAAACAGCAACTCTCTGCGGATTCCCTTGGAATCTGCATCATAGGTCCATTTGGGCAAGTGGCTTAGCGCCGCAGTCCTTTCAGTATCATCCAGACTTCGCAGTGCCATTATATCATCCCGGTTTTGCAATTCGTATAATTCATGCCTATGTCGGCGCATGACTTCCCGTCAAGCCCACCTGTCATCCCTCCATCTTAAAAATGTAGCGGTCTTTCGCGGCAACCGGTTTGTGCTGAATGCGATAAATCTCGCCGCAGGGGACGGCGATATTGTGTGGATCAGAGGTGCTAACGGGTGCGGTAAATCTACATTATTGCGGACGATCGCAGGTCTTTTGGATGTTCATTCAGGGTCGGTTGATATCTTGGGGACTGTGGCTTTATCCGACGAAAATCTCGCCCTTGAATCCAACCTACCGCTTTCCAAAGCACTGCAATTTTGGGCGTTTCTTGACAATGCAACGCCGCAAGACTGTGTTGAGTCAATGACCGCAATGGACATAATATCCTTATCAGAAGTGCCGGTCCGTTATTTATCGACTGGCCAGCGGAAGCGTGCCGGGCTGGCGCGGATATTGGCGTCGAAAGCATCGATTTGGTTGCTCGACGAGCCGTATAACGGATTGGATAGCGCAAGCAGTGCACATTTGGATGCGGCCATTGTCAAACATTCGAACGCAGGCGGTGTCACATTACTCGCCGCGCATCAGTCACCTTCTATCAACGTATCACAAAGCGTAGTGCTTGACCGTCCGGTGCATGCGGCGTGAAAAAATTTGTGGAATTGGTCGTTCGTGAAATCCGGCTTGCATGGATAGGGGGCGGCATATGGTTGCCTGTTATCTTTTACCTCGCGGTTGCAACGCTTTTCCCTTTTGTCACAGGCCCCGACAAGGCTTTGCTCGCACGCACCGGCGGCGGTATTTTGTGGATCGCCGCGTTGCTTTCAACGCTCTTACCTGTTGAGCGGTTGATTTTGCCTGATCGTCAAAGCGGGGTTTTGGATCAATTGTACATTCGTGGCTGGTCCGATGAATTGATAGCTGTGGTCAAAATTGTCGGCCAATGGGTCGCGTTTGCGGTTCCCCTGTTATTGGCCACGATCATAGCGTCAGCATTGATAGGCTTGCCTGAATCAAAGCTGCAGACGTTGCTCATCGGGCTTGCTTTTGCCTTGCCTGCGCTATCAGGGCTAGCCGTCACGATTTCAGCTCTCACCGCAGGGTTAAACGGGGCGAGCGCATTAGGTGGGTTGTTGCTTATTCCTTTGGCAATACCGATACTCATTTTTGGAGCAGGTACATTGTCGGATGACCCGGGCAATGCCATGCAGCTCCTTGCGGCGACCGCCGTCGCTATAGCCGCACTGTCACCTTTCGCGGCCGGTGCAGCGCTTAGAGCCGGACGCAATTAAACATCCATTAGATCAATTCTAAGGCTGCGCTGCCAGCTTTTGGGCATAGCCGCCGGCGACCATAGCCTCGACCATATCGAAGAGCTTTTCCGGGTCATGGGCACGCAACACCGGAATGCTGGCCTCCATTCCCTCGGCAATTACGATTTCCCGTTTGCCATCTGCCACCGCATCCCAAATGGTGCGCGCAACAACAGCAGGATCAATGCCATTGTCGATTGCGGCGTCGCTACTGCCCCGAACAGATCCGTCGGCGTTCAACGCGTTGCGCGAGACATTGGTCCGAACTGAACCGGGCGCGACGACAAGCACGCCTATCCCCTGCCCGGCAATCTCACTTCTCAATGCATCACTATATCCTATTAAGCCATGCTTTGCGGCACAATAAGCCGTCCGCAAAGGCACCCCGGCCTTGCCGGCGACGCTGGATATCATCACGAGTTGGCCAGACCTGCGTTCAACCAGATGCGGCAAAAGCGCCTGTGTTAACGCAATAGGGGCAAGCAGATCGATCGCAACAATCCTATTGTAGACCGAAAAATCAGTATCGATTGCCAATGAACGCTGAGAAATTCCGGCATTGTTGACGAGCACGTCGACCGAACCGCGAAACGCCACTGCCGTTGCCGCCATTTCGGCAAGCACATCGAAATCCTGGGTGTCGAATGGCAAGATAAGGCATCGTTCGGGCGCACCCGTTTCACGCACGACACGCTCTAACTCCGGTATTTGCCGACCAGATAATATTGCCGCGCCGCCATCGGCGACAAAAGCTTTTACCAAAGCTTCGCCAATGCCGGATGAAGCACCCGTAACCCAAACCGTTTTCCCGCTTTGATCGACCATGTCTTTCCTCCGAAAACTCGCACTGGGGATGACAGTTGCTTGCCCCCTGTCAAGCAAAACTCGCTTGCACTTTCGCGCACCTCGCACCACATACGCATCATGCTGATAGAAACCGAACTGACCCCAAACCCCGCCACCATCAAATTCCTTCCCGGCCAAATCGTGATGGAAAACGGCACCCGCGATTTTGCCGATCCCGAAGAGGCCGCCGCATCGCCCTTGGCCGAAGCGCTTTTTGGCCTTGGGGATGTCACCGGCGTTTTCTTCGGACGCGAATTTATTTCGGTGACCGCCGCGCCGGGCGTGGAATGGGCAGCCCTAAAACCGGATGTTCTGGGTATGTTGCTCGATCATTTCAGCGCCAACATGCCGCTGTTTCATGCCGCAGCCGCCGGATTTTCAGTGCCTGCCGCGAACGCAGATTATCCTCTCGATGACCCGGCCGACGAAGATATCGTTGTGCAGATCAAAGAACTGATCGAAACCCGCGTCCGTCCGGCGGTGGCCAATGACGGTGGGGACATCGTGTATCGTGGTTTTCAAAAAGGCGTCGTATATTTGCAAATGCAAGGTGCGTGTTCGGGATGCCCTTCTTCGTCTGCAACCTTGAAAAATGGAATCGAACAGCTTTTGAAACATTATGTTCCAGAAGTCACCGAAGTCCGCGCCGCCTGATTTTCCAGAATATTGAAAGATACACGGTCAATGAACATGCCCTTGAACGACGCCGCTTTAGACCAATTGTTCCGGACCGCACGGACCTATAACGGATATCTGGACACGCCAGTCAGCGAAGCGCAGCTTGAAGCGATTTGGGATCTTTTGAAATTTGGACCAACTTCGGCCAATTGCCTGCCGGCACGCATTATGTGGTGCGTAAGCCAAGACGCCAAGGAAAAACTGGCGGCTCTTGCAATGCCTGCCAATGGCGCAAAGATACTGAAAGCGCCGGTGACCGCTATTATAGGAATGGATATGGCGTTTTATGAACAGCTTCCCGATCTGTTCCCCCATACTGACGCGCGCAGTTGGTTTGTCGGTAATGACCAGTTGATCGAAAAAACCGCCTTTCGAAATTCAAGCTTGCAAGGCGCCTATTTCATAATGGCCGCACGTGCGCTTGGACTTGATACAGGTGCCATGTCGGGTTTCAGCAATGATGCCGTCGATGCAGCGTTTTTCGCCGGAACCACGGTCAAATCAAACTTCATTTCAACCCTGGGATATGGTGATCCAGCCAGTATTTTTGAACGTAGCCCGCGCCCGGATTTCGATCGTTTCAATACAATTGCTTGAACAGTTAGCCTGACTGCATGCGAACATTAGTCATCGACACCGCGACGAAAGCCTGCTCCGTCGCGCTTTACCGAGACGCCATTGTTGAAAGCGCAAGTTTCGAAGTGATTGGCCGCGGACACGCCGAGCGACTTTTACCGCTGATCGCGGCATTACCGGAACGCGGACGCGCGGACCAGATTTTGGTCGATATAGGCCCCGGCAGTTTTACAGGAATACGGATTGGAGTTGCGGCAGCAAAGGCTTTGGGTCTTGCATGGGATATCCCGGTGCACGGTTATTCCTGTCTATCGTTGGTCGCAGGCATGACTTTGGAAAAATACCCCGACGCTCCTGCGGTCGATATTGTTATGACGGGTGGTCACGGGGAATATTTTACCAGTAGCTTTGATTCAGGCTGCAAAGCCACTTCACCTACTGTTTCGATAAAGCCCGAAGCCATCACTGCGATGTGCCATGCCGAATATATCGGTGGCGATTTTGACCCCGGGATCGATGAAAAAACCTGGGTCGATATGTTACCCGATGCCAAAAAATGGCACTTGATACGGCAGTTGCCAAATCTTCCCCCTTCCCCGTCATATGGCCGCGCTCCTGATGCCAAACCTGTTTTGGTGGTGACATGATTGAAATTGTCGAAGGCGACGCAACCGATATAGCGAAGATCATGCCAATAATGGGTGATGCATTCGACCCCGCGTTTGGCGAGGCATGGTCAGCCGCACAGTGCCTGTCCGCTTTAGCAATGCCCGATTGCCGGTTGTTAATCGCGAAATCCAAGGACGAAGTTTTGGGATTTTCAATAAGCCGATGGGTGTTGGATACCGAAGAACTGCTGATGATCGGCGTCGTTAAAGATCGTCAAAGACAAAAAATCGGAAGCTCTTTATTATATGAAACGATAAAAAACGCGACCACAGGAAATAGAACGCAATTATTTCTCGAATGCCGAGAAGGAAATAAGGCAATTGATTTTTACAGTAACATTGGTTTTCAACCAATCGGTCGCAGAAAAAAATACTATAGCAGCGATGACGGCAACCGACCTGATGCAATTACAATGTCTTACATTATATAGTATTATTGACTTGATTTGACATCATCTATAATTCCACGTTTGCTAGAAAACAAAATGGGGTCATGGAGAAATTAGATGTCACAAGAAAGTATCGATGCAGCAGAATTGCTGATCACTTTAACTGCCGATATTGTTGCTGCACATGTAAGTAATAACAGTGTTGCAGTTTCGGATGTTCCGACCTTGATCGGAAATGTTCATGCCGCTTTAGCAGGTCTTTCAACCGAAGTTGTTGTCGTCGAAGCTGCGTTAGAACCGGCCGTGCCTATTCGCACGTCGATCAAGAAAGATTATATCATTTGCCTTGAAGACGGCAAGAAACTCAAAATGCTGAAACGTCACCTTATGACGCATTATGGCATGACTCCTGATGATTATCGGGCAAAATGGGGACTTGCCGCCGATTATCCGATGGTCGCACCTGCATATGCCGAACAACGCCGCGTGTTGGCGAAGGCGATTGGCCTGGGGCGGGCACCGGGATCCGGACGCAAAAAGAAAATTAAATAATATTTTAGCTATCCGGAACGATGCGCTAGCCATCGGAGGTAGAATTAGGCCGTGAACTCATAAATATCGTCGTCGAGGTTTGAGGCCATTTTGTTCAGGGCAAGGAAGGAAGCCGACGGGATATAGATATATCTCAAGGCTTTCTGACGCAGCCATGGGCAAAATGGGTCAAATCCTTCGGACGTCAAAATGGCTTCGATCTCGAACCAAAATGCGCTTGCCGGTAGAATGACTATCGGCGGCGCGCATTTTGCTCCGATATCTTTGCCATTTTGACGCCTCGACGACGATATTTATGAGTTCACGGCCTAAGGCCGAGTATATGCTCGGCCTTTTTCTTTGACGAATCGCGGGGCCGCACTAAACATCACATCCAATGGAAACCAAAATCGACATTGAGGCCTTGTGCCAGGAACGCGGCCTTCGCATTACAGATCAACGCCGCGTTATTGCGCGCGTTATTTCGGATGCGGTTGACCACCCCGATGTCGAAGAACTGTATAAGCGTTCATCCGCGATTGACCCGAAAATTTCGATTGCGACGGTGTACAGAACGGTCCGCTTGTTTGAGGAAGCCGGCATATTGGACCGCCATGATTTTGGCGACGGACGCGCCCGGTACGAAGCATCGCCCGAGGCGCATCACGACCATTTGATCGACGTTGAAACTGGCAAAGTTGTGGAATTTGTCGACCCCGAGCTGGAGGCGCTTCAAAAAATAATTGCCGAACGCCTTGGCTATCGCTTGGTTGACCACCGGATGGAGTTATATGGCGTCGCCATCGACCGTAAAGATTGAACGGCGCACGCCCGCTGCATTTATTGCGGGCCAGTTGATGTTCCTTTGCCGCTTGCTTTTGATGACCGGCAGCCTGTTTGTGGCGCTTATATTGCATAATATTTGGCGGTTATTTCGGCAAGATTCTCCTTGGCCGCGGCTTTTTCTGCTCTCGATCAGTTGGACCAGCGGCATTGCTACGGCGACCTCGGGCACGCGCATCCGCAGGAATGTCTTTTACGCGGCGAACCATCATAGCTGGATCGATATTCCCGTTATGTCCGGTGTTACCGGCTGCACCTTTGTCGCCAATGACGGTATTGAAGGCTGGCCACTCATCGGATGGCTATGCAAGATCAACAATACAATATTCGTCAGCCGCGAAAACCGGCTGGACGTCAGCAATCAGGTAAATGAATTACGCGAAGCCATGACAAGTGACCAGCCGGTGACGATTTTCCCGGAGGGTACAACACACGATGGCACGGGCCTTTTGCCGTTCAAGCCCTCATTATTCGCGGCGCTGGTCCCCCCGCCCCCCGGCATGTGGGTGCAGCCGGTTTACATAAGCTATGGACGTCACACCCACAGAATCGCCTGGGTTGGTGACGAAAAAGTCACCGACAATTTCTGGCGACTGTTGTCATATCTGAAACCCATAACTGCAACTCTGCATTTTCTCGATCCTTTTGATCCTGTGCATTATCCCGACAGGAAGGCCATTTCGGCCGAGGTACGCCGGCGCATCGGTTCGGCGATGGAGGCTGGCGGTGGCCCGTCGCGCTATGTATAGGCGCTCGCCATGAGCAAGAATTTACCCAAAACATACACAATTAAAAATTACGGCTGCCAGATGAACGTTTATGATGGCGAACGGATGGCCGAGCTTTTTGATGCCCAGGGCATGACCCCCGCGGACGACAAGAATGACGCGGATATTGTTGTCCTTAACACCTGCCATATCAGGGAAAAAGCGGCGGAAAAGGTGTATTCGGAAATCGGGCGGCTGGGCAAGACCAGTCGAAATCCCGGTGGCCCGATGATTGCGGTCGCCGGATGCGTTGCGCAGGCGGAAGGCTCCGAAATCAGTCGGCGCGCACCAACCGTCGACATTGTGGTCGGTCCGCAAGCTTATCATAACTTACCACAGATGATTGCCGATGTCGCCGATGGCAAACGCGCCGTAGACTTGGATTTACCCGGGCTCGATAAATTTTCACAGCTCCCACAAAAGCGCAAAACCGGAGCTTCGGCGTTTTTAACCGTGCAAGAAGGCTGCGACAAATTTTGCACCTACTGCGTTGTTCCCTATACCCGCGGGGCGGAAGTTTCCCGAAGCTGGAACGCCCTTATCGATGAAGCAAAGGCCCTTATTGACGGGGGTGCGAAAGAAATCACATTGCTTGGGCAAAATGTGAATGCATGGACGGGCGAAGATGACACTGGCCGGGCGCAGGGCCTCGACGGCCTGATACGTGCCCTTGATCGCCTGAATGGCCTTAACCGCATTCGCTATATGACCAGCCACCCCAATGATATGACCGAAGGCCTGATCGCCGCGCATGGTGACGTGGAATCGCTGATGCCTTTTCTGCATCTGCCGGTTCAATCCGGTTCAGATCGAATATTGAAGGCGATGAACAGAAGCCACAGCCGTGACAGCTATCTGAAAATCCTTGATCGTGCGCGCACGGTGCGTCCCGACATCGCCCTTTCCGGCGATTTTATCGTTGGATTTCCGGGCGAGAGCGATGCAGATTTTGCCGATACCCTAAGCCTCGTGCGTGCGGTTGGCTACGCGCAGGCATTTTCATTCAAATATAGCCCGCGGCCCGGTACTCCTGCTGCTGATATGGACGCTCAAATTTCAACAGACATAATGGACGACAGGCTGCAGCAGCTTCAATCGCAGCTTGTTGCCGATCAATCTGCATTTAATAGCAAATCGCTCGGACAAACATGTGAAGTGTTGCTCGAAAGACCCGGAAAATTCGGCAACCAGCTAATTGGTAAATCGCCCTGGATGCAATCGGTGCATGTGCTTGCACCTGACCTGACAATCGGTGATATTGTCGAAGTAGAGATTACCGATTCTGGACCATTGAGTTTGAAAGGTGAACCGACAATGAGAGCAGCGGCCTGAATGGCAAAAAGAGCGCAAGCGCAAGCTGGTGATATGTCGCGGCTCGAGATGAGCTTTGACAAACCACATCTTATCAACTCTGTTTTCGGTGAATTCGACCGGAATTTGGTGACAATCGAGAATCGGCTTGGGGTCTATATCTCCGCGCGCGGCAATCGCGTTCAGATCGAAGGCGAAGCAGGCGCGACCGCAAGGGCTCGGGATATCCTCAATGATATCTATTCAAGGGTCCTTCGTGGCGAGAATATTGATGCCGAGGCTGTGCAATCAATCATCGCAATGACCGCCGAGCCCACATTGGAAGGCATCGTCCGCAAAGAAGTCTCGGATGCGCCCGGCATCATGATCCGCACCCGCAAGAAAACGCTGGTCCCGCGCTCGGCCAATCAGGTGCCCTATATGGAGGCACTAGCCCGTGACGAAATAATATTTGCGCTTGGACCGGCGGGTACCGGTAAAACCTATCTTGCGGTCGCACAGGCCGTGGCGATGCTGATAACCGGAGCGGTCCAGCGGCTTGTTCTTTCGCGTCCCGCGGTTGAAGCAGGCGAACGACTTGGGTTTCTGCCGGGCGACATGAAGGAGAAAGTCGATCCCTATCTCCGCCCGATTTACGATGCCCTGTATGACTGCCTTCCCGCCGAGCAAGTGGAACGGCGGATAGCATCCGGTGAAATCGAAATCGCACCTATTGCGTTCATGCGCGGACGTACATTGGCAGATGCTTTTATCATTCTGGACGAAGCCCAAAATACCACCGCCGCGCAGATGAAGATGTTTTTGACCCGATTTGGCATGAACAGCCGCATGGTCATATGCGGCGATCCCCATCAAGTTGACATCCCGGGCGGCGAACGCATGTCCGGCCTGAACGATGCAGTGCAGCGGCTGGAGGGTGTGGATGGCATTCAAACTATCCGCTTCAACAGCAGCGACGTTGTCCGCCATCCGTTGGTAGGACGCATCGTCGATGCGTATGAGGGCCGCGAATGATTGATGTCGAATTGGACATCGGCCTTGATTGGCGCAGCAGCGGGTTCGGACAAGTTGAAGTTGAAAAGGCGGTGGATGCGGCGGTGAAGTTTGCCGGGTTGCCGGGCCTTGCCGATTCCCCATCGCCGATCGAGGTTAGCATCAAGCTGTCGGACAATGACGAGGTCCACGCCCTTAATCGCGAATGGCGCGATAAGGATAAGGCGACCAATGTCTTGAGCTTTCCCACGTTGGATGACGATGAATTGAATTCTCTCCGTCACCCTGAACTCGTTTTACCTTCGGTGAAACAAGTTCAGGGTGACGTGCCGGAGATGGAGTTACTATTGGGTGACATCATCTTGGCTTATGGCGTTTGCGAGGCCGAAGCCGCCGAAAAGAACATCCCCATTACCGACCATGCCACACATTTGGTCATCCATGGTATGCTACATTTGCTCGGCCACGACCATATCGACGATGACGAAGCAGAGGCGATGGAAGCTTTGGAAGTAAAAGCGCTTGCATCGATAGGCCTCGGCAATCCATATAGCGAATAATCTACGGCAATAAGAGGTACCGATTTTCCCCAATGTCAGAGGGTGACAGTTTTAACGGTGTAAAGACCGCAACGGACGACGATAGCGACGGACGAATATGGCAGCGGCTGAGGACTATGTTTTTCGGCCGCCATCACGAACCGACCTTACGCGAACAGCTTGAAGTAGCCATTGCCGAGCATGAAGAAGACAGCGAGGAAAGCCGCCAGTCCGATCAGGACGGCGACCTGACCGCAGTCGAGCGCACAATGCTGCGCAACCTGCTGCATTTCAGCGAGCATCGCGTCGATGACGTCATGGTGCCACGCAGCGATATCATCGCCATCGACGAAAGCGCAAGCTTTGCCGAATGCGTCGCATCGTTCGCCGAACACGGCCACAGCCGCCTGCCCGTATATCGCGACACGCTCGACGCAATAACGGGCATGATCCATATCAAGGATATTTTCGCCGTGCTGGCCGAGGGTCGGGAAACCCCAGACAGCCTCGAAGCTTTCATCCGCCAGCCGCGCTTTGTCCCGCAAAATATGAGCGTGCTCGCATTGCTTGACGAAATGCGCCGCACACGCACCCACCTTGCCATCGTACTGGACGAATATTCTGGCACCGAAGGCCTTGTCACCATCGAGGATCTGGTCGAGGAAATCGTCGGCGAGATCGAGGACGAACATGACGAGGAACCCGAGGCCCTGTTCGCGCAACTAAGCCCCGAAATGTGGGAAGCCGACGCGCGCGCCGAACTCGATGACTTGGCAGAAGCCATCGACCCAAAACTGGCGCTGATTGACGAAGATGTCGATACTTTGGGCGGGCTGGCGTTCGTGATTGCCGGGCAAGTGCCGAATATCGGGCAGATGCTGCTCCACGAAGCCAGCGGCTGGCGGTTGGAAATACTCGAAGCAGACGAGAAGCGGGTGACGAAAATAAGGCTGTTCGCGCCAGTGCCGGATTTGGATGAAGAGGGGGAGTGAGGAGTTGGGGGAACCAGAATCTTCCATTGCCAAACTGTATCAGTTCTGATACAGTTCACCCATGAAGCCAATTGCTTTTTTGGGTGACAGTCTTAGATGTTTGCGGGATTTCCCCGAGAACGCTCGCTCAACGGCTGGTTTCCAGTTGCGTGAAGTTCAAAAGGGTAACGATCCCGCCGACTGGAAGCCGATGAAGACAATCGGCTCTGGCGTTCGCGAAATCAGGATTAGGGAGGCATCGGGTGCCTTCAGGATCATCTATCTCGCGTCGTTCAAGGAACAGGTTGTCGTTCTGCACGCCTTTCAGAAGAAGACTCAGAAGACATTGCAAAAGGATATCGATTTGGCGGCAACCCGCCTTAAATTATGGAAAGGACAAATATGATGGCCATTGAAGTCCAGACATTTGGCGACGTGTTCGATGCCATATCCGACACCCCGGCAGAGGCCGCAAATTTGAAGGCACGTGCCGACCTGCTGTCGGCGGTAAAGGCGCAGGTGGAATCGTGGAAGGTCGCGCAAGGTGCGGCGGCAACGCGGTTGGGCATTACCCGTCCGCGCCTCAATGACTTGTTGCAAGGCAAGCTCGAAAAATTCTCGCTCGATGCGCTGGTCAATCTTGCAGCGGCATCGGGACTGGTGCTGGAAATGAAGTTTGCTGCCGCGGCTTGAATTCCGGGGACACTTGCTAACTAGCTCCTCAGCCCAGTTCCAGATTTGTAAAAGAGGCGGAGAGGGAGTGAGGGTTTGCGCGCCGCCTCAGGCTTCGTTCTCGACAACTTGCCGTCCGATGGGCCGTCCCGTTCGCGGTCTGCCTCGCGATAAATGCGCCGACCTCTCTCCCCCTCCTGTCTCTTTTACCCCTACCCACCTTCTCGGAAAAGCGCGTCCTGTTTCGTTTAAGGCCTCACGACCCTTGCAATGTAGGATTTGATTTGAGATTGTCGGCGTGAGCGGCCTGCAGAGGCTCGATTGGCTCTTTCTCACTGTCCGATTTTGCCTTTAGCTGACGGCAGGGGATTGTCCCAAGCGCAGCGCTGTGGACTGTCCCCGGGATGCCACACACAGGTGTTTTGGAAACCCGGTTCCAGATTTGCAAAAGAGGCGGAGAGGGAGAGAGGGTTTGCGCGCCGCCTCAGGCTTCGTTCTCGACAACTCGCCGTCCGACGGGCCGTCCCGTTCGCGGTCTGCCTCGCGATAAATGCGCCGCGCCCTCTCCCCCTCCTGTCTCTTTTACCCCTGCCCACCTTTTTTAGAAAAGCACTTCACGTGTCAACTTAGTGTCAACTTAGACGCTTTTTGAAGGTTTTCGTCCTACCCAGCCAGCTTCGCCGCCCTCGCCCGCCAGTTTTCGGCGAGTGTTTCAAGTTCGGCCAGCGCCTTTAATTCCGCCGTTGCACCCTCCCCCCGATGGCCGCCGCCGATCAGCAGTTTGAACACCCGAGCTATCGTCCAGTCATGGCCGGACTGTTCGGCCTGCTCGATCCGGTCCCCCGGCGCGACCTCGCCTTCTTCGATAACTCGAAAGTAACCGCCGCAGCGGCCGGTTTTGATAACCGCGCCCGTCAAGCCATGCACGCCAAAATGATGGTCGATTTTCCAGCAAGGCTGCCGCCCTTGCGCGACCTCGACCAGTGCGTCGCCAATACGGAAACGGTCGCCGATGCGCACTTTGTCCTCGGTCAGGCCCGATGCGCTGATATTCTCACCAAAGGCTCCGGCGGCATCAAGGAGCGGATGCGATATGCCTTCACCTGCAAAATGCGCTATCCATTTTGGGTAATGTTCCGCAGGATAGAAATGCACCGCTTTGTCAGCGCCGCCATGCACCGTTGGGTCCGCGACCTGATCCCCATCAAAACCAAGCATTCGCAGCATAACTGGTCGGTCCACAGGCTCGCGCGCCATCGCGCTCATTGTGCCATCGGCGCGGAACGGCTTTGGACCGCCGATTAGGAGGCTGTCTAAACGGGTTATAATCATAATGCTCCCCTTACCCGTTCGTGTCGAGTGAAGTCGAGACACGTATTCCTTCCATTCTCATTGGCAATCCGCACTCCCCTGTCTAAAAGCGTGCCCATGCAAACCAGCGATCTTCGCATTGCCCTGTTCAGCGGCAATTATAATTATGTGCGGGACGGCGCAAATCAGGCGTTAAACCGGCTTGTCGGCTATTTATTGCGGCAAGGCGCATCCGTTCGCGTCTATTCCCCAACCATCAACAAACCGGCATTTCCGCCCACCGGCGACTTGGTCAGCGTTCCTTCCATGGCTATTCCCAATCGCCCGGAATACCGCATTCCGTTATCTTTATCGCGCAAAGTAAAACAGGACCTGGAGGCTTTTGGTCCGAATGTGGTCCACATCTCAAGCCCGGACCGCGTTGCACGGCAGGCTGCCAGTTGGGCAAGAAAGCGAAACCTGCCCGTACTGTGTTCGGTTCACACACGATTTGAGACGTATTTTCGTTATTATAACATGTCGTTCGTAGAACCGCTGGTCGAAGCATGGCTTCGCAAGCTTTACCGGAAATGCGATGCTCTGGTTGCGCCATCGGAGAGCTTTGCCCAGGTTTTGCGCGAACAGCGGATGAATTATGACATCGACATCTGGTCCCGCGGGGTCGACCGCGACATTTTCAACCCGCAACGCCGGGATATGGATTGGCGAAGGTTGCACGGGTTGACCGATGAAAGTCCCGTGATTGGATTTCTTGGCCGTCTGGTCATGGAAAAGGGCCTTGATGTCTTCTCCGATGCCATTGACCAGCTTCGTCGACGTGAAGTAGCGCATCAGGTGATGGTTATCGGTGAAGGCCCGGCCCGCAGCTGGTTTGAAAGCCGGTTGCCACATGCGCGCTTTGTCGGTTTCCAGGGCGGGAATGATCTTGGCCGGGCGGTGGCCAGCATGGATTTGCTCTTCAACCCCAGCATCACCGAGACATTTGGCAATGTCACGTTGGAGGCTATGGCGTGCGGCCTTCCGGTAGTTGCCGCAAAAGCTACAGGTAGCCAGAGTTTGGTGGAAGACAAGGTTTCCGGTCGCTTGATAACGCCCGGTGCAATCAACCAGTTCGCCGACGTTCTGCAGAATTATTGCACACAATCAGACCTGCGTCATCAACATGGCCAAGCGGGGGAAATGCGTTCGCTTAATTATAGCTGGGATGCGATCAATCAGACGGTTGCCGATACCTATATCCGCCTAATCCGTCAGCGCGCGGCCCGAACGATGGCCGCTTGATGTCAGATCTGTTCGGCGCACCTGAAGTGTCAAAACATGTTCCGGCAAATGGTCCGCTTGCCGACCGGCTGCGGCCCGCGAAACTCTCCGAAATTATCGGTCAGGAACATTTGACAGGTCCGCACGGGGCGATCGGGCGAATGGTGGCGGCGGGCAAGTTATCGTCGATGATCCTATGGGGACCACCGGGGACCGGAAAAACAAGTATCGCCCGGTTGCTCGCCGACGCCGTAGATATGCATTACAAAGCGATATCGGCCGTGTTTTCGGGTGTCGCTGATCTTAAAAAGGCTTTTGCAGAAGCTGAAACTATCGCGCGAACAGGCAAGAAGACCTTGCTGTTTGTAGACGAGATACATCGTTTCAACCGCGCCCAGCAGGATGGTTTCCTTCCCTTTGTCGAAAGCGGCGTAGTCACGCTGATCGGGGCCACCACGGAAAACCCGTCCTTTGAATTAAATGCTGCATTATTGTCCCGCTCTCAGGTGATGATATTGCACCGGCTTAATGAAGCCGCGCTCGACACACTGCTCACAAGGGCCGAAGAGATCGAGCAACGCGCGCTGCCGGTAACGCAAGAGGCGCGAACCGCTTTGGTAACAAGTGCCGACGGCGACGGACGGTTTTTGCTCAATCAAGCCGAAACCCTGTTTTCGATTACAATTGAAAAGCCGCTTGATCCTGCGGCGATGGCCATGCTGCTACAACGGCGGATGCCGGTCTATGATAAAGACCGCGAAGGGCATTATAACCTGATTTCTGCCCTGCATAAAAGCTTGCGCGGATCCGACCCGCAGGCTGCCCTATACTGGATGGCACGAATGCTGGTTGCGGGTGAAGAACCGCTTTATGTCCTTCGCCGACTTGTCCGTTTCGCAAGCGAAGATGTCGGTCTGGCCGACCCGCAGGCGCTGGTTCAGTGCCTGGCTGCCAAGACGGCATATGAGTTTCTGGGTAGCCCGGAAGGTGAGCTCGCAATCGTTCAGGCTTGCTTGTATTTGGCCACAGCCCCCAAATCCAACGCGACTTATAAGGCTCAGAAATCCGCTTGGAAAATGGCGCGCGAAACCGGCTCCCTGATGCCGCCGGCACATATTCTCAATGCGCCGACCAAGCTGATGAAGGATATTGGCTATGGCAAGGGATATGCCTATGATCATGATGCCGACGATGGATTTTCGGGTGCAAATTACTGGCCCGACGAATTGTCACCTGCCAAGCTCTATCAACCTGTTGATCGGGGTTTTGAACATAAGATAGCCGAGCGCCTGCTGCATTGGGAAAAGCTGCGAACCAATCGTGCATAAACATCGGCTTTGCACGACTATATGACGCGCCAATTCTCTCGGTTTGCGTGCGTGGACTGGTCAGGTGCGAAGGGCAGCCGGCATAAGGGTATCGCGCTTGCTGTCTGTGAACCCGGCACGTCAGCGCCGCAATTGATAATCCCCAAAGGTGGCATATGGTCACGACAAGACGTGGCCGATTGGGTGCTGGCGCAGCAGGATGATGTGCTGATCGGATTCGACTTCAGTTTTGCGCCGCCATTCATCGAACGCGGGAGCTTTCTGCCTGGCGATGATGTGCCGGACACTGCGCGTGCGTTTTGGGCTTATGTCGATGCCCAATGCAAGGATGAAGATCTGGGTGCAGCATCCTTGTTGGAACATCGGCATCGCCGCCATTTCTATTTCGGTGCAGCGGACGGGCGGAAAGCAGATTTTATGCATTTGCGCAGATGTGAAGCGCTCTATAACGCCAAAGGCGGAGGCAAGCCTTCAACAATTTATGACGCCATCGGTGCAGCGCAAGTGGCCAAAGCAAGTTTCGCCGGTATGCGTTTATTGCATTATGTTGGCCAAGCTTTGCCGATTTGGCCCTTCGACAACCTTTCCAACTCTGGTCCACAGATAATTGAGATTTATACGCAAATTGCGGCGCGGGCGTCGGGTATGCGTAAGGGCAGGAGCAAAATTCGCGACGCATTTGCTCTCGATACTGCCCTGGCAAATGTTGATTCATTGCCGCATGATCCGCTAGACCGCTATACCGACCATGCCACCGACGCTATTTTAACAGCCGCATGGCTCCGAAATATCGCTGAAAATCCAACATTCTGGGCGCCACCCAAATTAAATTTGGCAATTGCCTCAACAGAGGGCTGGACCTTTGGCGTCATTTGACGCTATGGGCGCCAACAACGTGCCGGCTTAGCTCAGTTGGTAGAGCACCTGATTTGTAATCAGGGGGTCACGAGTTCGAACCTTGTAGCCGGCACCACTTTTCCTATCTGCTTCTTCGACAACGGTCGGAACAGTAACGGACGTGCTCCCAGTCCTTCGCCCATTTCTTTCGCCATGCGAACGGTTTTTCGCACGCCGCGCAGATTTTTGACGGAAGTTCCGACTTCTTAACCATTTTTGGCACAATAAAGGTCCGTTCAGAATTTGCGGATTAAGGGCACCGTATCATTTTTATCGCACATTTGAGTATATTTACGCTTTGCAAACTATCCAATTGCTGCGCCGCATTTGTGGCGTTATTGAAATTGCAAAGCTTCTTGGAAGGTCAACGGCCTGCCGGGAAGCGATAAAATAATAATATCCCCATGAAAAACCGGAACACCGGTACAAAAGCTACAACAGGAGAGAGTTTATGAATTTGGCAAATCGGTTGATGAAAGCATCCATGCTATCGACTATTAGCATCGCCTCACTCGGCATGGGAACCATTGCATATGCACAAGATGCAACCCCGCAATCGGAAGAAGCGGCCGCTGACGAAAACGTCATTATCGTAACCGCAACAAAGCGCGAGCAGACGTTGCAGGAAATTCCGATTTCCGTTTCGGTTACATCGGGTGAGACCATTGAACAGGCTCAAATCCGTGACATTCTTGATCTAAAAACAGTTGTGCCTTCATTGCGCGTCAGCCAGCTGCAGAATTCTTCATCGTCGACATTCATTATCCGTGGTTTCGGCAATGGCGACAACAACTTCGGGATCGAACCATCGGTTGGTGTTTTCATTGATGGCGTTTTCCGTTCGCGCTCTGCGTCGTCTTTGAACGACCTTGCAAATGTGCAACGCATTGAGGTTCTGAACGGACCGCAATCGACTCTTTTCGGCAAGAACGCTTCTGCAGGCGTTATTTCAGTTATTACCCGTGAGCCACAATATGATTTTGGCGGCAGCGTCGAAGCAACTTATGGCAATTTCAATGCCTTCACCATCAAGGGCGATGTAACTGGCCCAATTAGCGAGAATATCGCGTTTTCGGTTGATGCCAGCTACAACCGCCGTGATGGATATGGCACGATCGTCAATCTGGATGAAGAAGTCTCCGATCGTAACCGCTGGACGGCACGCGGCCAATTGTTGATTGAGCCAACCGAAAGCCTGAAAATCCGTGCAATTTTGGATTATTCGCAAATTGACGAAATTTGTTGCGTCGTAAGCACGCTGGTCGCTGGACCGACTGCTCCCGCTGTATTTGGTGTCGGCGGCGCATTGAACACCGATTTCTTCAGCTACGACATTTTTCTGAACCGTCCGCCGGTCAACGAAGTCGACAATTATGGCGGCTCGGTGCAAGTTGATTGGGAATCCGGCCCGATTTCGGTCACTTCGATCAGCTCATATCGCGAACTGAAAAACTTTGTTGATCAGGATGTCGATTTCACCAGCGCGGATATCGTAAACGAAATTCGTGACCAACAGGTCGAAACCCTTACACAGGAAATACGCATCGCATCCGATTTTGACGGCCCGATCAATTTCTTGCTTGGCGGTTTCTATTTTGATGAATCGGTTACGCAAGACAGCTCGCTGACAGTTGGCGCAGCGGCGCGACCTTTCTTCTCCTTGCTGGCTGGCAATCCTGCCGTATTCAATGGCGTCGAAGCAGCACTTGGCCTTGCCCAAAACTCGATTTTCTCGCCTGGCTTGCTGACATCCGAAGCATATACGCTGGATAACCAGTCGTGGTCCGTATTCGGAACCGTTGACTTCGAACCACTAGATGGCCTCGTTTTCACCGGTGGCTTCAACTTCACCAAAGACAAAAAGGATTTCGCACTCAGCCAGACGTCGTTTGATGAACTGGGTCAAATCAATCTCGTTGATGCGTTCATCGGAATCGCAACAGCCGGTGCCGTCACGACCCGTGCCCAGTTTTTGGCATTACCTGCCGCAAACCAGGCCGCGTTGGCTGCCGCAGCGACATCGGCAGCTAATCCATTCCTCGGATTGGCCGCATTCCAGTTCCAGCCGCCGTTCCTCAATATTCCAAATGCTGTGGAAGATGGCCGGACACGCGATGATGATTTGAGCTACACATTGCGCGTTGCTTATGATGTGTCGGACAATATCAATGCATATTTCAGCTATGCCACGGGCTTCAAGGCCAGTTCGGTGAACCTGTCGCGTGATAGCCGTCCATCATCGACGGATTTCATTCGCGGCACTGGTGGTTCGAATTTCCTTGCGCCAGCATCAGCAATTCTGAATGCCGGTTTGGCCGTCCCCAATTTGTTGACTGGCTCGCGCTTTGCAGGGCCAGAGGACGCGGAAGTCTTCGAAATCGGTGTGAAAGCACAGTTCCCCGGATTGAGTGTCAACCTGGCTTTGTTTGACCAATCACTCAAGGGTTTCCAAAGCTTTTTGTTCACCGGCACAGGCTTCGGCCTCAGCAACGCTGAAGAACAATCGGTGCGTGGTTTTGAACTGGATGCCAAGATTAACCCAGCCAAGGGTTTGGCGTTTACATTCGCGATGACATATCTTGACCCCTTGTTCGACAGCTTTACCGCTGGACCGCTCGGCGATTTGAGTGGCGAACGGCCTGCCGGTATTCCTGAATACAGCATTTCGACTTCGGCAACTTACACCCATGAATTCGGTGGAAGTGGCAACCGTCTGATCACCCGCGTTGATTTCAACCATGAAAGCAACACACTGATCAATAACGGGCTGCCGACTTTTGGTGTGAATAACTTCAAACGTGAAGTTAATCTCGTGAATGCTTCAACGACCTTTTCGCTCAGCAACGGACTGGAACTTGGTCTATGGGCACGTAACTTGCTCGATGATAAATACATTCTGACTGTATTTGACGGCGTTGCACAAAGCCGAACGGTATCGGGCTATCCAAGCCAACCGCGGACTTATGGTGCGGTTGCCCGCTTCAAATTCTAAACACCCGAAAGGGTAAGCGAACAGGCTGGGGCAGCATTGCTGCTCCGGCTTTTTCTTTGAGGAGAAGAGGGGCAAGGGTCCGCACCCACCTACAGGGAAGTGGGTAAGGAAGGTTACCGGCGGTTAGGCCCATTACCGGAGGCTAGAAATTGGTTTAAGGAGGGAAAATGGTGCCCGAGGGCGGATTTGAACCACCGACACGCGGATTTTCAATCCGCTGCTCTACCCCTGAGCTACTCGGGCTACACGGCAAAAACCGTGTGGGAGCGCAGCCTATAGAGAGGCGATATACCCCTTGGCAAGCGCAAAATCAGTCTTGATCGAACCCTTCCATGCTATCTGCATATTCGGCAGGTGGGCCCGCCACACGATATCCTTCATCCAGCCATTTTAGCAGATCACGATCCTTGCAGCCCTGGCTACAAAATGGTCTGAAATCCGCGCTTTGCGGCATATGGCATAAAGGGCATTTATTAGCTTTGCGCGACATGAACATGTCCATAGCCGGTAATATTTTCACCGACAATAATCGTCATCGAAGCCCCGATCAGCCTCTCGCACTGCGTATGCAGCGCATTCCATTTGGGCGATCGCAAGATATTTGCGACGTCACTGTTTGTGGTGACGATCCGCGGACCAAAGCCGGTTGATGCGACGGCATTGCGATAAAGCCAAAGCGCCTGTGTTTCACTGGAAAGCGACGAAATGCGTGTTCCGAACATTATATCAAGTACAGATGGCCTTGGTCGCCCACGAACAACCTGCATCATGCCAAACCCGTTGACCGCACTACGTTCAAAGGCCCGTCCGTCATTCTGGGAAGCGACATCGAATATGTCGGCAATTTCTTGCCTTTTGTTTTTCGAATCGACCGCAACGAAATCAATAATAACCATTCCGCCGATCTGATAGAGCCGCAACAATCGGGCTATTTCCTGTGCGGCGATGCTATTGATGGCAGATGCATCCCCTATTCCATCGACATCAAATACAACGCCCGCTTTTGTGCGCTGAAAATAGACCGTGGCATCCCCAATCTTCGATGAACCTGCAACCGCAATGTCAAACGCATCACCAAAGGGCACAGATATTGGGGACTTCGCGTTCAGCGCGCCAAGTCGGGCATTCCATAGGCTTTCCGTATCGACTGCTTCTTCGCACAACGCCGTCACGCGGGCTTCGGCGGGCTTGACCCTACCAGGCTCCGATATGCTCTCTCGAATGATCTCATACCTGATTTGTGCACCATCTGGCTTATCGATCGTGCCACGGATCAGTATTTCAGTGCCATCTTCTGTGATAACATAAGACCCCGACGGCGATTTTCGTTCAATGCGACCCAAGCCAGCCTGCCCGAGAATAAGTTGCATATCACGTTGGATATGAATTTCTAAGATTTCGCCATCTACGACCAATGCCGCACGCCGTTCACCCGGCGCGTTGTCAATCCACAGATCAGTCAACCGGATACCCTGCCGCACGTAACAAAATTCGTGCTTCGTATAATGGTAAGCCTATTACGCCAGAATGGCTTCCCGCCATCCAGTCGATCAAGGCTTCCGCCCTACCCTGAATTGCATAGCCGCCTGCTTTACCAAGACCTTCGCCGCAGCCGATATAACTTTCTATCTCATCGTCGCCAAGACGTTTGAAACACACAATGCTGTCGCAAATGCGGCTCCGCATCCTGCCTTGGGTATCGATGACGGCCACGGCGCTCAAAACATGATGCCGCCTGCCGCTTAACAGTTTCAGAAAGCCGCGTTGCATGTCGGGATTCTCGGCCTGTTGCAAAATACGTCGTCCGACCGCCACCGTCGTATCACCGGCGATAACTATTTCATCGACACCACGCGTCACGGCAAGTGCCTTCTCCTCAGCCATCCGCAACGCGTATACGCGGGGAAGTTCCGCCTTTCGGGGACGCTCGTCGATATCAGGCGAGGCAATGCGGCCCGGCACAATGCCCAGACGCGCCAACAAGTCTCGCCGGCGAGGGCTGGAAGATGCCAAAACAAGTTCAGGGTCCAGACCCAAGGTCTGCGCCGTCTTACTTAAAGCGGTAAGTGATCCGGCCTTTGGTCAGATCATAAGGGGTCAGCTCGCACAAAACCTCATCACCCACCAGAACGCGGATGCGGTTTTTGCGCATTTTGCCTGCGGTATGGCCCAAAACTTCATGGCCATTTTCCAGCTCGACACGAAACATGGCGTTGGGCAGCAATTCACGCACTGTCCCGCGCATTTCGAGTAATTCTTCTTTTGCCATTCGGCCCCTTAAAATGCTTGAAAATCCAAAGTTGCTGCGCCCTTAGCTTGAATGCGTGCAAAAAGAAAGAGGCACCGCACAAAAGCTGTATTGCGACAAAATGTGACAAAGTTCATCTTTCACAGCTACTAAGATCGGATGCATAGCATTTCTGCCTCAATAAAAATTTGAGCTTCTCCCCACTATGACTTTCATCCGATTCAGTACGATCTTGCTCTCGACTTCTGCATTTCCAGCATTGGCATATGGCAATGCATTGCAGGTCGAAATTGTATCGAGCCAATTGACCGAAGAAATTGATCCGGAATCATCCGGCGAAATCATTGTAACGGCTGAACGCATCCGGGGTTCGGTTGACACGGATATCCCACCAGTTGAGGAATTGGGCGAAGCCGACATTGCGGCGGTCGGCGCCTCATCGCTGACCGATCTGGTGGCGGCGCTCGCACCACAAGTGAATTCAGGGCGTGGCCGGGGTGGCGGTCAGCCCGTCATTTTACTTAACGGGCAACGCATTTCCGGGTTTCGCGAGCTCCGCGATTTACCGTCGGAGGCAATCAAGCAAGTACAAATCTTCCCTGAAGAGGTGGCGCTAAAATATGGGTTTCGTCCGGACCAGCGTGTTCTCAATTTTATCTTGAAGGATAATTTTTCATCTTTTGCGGCCGAATTTGAACATGCCCAGCCCCAGGATGGCGGCCTTGGAAACAATGAGTTCGGAACAACATTGACCCAAATAGGCCGAAAAACCCGTTTCAATCTTGACCTTCAGATCGAACATTCAACGCAATTGACCGAAAACGAACGTAACCTGGTATTCGCCGACAATTCACTGTTGGCACTTGGCGGCAATGTAAGTGGGCTGACGAGCGGCGGAGAAATCTCACCGGCCCTATCCGCGCTGACGGGAAGAATTGTCACAGAAGCGGGAGTTCCGGTTAGCAATGGTAATCCTACGCTGGCGCAATTTGTAACAACAGCCGGTAATCGCAACAGCGGCGACATCAGCGAATTCCGATCGTTGTTACCGCGAACCGAGAGGCTCGAGGTCAATGGCACGTGGAGCTATTTGTTGGGGCCTCAGTCCATTATTTCGCTGAATGCCAATTACGCTCTGAACGACAGCACCGCATTATTAGGATTGCCCGGTGCAAGCTTCGTTTTGCCCGGTAGCAGCCCGTTTTCGCCCTTTGGCAATGATGTGACGATCAATCGGTTTTTCAATGCACCCAGGCCATTAGAACGCAAAATCGAAGCCCATAGTTTTCAAACCGGCGGTACGTTCAATCATCTCGTCAGTGGGTGGCGCTGGACTGTAACGGGCAATTTTTCGCGCACCGAGACCGATACGACTACCACCCACAGTATCGATTTTGCAACATCAAGAGCCGACGTTTTAGCTGGATCTGAAAATCCATTTTTGGAAAATTTTGGGTCAGATCTCGTTTTTCTGGCTCCTGACTTGGCCAATATCCGTATCCAGAATATCGACGCCCGTAGCACTATTGCCGGTGCGCCTTTTGCCCTGCCCGCTGGCGAGGTTCAGATGACATTTGCTTCAGGATTTTCCCGACAAATGCTGGACAGTGAAACGGTAAGGCTGGGATCGGAAACACAAGTATCGCTTCGCCGCAATATATTCGCCCATTCGGTCAATGCGGAATTTCCTCTGACGGCAAGTGATTTCGGAATAGGCCGCGCAATCGGCGAATGGGCCATCAACGGAAATATCGGCTTCAGCGATCTTTCCGATTTTGGTCGCTTGACCGAATATGGTGCTGGTCTGCGCTGGTCACCTTTCAAAAGCCTGACCTTTCAGGCTTCTATAACAGGAGATGAAAATGCGCCGGGCATTGGTCAACTTGGCAATCCGACCATTGTAACACCAAATGTCGCGACATTTGATTTCGTGACGGGACAAAGTCTCTTCGTTTCAATAGCCAGCGGTGGCAACCCGTTTTTGATTGGCGAAAAACGACGTGATTTCATCTTGAACGCAAATTGGAACCCGGATTTTGTTAAGGATCTTGGCATTCAACTAAGTTACTTCAATAACAATAGCCGGAATGCATCAGCCAATTTTCCCCTGTTAACGCCGGAGATCGAAGCCGCTTTTCCGGATCGTGTTACGCGCAACGGCGCGGGGCAATTGACAAGCATCGATCAACGTCCGGTCAACTTCGACCGGGAAGTGTCCCAACGTATTCGTTGGGGATTCAATATTTCAGGCGCAATTGGTCAACAACCGCAGGGTCGCGGTCCAATGGGGGGGGCGCCCGGTGCTGCTGGATCGCGTGGAGCCCCCCCGCCAAGCGCGAACAGCCCGCGCGGCGGCGGACGGGGTTTTGGTCCAGGCGGTGGAATGCCGAGCCGGTGGAACATCGCTCTTTATCATGTGTATCGAATTCAAGAAGAAATATTGATCCGCCCCGGAATCCCGGTGCTGGATCTGTTAAACGGGTCAGCGGTAACTGCGAACGGCGGAGCGTCAAGGCACGAGGTTGAATTGTCCGGCGGCGTGTTCCACAAAGGCTTCGGGCTAAGGCTGCAAGGTGCATATAGAAGCAGCACCACAGCGGATGGCTCCGGCCTTCCGGGTAGCACCGATTTGAGATTCGGCGATCTTGCCGCAATCAACGCGTTTTTCTTTATCAACTTCGATCAACAGGCGCGCATAATCAAGGCAGCGCCTTTCTTGAAAGGGAGCCGCATTGCGTTTCGTATCGAAAATATCCTGAACGATGTTATCGATGTACGTGATCAGAATGGGCAAGTTCCCTTGGGGTATCAACCCGCATATCTTGATCCGCGAGGGCGGGTATTTGAATTGAGCTTTCGCAAGAGATTTTGACCGATATCAGGAACGCAATTTCCTGATAATGCGCCAGGCTATGGCCTTGCCAGTATTTGTAGCGGGGAAACGTCCGGGTGCCTTGGGCTTCACGCCCAGTTTACGCAAAAGACCGTTGAATGCCCGCGCATCGGCCTCCGCAAAGCTCCAGTCGCTGCGCCAAGTGATGGACAAGGATATCGAAACGGCAGGCCCGTTTTTCACATGATGTGGTGCCATCACCGGAACAAACAGGCCCTGCCCCGCACGCAATGGCCACTGCGTCCCACCATGCGCCAATTCATCTTGCCAGACGAGGTTACGGTGGCCGCCGGTATGATAGCCTTCATGTGTCTGATCGGGGGCGTAAAGCGGATCGCCAGCGGGGAATTGGGTCATCACTTTTGAACCAGTCAATTGAAGCAAGATGTTATGTTCGGGATCGAAATGATAGGGTGTGACCGCATTGGGGCTGGATACGAAGATGAAGCCCTGCGGCATCAACATTTTACCCGTTTTTATTTCGATACAAGGCTTTAGTTCACCCAACAAATCCAGTAACAAGATCCTATATTCGGGAATTTGTTCGATATTTTTTAAAACGGCCCAACTACCACTGGTTTGGGCATTCCTGATCGTCTCACCGATAGTTAATCCATTTGCTTGCACATGATCCGGATCAATGCCCACGGGCAGATCGCCTTTGTTATACTCGATTGATTTTGTCGGTAAGCGCTCTCCTAGCTCGGCGAGGGCAGCTATCGTTAGGAGCGGATGATCGCGCAGATTATGGGAAACAATATGTGGTGTTTCAGGATAGGCATCGGCAAACTTCTCACGCGCGGCGGCGTCGAAAACAGAAGTCATGACACTTCGCCTGCGAGAGTTTTCTGTTCTTCGCCCGCAGTGCGACCGGCAACGCGCGCCAGCTCCGCCTTAAGGAAAGCGCCGAAAACCGATCGTCGGCCAAATCCACCAATCGCGATCGAATAACGACCAATTGACCGACGACCGGTCCAAATACTGTCTATCATAGGATGCCCCGGCGCGGCGCAGCTGTCACACCACATTATTTCGGGATTATCGAGCAGCGCCAGATTTTCGATTTGCAACAGAACCCCCGGAGAAAAACGGGCAAAATCTTCGTCAAACGCGGTTTTGAACGAGAAGCAGCCTGGGGCCGAAATAAAATTGACCAACATAGCCATCGGCTTACCATCCAAGCGCAAATCGAGCCGTTCAAGCTTGCCTAATGTCGCTGCTCCAATCACAGATTCTGTAAACAACGCGCGGGTTGACTCGAAACTTGCCAAGGCGGAACCATTCCGACCCTTCCACCCGCGGTTTTCAAGATCGAGAAACTCGCCAATCCATTCCGCCAAACCCACTTCACTGGCATCGCGCGCAAACGTCAGCCCACCGACTTCCGCCAGACGGTTTTTCTGTCGACGCAATTCTTTGCGTTTTTTGGGACGAACCGCCATTTCGTAATATAGTTGTGGAGACACACCATTTTCCAGAAGTGCTCTATCCGTTTGATGCACCAATCCGTAGTTTCTACGTTGATTAGCACATTGATCTTCCAATGAATTGGCGATTTCGCCACCTATCGTAATGCCGTTCACATGCAAAAACAGGGATTGTCCCGGTTTGGTATCCAGAACAGCAAATAACTCGCGCCAAAAATTATCCGCATATCCCGTGCGGATTAGCGGCGTTCCCAAAAAGGCATTGTGGTGAAGCCAATTTTGCACATGCGGAAGCGGCCAACGACCATATCGTTGATGCGTTGACAGAGGCATCAATCCGCATAGTTGATCGCCATCCCAAAGGGTAAAGATTTGTACCTGACCCGATGTATCGAACTGTTCCAAAGCCGGACGCAGGAACCAGCTTTCGCCAAAGATGTTCGGTTCGGAAACATTGCCAGCAAGGTCATTCCAGGCCGCGACAAAGCCACGGTCAAACGTCTCCCGCCAACCCGAAAGCCGCCGACCGATTGCCCCTGCCCTGTTGGCGGCATCAAGTGCCCGTGTCGCCATTTTGCCCCTTGCCCCGAACGTCAATGTTCGTCGTAACAGCAAGCAGCAAACAATTTGCTAATATGGTAATGAAAAAGGCCGTCCACTTTTCCTTGAAAAGCAAGACGGCCTTATCCGAACTTGAATAACACAGCTTATTTGGAAGCCAATGTCATCGAAACGGGCGGAGCTTTGTCAGGGTCGGTCGACACATAGGCCGGATTGAAGCGTTCTGCCCAAGCTTCGGCTTCTTTCAACCATTCAATATGTACATCTTCATAAGGAAGATTGTGGGTTCCTTTAGGTTGTTCGACATATTTGAAATCCACACCCTCTTTCTTGCCAGAACTTTTCAAACGCGACACCAGGGTTCGCGATTGTTCGATGGGAATACGCGCATCGCGTAAACCGGCAACAATCAGGATCGGTGACCACGGACCATCGGTATTTCGTGCAGAAGAAATCCCGATCAAATCGTTGCTTGTAGCCTGGAAATTGGCGCCAAAATCACCGAAGGCGCGGGTGTCATATGCTTTCATCATGGGGAAGTCATATACCCCGGCACCTGCGATCGCACATTTCCATTTATCCGGATCCCGCTGAGCACCGCGCGCCGTGGCATAACCTCCATAGGACCATCCCATGATGCACGCACGTTTGGGGTCAACCAGACCCGATTGACCGAACCATGTCAGGACATCATTCAGGTCATCTTGCATCCGCAAACCATAGCCATCCGGCTTGCGACCTTCTTTTACAAACTCTTTGCCATAGCCACCCGACCCACGATAATTGGGCTGAATAACGACATAGCCCAATTCGGCCATCGATTGATGCCAGGGGAAAAAGCCAAATTCTTCCTGATCCCGTACCCCGAATGGGCCGCCATGGGGCATGACGATGACGGGCAAATTCTTGCGGTGTGGACGATGCCGCGGATATGTCACAACCGCTTCAATTTCCATCCCGTCCGATGCCTTGTACCGGATTGACTCCATCGGATTCATTTCAAAATCTTTTAAGACAGGATGGTACCAACCGAGCAGATTCATATTTCCGGTTTCCGTATCGAATAGATAGAAACCGCCAGGTTCGTTCACTTTTGCTACGAACAGCAAGATTTTGGTATCGCCATCATTGGTCGAAACAATTTGCGCATTACCGCGTCCAAAATCATCATCCATCAGTTTCTGCACTTCGGCCAAACGCTGATCAAACCAGCGCACACGGTCTCTCGTGCTTGTATAGGCAACTCCTGCAAGCTGATTTCGCCCCTCATTCGGTATGAGATTTCCGACATCATATCCTTTGACGCCGAAAATTGGTTCTCCGACAATCTGCATGGATTTCAAATTAACCTTATAAACCTTGCGCAAGCCATCCTTGTTGCTCGTCGCATAGGCCATATCGGGTTCGTCAAGAAAGATGTCAGGGGTGATCTGAGCACCAGTAAATGTAGTATCCGCCTCATTCGAGACTGTCTTCATTGCGCTGTTCGCATCCGATCGATACATTAAACGTTGCTTGCCGCTATCGCCGTCGCCTCCAACACCGGCCCGAACAATGCCTTTGCCGTCCACCAACCAACTGCCCACCTCGACATTGGGCCGCATTATGATTTTGAACTTGCCGGTCCGAACGTCGACTTCAATAACTTCTGGATTGCTGCTATATTTGAAATCTTTCAGGACATCACGCTCTACAAGCAGTTTCTCATTTTCGTCATCGATAAATAGGATGTTCGCGCCGTCACCGCCTGCGCCATCCCAGGCCAACGGGCTCACCTTTTTCGTTTCAATGTCATAGGATACCAAGCGTCTAACGTCGGAGCGCGAACCGCCAAGAATTTCTCTGGACAAAACGGTGAAAACAATCGTTTTGTTTCCAACGAAGCGCCACGATCCGATTGTCCGGTCGCCTGCTTCGCGAAATTCTTCTGCCTGAGCAAAAAAGACTGGGGCGGAGCCTGGTTTGGTTACGTCGATATAACCAAGATTATCGACGCCATCTTTAGTCATCATCACCGCAATCTTGGAACCATCTGGCGATAGCACAGGTGACCGCATGAATGGCCGTTTGCCGAATACGGCGGTGTCAACTTTTCCACGCGGAGCTTTTACAACGATGGTGCGGCTATCGATATTTTCTTTTGCGGCCTGCGCCGCCGACAGCGCAGCGGAAACCGGAGCCTGTTGATTGTCCGCAATGGCCGCCGCCGGTGTAATCGAAATTGCGCTTACCAACAAAGCACTCAAAACTCTCATGTTCATCAAAATTGCTCCCCAGCAAAAAATGTATGCTGTGGGTTATACGTGCGATGCAATCTGACGCAAGCATGGGAAACTCATTTTACATATTTTTCAACGATTACATTTCAACCACAAAAAACCCCGCCGAAATCGCTTCCGGCAGGGTCCGATTTTTGCGGATAACCAATAGCTACATTCCGCCATGTGCCAATGCAGCAAGAAGCAAAAGCGCCACGATATTGGTAATCTTGATCATCGGGTTTACCGCCGGACCGGCAGTATCCTTATAAGGATCGCCCACTGTATCGCCGGTGACGGCTGCTTTATGGGCTTCGGAGCCCTTTCCGCCATGGTTGCCGTCTTCGATATATTTCTTGGCATTATCCCACGCACCACCGCCCGAGGTCATCGAGATAGCAACAAACAGGCCGCCTACAATTACGCCAAGCAAAAGCGCACCGAGAGCGGCAAAACCCTCGGCCTGTCCTGCGACAGCGGTGATGATGAAATATACTGCGATAGGTGTCAGTACAGGCAACAGCGAAGGAATGATCATTTCCTTGATCGCGGCTTTTGTTACGAGATCCACCGTCCGCGCATAGTTTGGCTTGGATGCGTAAGTCATGATGCCTGGGTCATTCGCAAACTGGTCACGAACATCTTTCACAACTTCACCAGCCGCACGGCCCACAGCGGTCATGCCCATCGAACCGAAAAGGTACGGCAGAAGCGCACCGAGCAACAGCCCGACGATGACATACGGGTTTTCGAGGCTGAAGTTGACCGTGAGTTCGGGGAAATACTCCCGAAGGTCGGCGGTGTAGCATGCGAACAATACCAATGCGGCCAGACCTGCCGAACCAATGGCATAGCCTTTGGTCACAGCCTTTGTCGTGTTGCCAACGGCGTCGAGTGCATCCGTCTTTTCACGGACCGATTCATCAAGACCCGCCATTTCGGCAATGCCGCCGGCATTGTCTGTTACCGGACCATAAGCATCAAGTGCGACAACCATACCCGCCAAGGCAAGCATTGCGGTTGCTGCAAAGGCAATACCAATGACGCCAGCAAGCTGGAATGCGATGATGATACCGGCGCAGATAACGATGGTCGGCATCGCAGTTGATTCGAGGCTGATCGCCAGGCCTTGAATAACATTGGTACCGTGTCCGGTTTCCGATGCCTTGGCAATCGAACGCACAGGACGATAATTGGTGCCGGTATAATATTCTGTAATCCAGATGATCAGACCCGTCACGACCAAACCGAGCAGCGAGCAATAAAACAGGGTGCGACCGGTAAATCCGCCCACGCTTGTTTCCATGCCACCTAATGCATAGCTGATTGCCCACCAGATTGCAGGCACCGAAAGCACAGCAGTTACAAGGAAACCCTTGTACATTGCGCCCATGATATTCTTTCCGCCGCCGAGACGGACGAAATAGGTGCCAATGATCGAGGTAATAACGCAAACGCCGCCGATCAGAAGCGGAAGGCTCATGAGGTTCATGAACAATGCGCTGTCGGTTACTCCTTTCACCAAAAGCGCGATCAGCACCATCGTAGCACCGACAGTCACAACATAAGTTTCGAAAAGATCGGCGGCCATACCAGCGCAGTCGCCGACATTGTCACCGACGTTATCGGCAATAACCGCTGGGTTGCGTGGATCGTCTTCCGGAATACCGGCTTCGACCTTGCCAACGAGATCAGCACCGACGTCTGCTGCTTTGGTGAAGATACCGCCGCCAAGACGCGCAAAGATCGATATCAGCGAAGCACCAAAAGCAAGCGCAACAAGCGCATCGATCACTTCACGGCTGTTCGGTGCAAGCATCGAGACATCGGTCAGATACCAGAAGAACACTGCGATTGCGAGAAGCGCCAGACCTGCCACCAGCAAGCCGGTAATCGCACCGGCGCGAAATGCCATCGTGAGACCCGCCTGAAGCCCCGTTTGCGCCGCGGCAGCAGTGCGGACGTTGGCTCGAACCGAAATGTTCATGCCGACATAGCCTGCAACGCCTGAAAGCACGGCACCGATTACGAAACCGATGGTCGGAATGACGCCAAGAAACAGCGCAACCAATATGGCAACCACAACACCAACAATGGCGATTGTGCGATATTGGCGCCCGAGATACGCTTGCGCACCTTCCTGAATGGCCGCAGCGATTTCCTGCATTTTTTCATTGCCAGCCGATGCGCTCAGCACCTGGCGGCTGGTTACAAAACCGTACACAACGGCAATTAACCCGCATAATATTGCGATTATTGTCAGAGACATAAATGTCCTCCCCCCTTTGATTTTGCTATTACAGCATAAAATGGCATCTTCCTCCCGAAAGATGCAAGCTTGAAGGGTATAGGGCGGTGATAAGCGTCAACGCAACCCTTAAAAGTGACCTATTCCAGCCGATTAGGTCACTGATGCTGATAGCCAAGTGTCGCCGGTAAGGGCAATTGCCGATCACCGTCGTATAAAAGCAACCCTGACCCTTGGATTACCTGCCCGATCAAAGTTGAGGTTACCGGCAGTTGGATTTCCGGCGCTGCGGCAAACAAAAGCTGGTAATCATCGCCCCAACTTGCCGCCTGCATCCGGCTTTCCAGTGCATCGCCGCGATAGCTGATATAAGCATCGGACAAGGGGATTTGCGAAACATCGATGGCGATGCCAACCTTGCTTGCGCGCGCCAATCGTTCTGAATCCAGCAATAAACCGTCCGAAACATCCATCATGGCATGGACAAGAGGGGCCAGTAACTGGCCTTCATGAAGTCGTGGTTCGGGGCGATTATAGGCATCCGCCAAAATCCTCACCTCATCAAATCCAGCCTCGATCAGTTCAAAGCCAGCTAGCGCGTCGCCCAGGGTCCCTGTCACATAAACCAGATCACCTATGTGCGCGCCTGTGCGCGCAGGGACCGGCGCAAATGTTGCCAAGCCAATCGCCGTAAGCCCCAGGGAGCGCTTATCCCCTCTGTTAGCCACGGTGTCACCGCCGAGCAAGGGCACGTCGAAACGACCCAAAACTTCGTTCAACCCTTCTGCAAATTTCCGGTCCCAAGTATCTTCGCCAAGCATAAAGCCCAGCAATACCCCCAATGGCCGCGCACCTTTTGCGGCAAGATCCGACAAATTGGATGCGACAAGCTTCCATGCAACATCCGCAGGATCAGCATTGGAAAGCCAATGTACGCCTTCGGCCATCATATCGTGGGTAAGAATAAGGCTTTCGCCTCCGATATTCAAAACCGCGCAATCATCTGACAAATCTCGGGCTGCAGGATCGGATGCTATTGCGCGCATAAGGCCGATGAAACCGGATTCCGTTGTCATGGCTGCACGCCCCCAAAATATTTTATACGCGCATATCTTTTGCAACCGCGTCCAGCAATCCATTCACGAACTTTGCGTCTTTCTTGTCAAAAAAAGCGTGGGCGACGTCCATATACTCATCAATGACCGCGCCAGTCGGAATATCCGCGCGTGCAATCAATTCATATGTGCCACAGCGCAAGATCTGGAGCATAGTTTTGTCAAGCCGCGACATTTTCCACATCTCGTCCAGTCTACCTTCGATCAGCGCGTCAATCTCGGCCCGGCGGGCATTCACCCCAGCAACGACATCATCGAAAAAATCAACCTCGGCTTCGGCATATTGGGCATCTTCAATTTCGGCACCAAGACGGTGGGAATGAAATTCATCAAGAAGTCGCGCCAGCCCGACCTTCTCCATGTCCATCTGATACAATGCCTGCACAGCCGCCAGACGTGCGGCCGAGCGAGCTTTGGAGTTACGGGATTTCATAATCTTTTCCTGACACTTGCCGCATGAGCGGGTAAACCTTCGGCATCGGCCAATATCGCGGCCGCCGGTCCGATAGTTTTGATGGAGCGCTCGTCCAGAGCAATAAAACTCGTGCGTTTCATAAAATCAAGCACCGATAAGCCGGAAGAAAAGCGCGCTCGGCGTCCGGTCGGAAGCACATGGTTTGGCCCCGCCACATAATCGCCAATCGCCTCGGGAGTCATGCGGCCGAGAAAAACCGACCCGGCGTGGCGGACCATGTCAAACAAGGATTCCGCGCGGACATCGTCCACGGCCAATTCCAGATGCTCCGCCGCCAGCCGGTTCACAAGCGGCATTGCCTCTTCAAGACTTTTGACAACCACGATCGCGCCATTGTCGGTCCAGCTTTGCCCGGCAACGGTGCCGGTTGCCAATCCAGCAATCTGCGCTTCGACGGCCAGGGCGACCTTATCGGCAAAAGCGGCATTGTCCGTAAACAGGATTGACTGGCTGGTCGGGTCATGTTCGGCCTGACTCAACAAGTCAGCTGCAATCCAATCGGGTTTATTCTGCGCATCTGCAACCACGACTATTTCCGATGGGCCCGCCACCATGTCTATTCCGACCACACCATAAAGTTGCCGCTTGGCTTCGGCCACCCAAGCATTACCAGGGCCGGTAATCACATCGACAGCTTGAATACGGTCTGTACCAAAAGCCAATGCGGCAATCGCCTGTGCCCCGCCAACGCGCCAGATTTCGTCAACGCCCGCCAGATGTGCGGCAGCCATTACCGTCTGATTTATTTCACCACCCGGCGTCGGCGTTACCATGACCAACCGACCCACTCCTGCCACCTTTGCCGGTATGGCATTCATCAATACGGACGAGGGATAAGCCGCTCTGCCGCCGGGAACATAGACCCCTGCGGCATCAACAGCCGTCCAACGCGCGCCCAGACGGACGCCCGACTTGTCGGTATAATCCCGGTTTTTCGGAAGTTGCGCTTTGTGGTAAGCGTGGATGCGCTTTGCTGCGAGTTTAAGGGCATCACGCAAATCGGGCGTGAGTCCATCATAGGCGGCTTTGCATGCCGACGCTTCGACCTGCCAGCCTTCTGTATTCAGGTCAAACCCATCAAATCTTTGGGTCAATTCAACCAACGTGACATCGCCGCGCGCACGAACGCTACGTATCGTCTGCTCGACAATGCTCGACACATCGGCATCGGTCTCACGCCGGTCACTTACCAACGCATCAAAGGCCTCATCAAAGCCCTTTGCCGAGTCATCAAGCCGCCGCACGTGCGCCTGACAATAATCGAAAGCGCTCGACCAACGCGGGTAAAGTGCCGTTCAACATTTTATACGCGGCGCGATTGACAATCAGTCGCGCCGACACCTGGGAAATCACTTCGGTTTCAACCAGTCCATTTTCCGCCAGAGTTTTACCCGACGATACCAAATCAACAATGCGCCCTGATAGGCCCAACATCGGTGCAAGTTCCATGGCACCGTTCAATTTCACGCACTCGGTCTGAATTCCACGGGCATGATAATAACGGCTTGTTGTCGCAGGATATTTGGTGGCAACACGGATATGTCCACCATTCGCATTATCTGCGGCACCCGAAGGCATAGCCACGGAAATACGGCAGCGTCCGATCCCTAAATCCACAGGTGCATAGAGTTCGGAATAGTCAAACTCGTCGATAACATCCGAACCGACAATACCGATATGCGCCGCACCATGCGCCACAAAGGTCGCCACATCAAAAGCACGCACCCGAATGATATTCAAGGCCGGGTTGTTTGTGGCGAACAGAAGAGCGCGGCTGCTGTCGTCAAAAAAGGAAGATTCAGGCTCGATACCAGCGCTTTTCATAAGCGGCAGCGCTTCGTCCAAAATCCGCCCCTTGGGGATTGCAAAGATAATTTGTTCAGTCACAATGGCCGCGCTTTAGGGGCCACAGGCAGAAAGGGCAATATGTCAGACACATTCGGTATCGGTGTAATGGAAGACCACCGGGTTGCCGAAGGCATCCGGGTACAGGCAGAACATTGCCGTCGCAATGGCGCACCTGTTACGGCCCGCATTGTCGAGGCGCAGCTTGCGCTGATGCAAGGAAATACACAGTGCGGTCAGCGTATCGCCCATTGGCCGGGCCTACCGTTAGAAGATGCCATGCCGCTGAGACTTGCCGGTGGGTTCCACCATCTCTTACTGACTGGCACGGATTCCCGTCTTTTGCCGGTTTATCGCGGTGACATAGAAGCACAGACCGAGGTCGACGCCATTGTTGAGGCGGTAACCACCGAACATGATGCACGCCTGTTGCCCTGGCTGGACGGGCCACCCCAAACGAACGAGGCCGGCCGCTCTGCCAGTTTTATGGCGGGGTTACTTTGGCTGTCCGGCCGCATCGGGCCGCGCTTCGAACTCAACGAAATTGGGGCAAGCGCGGGTATCAATACGATGATGGAACGATATTGGTATGATCTTGGCGGAGTCAAAGTCGGGCCGGAAGGGTCGCCGATGCGAATCACGCCGGAATGGCGCGGCCCCACTCCCCCTGCTAATAAGGTGGAAATTGTTGGTATATCGGGATGCGATCAGTCCCCTGTTGATCTTGCAGAACATGACGCCGCGCTGCGTGTTAAAAGCTATGTCTGGCCAGAAAATACCGGCCGGTTGGATCGTATGGATGCGGCAATCATGCTTGCGTCGCAACAGCGACCGGAAGTGGCAAAGGCCGACGCGCTTGACTGGGTAGTTAGCCGATTGGCTGCGCCTCAAGACGCAGGAGTTGTCCGGGTCTTCAATCACAGCATTGTGTGGCAATACATCCCTGCCCAACGGCGCGACGCAATAACTGAAGCGATTGAAATGCAAGGTAGGAAAGCCACAGCCGAGAGGCCGTTAGCCTGGATGATACTCGAAACCAATCGTGAGACGTTCAAGCATGAATTGCAAGTTCGATACTGGCCAGGGCCCGATGAATGGCATTTGCTTGCCGAAGCGCAAGCGCACGGCGCTTGGGTGGAATGGCTGGAAAATGGGAATTAGGGTGGGAACCTAAGCCAAAAACCGTTCCATCGCCGCGTTCACAGCTTCGGGCTTTTCCCAGATTACAAAATGTCCGCAATCGTGCACTGGCTCGATAACCACCGACGGAACAAGCTTTTCGATACCATCAATATTGCTTGCAGGCAGAGCCAGGTCATCCATCGCCCAAACAACCAGCGTTGGGATTGCAAGTTGCGGAAATTCTCCCGCGGCAAAGGCTGGAATCTCGGCTACTTCGTCCATGTCGGGGACATATAAAGCAGACGCCCGATACCAGTTGAGCATTCCGAAACAGGCATCGCGATCTTCCCAATCGGTAAGCAATGCTGCGCGTTCTTCTGGTTCCATCGCGCTTGGTTTGTCCCACTTTATTGTTTCAAGCAACAATCCGGTGAGCCCTTTTTCCCGAACCAATGCATCATTAGCCGGGTCGCGAAAGGCACGGATATACTGGCTGGATGCGCGTTGGTTCATATCTTTAATCAGCAAGCGTTGAAAAAGATAGGGGTGCGGCGCATTTGCGATAATTGCGCGCGACACGCGTCCGGACCATGCGGGATTGAATGCTCCAGGCTGCCCGTTCAGCGCAACACTCCACGCAATTGCGCCGCCCCAATCATGCCCGGCGACAACAAAATTCTGCACATCCAATGCGTCGGCAAGTGCAAAGATATCAGCTGTCAGCTTGTCTGCTGTATATGCCTCAATCTCTTGCGGCTTTGACGTCCCGCGATAACCACGCTGATCCGGCGCAATACAGTAAAATTTGTCTGCAAATGCAGCTATCTGATGCCGCCAGGTGCGATGCGATTCGGGGAAGCCGTGCAGGAATATAATGGCCGGATTGGTTGGATTACCGGCGGTATAGGCATCCATGTCTATGCCGGTCGAGAGCGACACACGGCGGTGGAAGAGTTCGGTCATTAGGGTTCTAACCTTATGGAAGCGATGAGAAATCTACATCGTAATTTCTCCTGAAACAGAAATTAGTCCATTTTGATTGTAAAAAATCGGCAATCAAGCGCTTCGGGTAAGCGGGACTTCGGGAATTGGAATAGATTCCGTGTCGTCGCCGGGAACGAGTGGGAATGCTCCTGCCTTCCAATCTGCCTTGGCTTGATTGATCCGGTCGCGCGACGAAGATACAAAATTCCACCAGACGTGGCGCGGTGTGACAAATGCTTCGCCGCCCAGCAGCATAACACGACAATCGCTTTCGGCACGCAGGGTCATCGCTTGCCCTGGCTTCAAAACGTAAAGGCTGTGCCGTTCAAGAACGTCGCCATCAAGAGTCGCAGATCCAAGGGCAACCAATATCGCCCGTTCATCGGCATCGGGATCGATAGGGATCGTCGCGCCCTTGTTCATCAATATATCGGCATAAATCGTTTCGCTGTGCTGGGTGGTGGGCGCCGTTACGCCCCAGAGCGAACCCATAATGACGCGCGCCGAGACATCTCCGGTTTCAATCAAGGGGAGGTCGTCTTTTGCTACATGTTCGAAGGCTGGATCCATTTCCTCTTTGCCATCGGGTAAGGCGAGCCAAGTCTGCATCCCCGATATGGGCGATCCGGCGGCGCGTTCATCGGCGGGCGTCCGTTCACTATGGACGATGCCCCTGCCCGCAGTCATCAAGTTAAGTGCGCCAGGCCGAATGGTCGCAAACGTCCCCAAGCTGTCCCGATGATCTATTGCGCCTTCAAACAGATAGGTGACAGTGGCCAGATTGATATGGGGATGCGGTCGAACATCCATTCCTGTACCTATATCAAAATGGGCCGGACCAAATTGGTCGACAAAGATAAAGGGACCGACCATGGTTCGTGCTTTGCTGGGCAATGTACGGCGAACTTCAAAAGCGCCAAGGTCATGGGTCGTGGGTGTTATGATCTGCATAACGGATGAATGCTGCCACCGCCTATAATTTGTCAAGCGGGGAACATCGTCAATCTTCAAATCGGCTTTCTTCGCGCAACTTTAATCCTGCTGTTTGCAGAGGCGTAATTGCACTTGCAAAAACCTTTGGCGTCATGCCGGTGTAGCGCCGAAATTCCCTGTTCATATGCGATTGATCATAATATCGAAGCGCACCCAGTTCGCCTTCGCTCGGGCTGCTGAAACCACGCATGGCCGTTGCGGAATCTAGAAAACGGCTTCGGCGCAAAATGGCCTTGGGGGTAAGGCCAAATGCGGCGAGACAGCGGCGTTCCAATTGTCGGACAGAAAGACCGACCTGTGACGCCGCTTCTTCGATCCGGATCGTGCTGTCTGTTCGGGCAATGATTTCGAAACGCGCCATTTGCGTATCGGCATCACATGGTTGGAATAAAGCGAGCCGTTTACGAATAGCATTTTCCATCGCTTGCAGTTGCCCTGCATCGTCCTTCGCTTCTGCTACATCTTCAAACATCTTATCTGCCAACTGGCCCCAAAGCAGCTGCAACGGCAACATTTTGTCCGCGACCATGTGATGCGGTTCGGAAAAAAGCACGTGCCATCCACTTGGGCGGATCGCAAAACCGGTGACCGCAAATCCGCCTTTTACACGCACCTTGAACGGCTTGCTATTCGCGCCAAAAAATACGGTTTTACCCGCAGTACCCCATTCGCCTGGTCCTGTTTCTCCAGCCCAGTCGCCGCGCAACAGACATCGAACAAAAGCGGTTTCCGCCAGCAAAAAATCTTCGACAACCATAGCATCGGGTAAAGGCGCTTCGAACACATAAAATCGTCGGACAAAAGGGGCCAAATCAGCCGATGGCCGATAGGTGCGCGACAGCATCACTTCCCCCCATTTCTCCGGATGCGACCCAAGCAGAAGGAGCTATGACCCCATGCCCGCTTTTCCAGATATCCGACCCTAGTATAGGAAAGCTTTGTCAGGCAAGGTTTTTCCCGAAGCGCCGCATGGACTGGCACTTGAACGCCGATTTATTCGTCGGGAGCGGTTACCTTTATCGCGAGCGCATGAACCCGGTCACCAGGAATATTGCCAAGCGCCTTATTCACCATGCGCTGCCGCATCACCCGGTTTACCCCTGCAAATACTACGCTTTCTATTTCAACCGTAAAATGCGACTCCCCCGACCCATCATCGCCGCTGTGGCCATGATGTTTTGCACTGTCGTTGATTACAGCAAGACGTGACGGCGCAAACGCCGCCGTCAGCAGGGCTTCCATTTCAAGTTGGGCTGGACCTTTTTTCATTTGAGACCCTTCCCATATGTCATGTTTTTCGCCAAGGAAAATCATGGCTTCCGACCGACCTAATGACAGATTCCATGGCCGTGTGCGCGGGTCACGGCGCGTCTGCGCTTATCCTGGATGCAGGGAAACAGGCGAATTCCGGGCACCTGATCCGCTTGGACAAGCCGCATCACCCAATGGCCCCGGTGACTATCAATTTCTATGCCTCGACCATGTGCGCGAATTCAATGCCGGATATAACTGGTTCGATGGCATGACGATGGAAGAAATCATGGCCGCGCAAAGTCCGCTGAATGTCTGGCCATCCGAAACGCGCGCATTTGGCGCCAATGGCGGCGTCGATTCGCCGCCCAAGTGGGCAGACTTCAAAGACCCACTCGATGCCATATCCGCCCGGTTTCGGGACCGGATGCCTAAGGAACGTTCAGACGGCCAAATATTAACGCAGCAAGACCGCGCCGCGCTAAAGACGCTAGGGCTTGCAGTGGATGCCGATCGCCGCGCATTACGGACTGCCTATTCCGTAAAGGTGCGGGCATATCACCCTGACAAAAATGGTGGTAACCGGTCTTATGAAAAGTCTTTGCAAGACGTAATTGCGGCCTATACGCACCTTAAATCATCTCCTGCATTTATCTGAAGAGACTTGGCATGACAGACATTCCCAATATCCAACCCGACAGTCACGACACGACCATTCTTGCCGCGCCCGACAAGACCGTAAGCGTGCGTGAATTGTTCGGGATAGACGTGGATATGGAATGCCCCGCCTTTTCCATCGCAGATGAACGGGTGCCTGATACCGACGGCAGCTATGTCTTCGATCCGGACACAACTTTGGCGATATTGGCCGGTTTCGCGCATAATCGTCGTGTGATGGTTCAAGGTTATCACGGCACAGGCAAATCGACGCATATTGAACAGGTGGCGGCCCGCCTGAAATGGCCTTGCATCCGCATAAACCTTGACGCGCATATAAGCCGTATCGACTTGATCGGCCGCGACGCCATCGTTCTTCGTGACGGTCAGCAGGTCACTGAATTTCGCGAAGGTTTGCTGCCTTGGGCCTTGCAAACACCAACAGCTCTTGTGTTTGATGAATATGACGCGGGTCGCCCCGACGTCATGTTTGTCATTCAGCGTGTTTTGGAAACCGAAGGCAAGTTAACGCTTCTGGACCAGAATCGCGTAATCCGTCCCAATCCCTTTTTCCGCCTGTTTGCCACGGCCAACACCGTTGGTCTTGGCGATACCAGTGGTCTTTACCATGGTACACAAGCCATCAACCAGGGCCAGATGGACCGTTGGAACATCGTTGTCGGCCTCAACTATTTACCATCCGAAGTGGAAAGCGAAATCGTGCTGGCCAAGGCATCAGGCACCGACGCAACAAGCGTTGCCAATATGGTCAAGGTTGCCGACCTCACCCGTCAGGGCTTTATCAACGGCGATATCTCCACAGTTATGAGCCCGCGCACTGTCATCACATGGGCGCAAAATACGGCCATATTCAAAGATGTGGGCTTTGCATTCCGGCTGTCTTTCCTGAATAAATGCGATGAAGCGGAACGTGCGCTTGTGGCTGAATATTACCAGCGCGTCTTTGGCAAGGATTTGCCCGAAAGTGTTGTAGGCAAGGCATGATCCGCTTTGCCATTTTGGCATTTTCGATTCTGACACTCGGCGGCTGCGGAGTTGCGGTAGAATATGGCGATATTCCGCATCTCCAACTTTCAGAAAACGACCGCTGCAACCCATCCCAAACTCTTGCGGATGATGTTGACGGAAAATATTATTTTGCAGTTACAAGCCGGCTGCCAAACTGCCTTGGGTCGGAGGTACTTCTCACCAATCATCGCACGGATCGGGTTCGTTTCGCCCGGTTTTCGGCGCCTTCCACGATAAAGATTGTCAAAGGTCAAAAACAGCCGATGGCACCTATCGCTTTCCAGCCCGAGGCAGATTGGTGGGACAGTCTGCGCGATGCTGCAAATTTACGTAAAGGCCGCGTGCTGCTCTATGTACATGGTTATCGCGAAACTTTCCCTTCAACAGCAAAAGACACCGTCCAGATCGCGAATTTAACGCAATTTGACGGACCTATCGTCCAATATAGCTGGCCATCACAGGGCAATTTGTTGAGTTATGCGGTCGATGAGACCAATATGTATTGGGATGAACGCAATTTTCGAAATTTCCTGACCAAATTGGCGCGGCAGGAATGGGTGAAAGAGATCGTGATCGTTTCCCATTCGCTGGGCGCCCGTCTGGTAATTCCTGCTGTCGAATATGTCGACCGAACATCAACAAATTCTGATTCCAGTAATATTTCGAATATTATACTGGCATCACCTGATATGGATCGTGAAGACTTTGAACGCGACATTGCGGAAGAAGTTTTAGCCGCGAGACGGGTAAACAATGACCGGCGCATTACCGTATATGCGTCACTCAACGACAAAGCATTGGCGGTGTCGCGCGCTTTACATGGCTACCCCCGTCTCGGCTCACCCTTTTGCTTCAACCCGTTTGAAGCCAATGAGCTAATCGCCAAGGGCCTGCCGGCACGGTGCTTTGCCACAAAAACCAAATATGAAACGCAACCCAGCAAAACCGGTTTCACCATAATCGACACGACGGACGTGACGAGCGGAGGCAGCGGTCATAGCGATTATTTACGCAGTCTAGCTGTTTGCCGGGATTTTGCGGTTACCGTAAACGGCGCGCGCGAAAATAGCGATCGTCTTCCAACGCATGACGCGCATGTATTCAAGCTGCAAACTCATGGGAAAGTTGCCAAGGATCAGGTGGCGGCTGTGTGCAAATGGGCGGATGAATAATGGCGAACGAATCCCCTCTGGAACAATTTAAGCAGGTTTTGACGGGTACCGCCCGGGCATTAGCGCATGAACCGGAGGTCGAACTTGCTTTCACCGCCGATGCGCCAACGCAAGTTGGCAAAAACTTCAAAGTTCCAATGCCCGGCCGTCTACTCCCGCCCGATCAGGTGGCCGAGGCCCGTGGCTTTGCCGATAGTTTTGCGCTTAGGTTAAAACACCATAATCCGGCTCGCCACGCAGCTTTGCGTCCATCCGAGGCGATTGCCGGGGCGGCTTTCGATGCCGTGGAGAACGCCCGCGTTGAGGCGCTCGGATCGCGGAATATGGCCGGCATCGCCGCCAATCTTGGTCGGGCACTTGATCTTAAATTACGCACCGACCCGATCAGCCGCGCGCAATCAGCGGACGAAGTCCCGATTTCAACGGCGCTATCACTCATCGTGCGGGAGCGGCTGACCGGTGCCGCCATACCCGACAGCGCTGCGGCGGGTGTCGACATGCTTCGTGGCTGGATCGAAGAAAAGGCGGGCGGCGATCTTGATGCCCTCAGCATCGCACTCGACGACCAAACCGCCTTCGCCGCACTGACACAAAGCATGCTGGAGCATCTCAATCTCACCGAAGGCGACATCGACCCGTCCGATGCCGACGACGGCGGCGATGATTCCGATGACCAGCAGGAGCAAGACGGGGAAAGCGAAGACGATGGCGAAGGGGAAGCCGGCCAATCCGAAGCCCGCGCGCAACCCCAGGACGGCGAAGGCGAAGAGACCGAAGCCGACTATGACGGCGAAGACATGGACGACCAGGACAGCGCCGACGGTGAAATGGGCGACGACGGCATGCAGCCCGTCACCCCGCAGCGGCGCAATTGGGACCATTTGCCGCAGAGCGACTATAAAATCTGGTCGACAAAATTTGACGAGACGATCACCGCAACCGAACTGGCCGACGAAGAGGAACTAAACCGCCTTCGCGCCTATCTCGATCAGCAATTGTCGAACCTGCAGTCGGTGGTTACGAAGCTTGCGAACCGCTTACAACGCCGCTTGATGGCGCAGCAGAACCGCAGTTGGGATTTTGATCAGGAAGAAGGCATGCTGGACGCAGCGCGGTTGGCGCGGGTCGTTGTTTCACCGGGCAGTTCGCTCTCCTACAAGATCGAACGCGAAACCGATTTCCGCGACACGGTGGTGACCTTGTTGATCGATAACAGCGGATCGATGCGCGGGCGTCCGATCAGCATTGCCGCAATCAGCGCCGACATATTGGCCCGGACGCTGGAACGCTGCGGCGTGAAGACCGAGATATTGGGCTTCACAACCCGCGCGTGGAAAGGCGGACAGGCCCGCGAAGACTGGCTCGCCTCGGGCCGTTCACCCATGCCTGGCCGCCTTAACGACCTGCGCCATATCATCTACAAAAAGGCCGATGAGCCGTGGCGCCATGCCAAGCGGAACCTAGGCCTTATGATGCGCGAAGGACTGTTGAAGGAAAATATCGACGGCGAAGCCCTGCTCTGGGCCCACAACCGCCTGATCGCTCGCGCCGAAGACCGCCGCATCTTGATGGTCATATCCGACGGCGCGCCGGTCGACGACAGCACCTTGTCCGTTAACCACGGCGGTTATCTCGAACAGCATCTGCGCAAGGTCATCGAAATGATCGAGACACGGTCCCCCGTTCAACTGGTCGCCATAGGCATCGGACACGACGTGACGCGCTATTACAAGCGCGCGGTTACCATCATGGATGCAGAGCAATTGGGCGGTACAATGATCGAGCAATTGGCGGGATTGTTTGACGAGGAGTGAATTTGACAGATCATATAAAGTATGATTACGTATGATCATGGCAAAACTCGAACGTATCACTGTCACGATGCCCGAAGAAATGGCCGCCAAAATGCGCGCTGCTGTCGAATCGGGTGAATACGCAACTACCAGCGAGATTGTGCGCGAGGCGTTGCGTGATTGGGAAGAGTATCAGGAAAGGCGTCAGGCCAAGCTTCAGCGACTTCGTGCAGAAATTGAAAAAGGCATGAAAGGTGAAGGGCGTTCAATGGATGACGTTTTCAATGATCTCTTTAAAAAGCTAAAAGACAAAAAGGCGAAAGCCACTTGAAAAAGATCATTGTCGCGCCAGAGGCGGAAGCTGATCTGGACGAGATTACGGATTACATTTCACTGGACAATCCCGACCGAGCAGAGAGTTTTGTTGGCGAAATAATGTCGCGGTTTTTGACGATTGGAGAACGCCCTCGATCGTTTCCGGCTAGATCCGATCTCATGCAAGAATTGCGATCTGCCGTACATGCAAAATATATCATCCTGTTTGTCGAATTTGAAAACCATGTTCGGATTATAAGAGTTTTAAATGGGGCACGCGATCTTGACGAACTATTCTCATAATATGAACGTTACCGAAGCCGTGACTTCTCGCCGTTCGGTGCGCGCATTTATTGATAAGCCTGTGTCACAAGACATCCTCCAACGCGTGCTTCAAAAGGCGCAGCGTTCGCCATCAGGCGGCAATACGCAGCCCTGGAACGCCGTGATGCTGACGGGGCAGCCGCTTGCGGACCTGACCACGAAGATCAAGGCGAAGGCAGCGACCGCTCCCATGGGTGAGGGCCATGAATATGACATCTACCCCAAGGGGCTGGAAGGCCGTTACGAGGACCAGCGTCGCGGTGTCGGAAAGGCCATGTTCGACGCCTTGGGCCTTGCCCGCGAAGATGGCGCAGGCCGAATCGCGCAAATGATGAAGAACTGGGACAGTTTTGGCGCACCCGTGCAGCTGTTCACCTACACCCGCAAATATATGGGCCCGCCCCAATGGTCGGACATGGGTATGTGGTTGCAGACAGTCATGCTGCTGCTGCGTGAGGAAGGCCTCGATAGCTGTGCGCAGGAAATCTGGGCCATGTATGGCACCTATATGCGGGAATTGCTGAACATCGATGATGACCATATCTTCTTCTGCGGCATGGCCATAGGCTATCGCGACCCCGATGCACCTGTGAATGGCTTCACAGTGCCGCGTGTCGAGATCGATCAGGCGATCCGCTGGGAAGGGTTCTGACGGCTTGACCTCGCGCGGCACATCGCGCATCGCCACAATATGACCGAATTACGCCTCTTCAACAGCCTTACCCGGCAACTTGAACCCTTTGTTTCCGTCCATCCCGGCGAAGCACGCGTCTATACCTGCGGCCCCACCGTCTATAACTATCCCCATATCGGCAATATGCGCGCCTATGTATTTGCCGATACGCTGGGCCGCGTGCTGACCTATGCCGGCTATAAGCTGACCCATGTCATCAACATCACCGATGTCGGCCATCTGACCGACGACGCGGATGCCGGTGAAGACAAAATGGAGAAGATGGCGGCCGAGAAAGCCCAATCCATCTGGGACATCGCAAAGCATTATACCGAAGCTTATTGGGCCGACATCAAAGCGCTCAATATCCGGCAGCCTGCGCATTGGTCCATCGCCACCGACTATGTGCCCGCGATGATCGAGTTCGCGAAAAGCATAGCGGACAAGCATTGTTACGAACTGGAAAGCGGTCTCTATTTCGATACATCGACGGTCGCCAACTATGGCGCTCTGGCGCGTGCCAAAACTGAGGACGGCGAAGGTCGCATCGAAGAAGTCGAAGGCAAACGCCACGCCGCCGACTTCGCCATCTGGCGCAAGACACCCGCTGGGGAATCACGGCAGATGGAATGGGACAGCCCATGGGGCAAAGGCGCGCCCGGTTGGCATCTGGAATGCTCGGTCATGTCCGAAGCGCTGCTGGGCTTGCCTTTTGACATTCACACGGGCGGCATCGATCACCGCGAAATCCATCACCCGAACGAAATCGCCCAGAATCAGGCGCGTTGTGGCGGCGACCATAGCGGCGCAAAAATCTGGATGCACAATAACTTCCTGATCGAACGCAGCGGCAAGATGTCCAAATCATCGGGCGAGTTTTTGCGGGTGCAATTGCTCATCGATAAAGGCTTCCACCCCCTCGCCTATCGTCTGATGTGCTTGCAGGCACATTATCGCAGCGAGTTGGAGTTTAGCTGGGAAGGGTTGCAGGCGGCGTTTGTGCGGTTGAAGCGGATGGTGATGGGAGTTTCATCTCTTAAAACCCGTCATGCTGAACTTGTTTCAGCATCCATCGTGCAGAATGAACTGTCGTCTGATGCGGAAAAATGGACCCTGAAACAAGTTCAGGGTGACGATGCTGTGGAATCAACAGGCCAGATTGAACGCAGAATAGGTACAATGAGGTTTGAAGAGGTAATATTCGACGATTTGAACACGCCGGAAGCACTTACCTCTATTGATTGGATATTCTCCCTCAAGCAGGAAACCCCCGAGGCGAAGCTTGCAACAATTGCTAAAATGGACTCCGTTCTTGGTCTCGATCTGTTATCCCTAACCCGATCCGACCTCCGCATCCGCCCCAAAGCCGCCATCATCACCGAAGCGGAAATAGGAACTGCCCTCGCCGCCCGCAAGGAAGCGCGCGCTGCGAAAGACTTTGAACGATCCGACGCGATCCGCGATGACCTGATTGCAAAGGGCGTAGAAGTTATGGACGGCGATCCATTGGGTTGGGATTGGATGTTGGATGTTTGACGCTCCCTCCGCCGTTCGTGTCGAGCGCAGTCGAGACACCTTTCGGCTGCGCATGACCTCACGGCATCTCGAATGGGCACCATGTGAATGGTATTTGGGAGATATCGAATAATGATCGCAGGCAAAACCAAGCTCATAATGGCTGGCCACGTCCGGCCATTGGTTGAACCTCGGCTTCCGGATTGGGTGGAACCGCACTGGTTCATGTCCAAGGACGAGGCATTGGAATTGGCGCCGATGGCGGAAATTGGCTGGTTCGACATGTATGACAAGGCAGATATGGCCGCTGTTATCGGGGCCGCCACGCAGATGAAATGGCTCAACTCCATCTATGCTGGTGTCGATGGCATGCCTTTGGCCCAACTCAAAAAACAAGGTTGCATGGTCACCAACGGCGCGGGCATCAATGCGATTACCATTGCCGAATATGTGGTGATGGGCATGTTGACTGTGGCGAAGGGTTATCGCGAAGTCGTCCGTGCGCAGGAACGGCGCGAATGGCTGCTGGATTCACCGGGCAAGGTCGAACTTTATGGTTCAAAGGCGTTGCTGCTGGGCTATGGCGCGATCGGCAAGTTGATTGAAGAGCGGCTCAAGCCTTTTGGGGTCGATGTCACCATCGTGCGCCGGACACCGGGACCAACAAGCCTAGCTCCCGACGCATGGCGTGCGCGTTTGGGCGAATTTGACTGGGTCATTCTCGCCGTTCCTGCCACCGCAGAGACCGACGATATGATCGGAGCGGACGAGTTGGCTGCGATGAAGCAGAGCGCCGTTCTGATCAACATTGCTCGAGGTTCGGTCGTCGAGCAGGATGCGTTGGTCAAGGCGCTTAAAGACAAGCAGATTGGCGGGGCTTTTCTGGATGTCACAATGCCGGAGCCCCTGCCCGCAGACCATATCTTGTGGACGCTCGATAATGCCCATGTCACAATGCATCTTTCGGGTCGAGCGCAGGACAAGATGTTTATACGTTCAGCCACACGCTTCTTCGAGAATCTGGAACGCTACCGAAAGGGCGAGAAGCTGGAACCCCTCGTAAATCTAGATCTGGGATATTGAATATGGCACATAATCCGTCTGAAATCTGGCATAAAGTGGCCCTTTCACGCGATGTCGACGCGATTGCCGCTATCCTGCATGACGACTGCATTTTCGAAAGCCCGGTGGTTCACACCCCGCAACTGGGCAAGGCAATCACCGCCAAATATCTGGCCGCAGCCGGTCAAACGCTGGGTAATAGCGATTTTGCTTATATCGGAGAATGGCATCGCGAAAATTCGGCAATATTGGAATTCCAAACCGTTATCGACGGAATTGCGATCAACGGCATCGATATGATCAGTTGCGATGACGACGGTCTGATCACCCATTTCAAGGTCATGGTCCGCCCATTGAAGGCAGTGAACATGCTTCACCAGAAAATGGGCGAGATGCTGATGAAGATGTCCGGGTGACTTTTCCCACATTTTCCGGCTTCGATGTCACCACATTTTTGCGGGATTACTGGCAGCAAAAACCGCTCCTGATCCGGAACCCTTGGACGAGCTGGGCCAATCCACTTGAACCCGACGAGCTGGCAGGTTTGGCGTGTGAACCGGAGGTGGAATCCCGTCTTGTTATCGGTGCACAAGGCAGTTGGGCGGTGGAGCACGGTCCCTTGGCCGAAGCGCGCTTTGCCCGTCTGGGACAAGAACCTTCGACATTGTTGGTTCAGGCGGTGGATCACCATGTTCCTGAAGTGGCGGCCCTTATCGCGCCGTTTCGGTTTATTCCCGACTGGAGGATAGACGATGTGATGGTCAGCTATGCAACCGATGGCGGCGGAGTCGGTCCGCATTTTGATCAATATGACGTGTTCCTTATTCAAGGAAGCGGAAGCAGACGTTGGCGTGTCGGACAGCATTGCGGCCCCGAAAGCCCGCTGCTGCCACATGATGAATTGCGATTGCTGGCCAATTTTGAAGCCACCGACGAATGGCTATTGGAACCCGGGGATATTCTCTACGTACCTCCTCGTATCGCCCATGATGGGGTTGCCGTAGGCGATGGTTGCATGACATATTCAGTCGGCTTTAGAGCGCCGTCCCGTAGTGAACTTATTACACATTTTGTTGACGATCTGGTTGCCGAGATGCAGGATGATGACCGTTATGTCGATCCTGGAATTTCCACACAAAACAACCCCGGTGAAATTTCAGGCGATGCCTTGGCAAGGCTGCATCATATGGTAACCGAAAAACTGGCCGATCGGCAAAGCTTTGCCCGTTGGTTTGGTGGATATAGCACAACGCCTAAATATCCCGAAGTTGACTGGACACCCGAAGACCCCTTCTGTGTCGAAGAAGTCAGCCTGAAATTGGTCAATGGCGTTGCGCTGACGCGCAATCCAGCAAGCCGGTTTTCCTTTATTCAAAGTGGCCATGGCGTCGAATTGTTCGTCGACGGCCAATGTTTCCCGTGCAGCGGCGGCGATGAAGTCTTTGCCAGATTATTGTGCGCGCAAAACCGTTTGGCCGTCGTGCCAGAACTGGCTTGTTCTGAAACAGTCCAGTTGTTGATTATGCATCTTCTCAACATGGGTTGCATCGCGTTCGAATGGGACGAATGAAACCGTGGTGAAAACACGATTGAGCATCTGCTCCAAAAAGCAGCGCTATGACACCCTGCCAGATGCACAGGCAGCAGCGCAGAATGCAAAGATACTTCTGCACCCATATTTGTGCGACCGCTGTCGTAAATTTCATCTCACAAGCCGGACCAAGGGCAAACGGATCGTTAGGCCGGACCGGCAACCTCGCGCCACTTCCCTTGCTCAAGATTTTCGACATTCCAATCGCCAATAGCCCAACGAACAAGACGCAATGTTGGAAAGCCTATCGCTGCGGTCATGCGCCGCACCTGCCGGTTTCGCCCTTCATATATGGTCAGTTTCATCCAGCTGTCGGGTACGGATTTACGAAAGCGAATTGGCGGATCGCGCGGCCACACATCAGGGTCGGCAATAGCTTCGGCATGTGCGGGTAACGTCATGCCATCTTTTAGGTGCAGGCCGGTTCGCAAATTCGCCAATGCTTCATCCGAAACATTACCTTCGACCTGCACCAAATAGGTTTTAGACATTTTGAACCTGGGATCGGATATCCGGGCTTGCAATCGCCCATCATCGGTAAGCAGCATGAGCCCTTCGCTGTCCAAATCCAGACGTCCGGCAGGATAGACATCTGGGATATCTATGTAATCCGACAATGTCGGACGTGACGAACCACCGATACCGGTGTCGGTAAATTGCGGCAAAACACCAAATGGTTTGTTGAACAGGATCAATCGGGACATAGCCTGCCCTTACTCGGCTTTTTCTTGTGGCAATATCACTTTCAAGTTTTCCACCAAAAAGGCCGGTGAGTTTCCCCACCGGCCCTTTGTATTTCAGCCTGAGCTGAGCGTCGGACTTAGAAGTCCATACCGCCCATTCCGCCCATTCCGCCCATGCCACCGGGCATTCCGCCGCCGCCAGCAGACTTGTCTTCTGGTGCGTCGGAAATTGCAGCTTCCGTGGTGATGAGAAGGCCGGCAACCGATGCCGCATCCTGCAACGCGGTACGAACAACCTTGGTTGGGTCGATCACGCCTGCCTTGACAAGATTTTCATAAACGTCGGTTGACGCATTGAAGCCCATGGTTTCGTCATTTTCACGCAACAAGTTACCAGCGACAACAGCGCCATCAACGCCTGCATTCTGGGCAATCTGGCGCAGCGGCGCTTCGATTGCCTTGCGGATGATGTCAACACCGCGGGTCTGGTCATCATTGGCACCCTTGGTGTTTGCCAATGCCTTGGTTGCGTACAACAAGGCTGTACCGCCGCCAGGAACAATGCCTTCTTCAACAGCTGCGCGGGTTGCGTGCAGCGCATCGTCTACGCGATCCTTGCGTTCTTTCACTTCAACTTCGGTCGAACCACCGACCTTGATGACGGCAACGCCGCCGGCCAATTTGGCCAAACGTTCTTGCAACTTTTCCTTGTCGTAATCAGACGTGGTGTTTTCGATCTGCGAACGGATCGCTTCGACGCGGCCCTTGATCGCATCGGTTTCACCTGCGCCGTCGACGATGATCGTGTTGTCCTTGTCAATGGTGACGCGCTTGGCCTGACCCAGCATTGCAAGTGTAACGGTTTCAAGCTTGATGCCCAAATCTTCGCTGATCATTTCACCCTTGGTGAGGATCGCGATATCTTCCAGCATCGCTTTGCGACGATCGCCAAAGCCAGGGGCCTTGACGGCAGCAATCTTCAGGCCGCCACGCAGCTTGTTGACTACCAAAGTTGCAAGCGCCTCGCCTTCCACGTCTTCGGCGATGATCAGCAGCGGACGGCCCGACTGCACCACAGCTTCGAGGATCGGCAACATGGCTTGCAGATTGCCGAGCTTCTTTTCATGGATCAAGATGTAAGGATTATCGAGTTCGACAGACATCTTTTCGGTGTTGGTGATGAAGTAAGGCGACAAATAACCGCGGTCAAACTGCATGCCTTCAACAACGTCGAGCTCGCTTTCACGGCCCTTTGCTTCTTCGACAGTGATAACGCCTTCTTTGCCGACCTTTTCCATGGCCTTGGCAATCATTTCACCGATTTCGGTTTCGCCGTTTGCAGAAATGGTGCCGACTTGGGCAACTTCAGACGAACCGGCAACAGGCTTGGAGCGCTGAACAAGATCAGCAACAACGGCCGTCACGGCAAGGTCGATACCACGTTTCAAATCCATCGGATTCATTCCAGCGGCAACCGACTTCATACCTTCGCGCACGATGGCTTGTGCCAAAACGGTCGCAGTGGTCGTGCCGTCACCGGCAATGTCGTTGGTTTTCGAAGCAACTTCGCGAACCATTTGTGCGCCCATATTTTCGAACTTGTCTTTCAGTTCGATTTCCTTGGCGACGGTAACGCCGTCCTTGGTGATGCGTGGTGCGCCGAAGCTTTTGTCGATTACGACATTGCGGCCCTTTGGACCCAGGGTCACTTTCACCGCATCGGCAAGAATGTCTACGCCGCGCAGGATGCGTTCACGCGCATCGCGGCCGAATTTCACGTCTTTAGCAGCCATGATATTATTCCTTTTGTTCAAAACAAATATGTGTGGCCCGTCACCCTGAACTTGTTTCAGGGTCTTAATCCGGGCCGTCGAAAGTAAGACCCTGAAACAAGTTCAGGGTGACGGCGGTTGCGTGGGTTAGGAAACGATCCCGAGGATATCCGATTCCTTCATAATCAACAGGTCTTCCCCATCGATCTTGACTTCGGTTCCGGACCATTTGCCAAACAGGATCTTGTCGCCAGCCTTGACGTCGAGCGGAGTTACAGTGCCATCATCGGCCTTGTTACCCGAACCGACGGCGACAACTTCGCCTTCTTGCGGCTTTTCCTGAGCGGTGTCGGGGATGATAATCCCACCAGCGGTTTTTGCTTCGGCCTCGACCCGACGGACGAGGACACGGTCATGCAACGGACGAAATGCCATGTTGAACCTTCCTTTTAACTGTTTCGCCATCCCGCCACTCCCGCAGGGAAGCAGGTGACGGCAATGAATAGATGTTGGCACTCACCAAGTGCGAGTGCTAACGGAGCCCAGATAGGGTGTTTTTGTGACGGGTCAAGGACCGCGCAAAAGATTTTTTATGCATATTGTAACCATCGGCCTGCGCATATCGAATGATTGACAGGACCGGATGATTGATGGTCCATTCCCCTCTGGCTTATTGCCCGAACAGATTTGGAGAATCACGATGAACACTATGTTGTTGAAACTTGCCGGTGCCGCTGCAGCCCTTTCTGCCGCCGCTACTATGGCCGCCGCCCCTGCCCAGGCCGCTGGCGATAAAGAAAAATGCTATGGCGTTTCATTGAAAGCCAAGAATGATTGCGCCGCAGGACCAGGCACAAGCTGTGCAGGCACATCGACTGCCGATTATCAAGGTAATGCCTGGAAATATGTTGCCAAAGGCACATGCGAAAAAATGGGTGGTTCACTTGCCGCGAAAAAGGGCAACGCAAAGCCCGTGCCCATGAAGGGCTAAACTAATTTGCCGCCATTTTGGACGCAATTGGCATTCAATCGAACGCGTTCAGGGTGACGGCTAAATTTTGAGAGTTTATGGTTTGCGGATGGACATCAGACCTTTCCCCTCCCTCCTTCCTCCTTCGGTCGGGATAGGTTTGAAACCGCAACATTATGAATCGTTGCTTGATCCTTCATGCCCATCGGGTCGCTCTTGTTGGGTCGAAGTCCATCCGCAGAACTATTTTGGAGATGGCGGTCCACCGCATCGTTGGTTGACCGCCATCGCCGAACGTTATCCACTCAGCTTCCATTCGGTCGGGCTATCTCTCGGTTCCGCCGATGGATTGAACAGTTACGACCTTGATCGTATCGCTTTGCTGTGCGACTTATATCAGCCTGCGTCGGTTTCTGATCATTTGAGCTTTTCGGGCAATGCCCATAACCGTTTCGCTGACCTACTTCCCGTTCCCTATACAAGGCCGTCACTTGACCATTTTGCAGGCGAAATCGGTAAAGTTCAGGATCGGCTGAAACGCCCGATCCTTATTGAAAATCCCTCCCGCTACCTCGCATACCGCGGCGATGAGATGGAAGAAGTCGAGTTTATATCGAGGCTGATACGTGTCAGCGGATGCGGGCTTTTGTTCGATATCAACAATGTCGAAGTCTCGGCAACCAATCTGGGATTTTCGCCATTATCCTATCTCGACGCAATCGATCCTGCGATGGTCGGAGAAATCCATTTGGCAGGCCATGCCGTTGAACATCATGAAAGCGGGCCCTTGTTGATCGACGATCATGGGAGTCATGTTACCCAAACAACATGGGATATGTACCGCCAATTCATCGGGCGCGCGGGGGCGATCCCAACTTTAATAGAGTGGGATACCGATGTACCGGATTATCCTGTGCTGATGGAGGAGGCCGAAAAAGCGCAAGTTATAATGGACGAGGCCTGCTATGCTTTCGCTGGTTGAAGCGCAGAATAATTTCATCGACACAATAAACGAAGGGCCGGACCGTCTGGATCCGCAACTATTTGATGGCCCTGCCGACCGGATCATATTAGGTTTAAAGGCGCACGCGAATACTATAAACCATGCACGAATTGTTGCTTTGGAAGACACATTTCCTCTGACACGCGAATATATCGGCGATGCGGAATTCAACCGATTAGCCCGCGATTTTGTCGAAAGCGAAATTGCGCGGGCCAGTGATAATAATCATATCGGATTGCGCTTCCCATATTGCCTGGGCGATGCAGCCACCATTGAACTGGCGCAAATTGAATGGGCATGGCTTGAAAGTTACAACGCGGCAGAAGCGACCGCCCTCACCCTTTCCGAACTGAGCGGATTGGATCAAACCCATCTTTTGGAATTGCCGATAGCGCCACATCCCTCTGCGCGGCTTGTTCCGATTTCCTCGCCTATGGTAATTGCGGTTGAAAATCTGACGGATATGCAGCCATCGGCAATATTAACCGTTCGTCCCGAAACCGAAGTGCGCCTCGTTCCGCTAAACCGCATCCAAATGGCGATATGCGCAGCTTCGGCAGAGAATAATGTAGTTTTGGGTAACCTTTTGGCGATCGCCATCGAACAGGCAGGTGAACAGGCTCCTCTGGATCCAATTTTTCACCTCATCGGCGCAGGTGCGCTGATCAAAGCTGGATGATGTATGAACGCTCTTTTAGTGCCCTATAACCGCATCGTTGCGACATTTTCGTCTGCGCTTGCCGAATCCATTATGCTCTTGTTCGTGCGCATTTCCCTGGCAGGAATTTTTTGGCGTTCCGGGCGTACAAAAGTGGAAGAAGGCAGTTGGCTAACGGTAAGTGACACAGCAAAATTCTTGTTTGAAGAAGAATATAGCGGTGTACCGCTCCCTTCCGAATTTGCGGCTTACATGGCGACTTATTCCGAACATTTGTTTCCCATCTTGCTCGTGATCGGGCTCTTTACACGTCTATCTGCGCTCGCATTATTCGGTATGACCATGGTCATCCAGATTTTTGTCTACCCGGAGGCATGGTGGTCGGTTCATATGATCTGGGTTGCACTTGCGTTCGTTCTGATCGTTCGCGGTGGCGGAAAGCTCTCCCTTGATGCGTTGTTGACGAAACCGAAATGATTGCCCGCGAAGAAACAATGCGAGACCTGATGCGCCTTGCTCAGGCGGGTGACAAACAGGCCTATGCCGTGTTGCTGGAGCAAACCGGACGCTGGCTTGCGCGGTTCTTTGCCCACAAGATTGCGGCCGATGCAGTTGATGATCTGGTGCAGGACACGCTCATTTCATTACATCGCAAGCGGGCGAGTTACGATCCTTCCCGACCGTTCTTGCCTTGGCTCGCGGCCATCGCGCGTTATCGCTGGGTTGATCGCCTGCGGCAAACATATCGCCATGCCGCCGATGAATTGCAGGACCAGCATAGCGAAGACAGTCATGAAGATGTCGTTGGTGCAAAAATCAGCATCGACAACTTGCTGCATCAATTACCACAGGCGCAGGCACTTGCCATTCGCCTCGTCAAAATCGACGGCCTCAGCATAGCCGAGGCCTGCATTAAATGCGGCCAGTCCGAACCATTGGTTAAAGTAAACATACATCGTGGCCTCAAGAAGCTGGCCATGCTTATCGAGAGTGAATGATATGAATAAGAGTTTCGATATCGCCGCACTGGTTGATGATCTTGAACCGGTCAAACCGATGCGACAAAATGTGCCCCTCGCCTTTCTGGCCGCTATCACTATCGCTGCAACATCAATAGTTGTGTGGACGCAAGGTATGCGTGCCGACGTGCTTGCAGGCCATCCCGACGAGATGTTCCTGATCCGCGCGGGCGTGTTATTGCTTCTGGGCGGCGCGACCGGTTATGCGGTTACGTCAATGGCGAGTCCTGCTGTCGGCAGAAGCCAGAATGGTTGGCAGATGGCGCTGGCCGCTGCTGCCGTTTTTCCACTCGCCGCAATTGTGGTTGCATCGACCGGAGATATTGGCCCCGCAATGTCTGCGATGGAATCCGGTATTCGCTGTATGTCATACAGCCTGATTGCAGCCCTTGCGACGGCCGTGCCTATGGTGGTGTGGCTCCGCAAAGGCGCACCTTCTTCGCCCGAGCGTGCAGGCTGGCTAACCGGCGTGGCCTCTGGCGGGCTGGGTGCATTTGCCTATAACCTGCACTGCCCATTCAATAACGTGGTCTATATAGGGCTTTGGTACAGCCTGTCGCTTATCATCTGTGCGGTAGTTGGCCGTTTGGTAGTGCCCCGCTTGATTAGGTGGTGAGAAACCAGCATCATTCTCTTTGTCACCAGCACGTGACCGAAGGTCAATGGCCCAATTGCATGCAGTTGCAGCCGTTGGCCGGATAATGATGACGCACAATTGATGACATCTTAAACCTTAAGCTAAAATGTCAATATCCAGCTTTTACGATTACGACCTTGCTTTCAATTAGTCTCTTTTATTTTGGCGATTGCTTCAGACGATGCCTGCGACAAAAGGTTTTCGTTCGCAACCTTTTGTTGATTGACGACATTTTGTAAGATGCTGGCAAGATTTGTAAGTTCGTCATGCCCGAATGTGTCTTCTGTCGCAAATTTGCAAATCAAGTTAAGGTCATTTTCAGCCAGATTTTCGTATGCGGAAATGTGGTTTGCATTCCACGCGCTTTGATTTCGCTCGACGACATCGTCCACTATTGAATCAAAACTGGGCTGATAAAAGCCTCTACTCGCGTCGTAAGTCGCTATCTGCGGTTGCCAAACAGATAGTTTTTCAGTTAATTGGTTTTTGAAAATCGAGGCTTGATTTTCGCATTTGGAAATCGCCTCGGGCGTACATTCCTGCGGACATTTGCCACATCCCGCGAGCACAAACAAAAATAGAATAGTCATTATTTTTACCATCTGCCGATGGTAGAACGTCAAGCTAAAGAAATGATTACTTATCAGGCGACTGCCGATCGTCCTACGCTCCGCGCAGGAAGCCCCGCTGCCTGCAATGCGGCATGGGCTTGCGCAATGCTGTGCTGACCAAAATGGAAAATGGATGCGGCGAGTACGGCGCTGGCATGACCTTGGCGCACGCCCTCAACTAGGTGGTCAAGATTGCCGACACCGCCGCTTGCAACGACTGGCACATTAACCGCATCGGCTATCGCCCGGGTTAAAGCAAGATCATAGCCGTCACGTGTCCCGTCACGGTCCATGCTGGTGACAAGCAGTTCCCCTGCCCCTAGCGCAGCCAGCTTAACCGCGTGCTCCAATGCATCGATACCTGTCGGATTGCGGCCTCCGTGGGTGAAAATTTCCCATCGATCACCTGTGCGTCTTGCGTCAACCGAGGCAACAACGCACTGGCTGCCAAAACGTTCGGCGATATCGGCGACAACCTCGGGCCGGGCCACCGCTGCGCTATTAACAGCGACCTTGTCCGCACCTGCCAACAGCAACGCGCGCGCGTCCTCTGCACTCCGCACTCCGCCGCCAACAGTCAGCGGCATAAAGCACACTTCTGCAGTGCGCCGGACTACATCGATAATAGTGCCGCGTCCTTCGTGGCTGGCACCGATATCAAGGAAACAAAGCTCGTCCGCACCCGCTGCATCATAAGCCTGCGCCTGTTCGACGGGATCACCTGCATCGCGCAGGTCGACGAAATTTACGCCTTTGACGACGCGGCCGTTGGAAACGTCGAGGCAAGGAATGACGCGGATGCGGACAGTCACGCCCGCTCCGCCATCGCAATCGCTGTCGCCAGATCCAGCCGGCCGTCATAAATCGCACGACCAGTAATCACGCCCTCAATCCCGTCTTTCGCGTGCAGCGACAGCATGTGGATATCATCGATACCCTTCACGCCTCCGCTGGCAATCACCGGTATTTTTACCCGTCGCGCCAGATCAACCGTTGCTTCGATATTGCATCCAGTCAACATTCCGTCGCGGCCGACATCGGTGAACAGTATCGATGCAACACCGGCGTCTTCAAACCGGCGGGCGAGATCGACGACCGGCATATCGGACTTTTCGGCCCAGCCCTCGGTGGCCACAAAGCCATCGCGTGCATCGACCGCAACGACGATGCCATTTTCGAACTCGCGGGCCATGTCCTTGACGAATTGGGGATCTTTCAGAGCCGCCGTGCCGATTACCAGCCGCGCCACGCCCATGTCGAACCAGCGCTCGACGGTCTGCGGATTGCGTATGCCGCCGCCAAGCTGAATATAGCCGGGAAAATTCTCGATAATGCCTTCGACCGCCTCGGCATTTTCGGGCTTGCCAGCAAACGCGCCGTCAAGATCAACTACATGCAGAAATTCCGCGCCCTGCTCCGCAAAGAGAAGCGCCTGTGCCGCCGGATCATCGGCATAGACCGTCGCACGGTTCATATCACCCTCTGCCAAGCGAACCACTTCGCCGCCCTTAAGATCAATTGCGGGAAAAACGATCATGGCCGCCACTCCAGAAAACGTTTAAGAAAATTTACGCCATAGGCTTGGCTTTTTTCGGGATGGAATTGCACACCCATAATATTGTCCTTGCCGACTGCGGCCACCAGCATTCCGCCATGATCGCTCGTCGCCAGAACATCAGCTGCATTCTCTGCATCAAAATGATAGCCGTGCAAGAAATAGGCTTCGCCGGTCTCGACCAACGGCGCGCCTTCCTTCGGCGTTACGTCATTCCAGCCCATATGCGGTACTTTCAGTCCGGCCGCTGGCTCAATCGCGCGTACCGTGCCCTTTATCCATCCCAGCCCCGGCGTCGTTCCGTGCTCAACCCCTGCATCAGCTAGAAGCTGCATGCCAACGCAAATGCCAAGGAACGGAATGCCGTCGCTATGCACTTTGCGCTCCATCGCTTCAATCATGCCGTCAATGGCCGACAAAGCCTCAAAGCAATGGGCAAATGCCCCGACCCCCGGCAACACAATCCGGTCGGCTTTCGCCACCACATCGGGATCTGCGGTAACAACAACATCTTCCGCCCCTGCCGCTTTCAACGCATTATGCACAGAATGCAGATTACCCGCGCCATAATCAATCAGCGCGAGAGTCACGGCTTAGAGCATCCCCTTGGTGGACGGAATTGCATCCGCTTTGCGCGGATCAATCTCGACGGCTTGCCGTAACGCGCGTGCCAAAGCCTTGTAGCAGCTTTCGACTATATGGTGATTGTTCGAACCATAAAGATTTTCGATATGCAGCGTAATGCCAGCCGCCGTCGCAAAGCTATGGAACCAGTGTTCGATCAACTCGGTATCCCATTCACCCAGCCGCGGCATGCCAAGCGACACTTTCCAAACAAAATAAGGCCGCCCAGAAATATCCAGCGCGCAGCGAGTCAGCGTTTCATCCATTGGCGCATAAGCCGTTCCGTATCGCGTTATGCCGCGTTTATCGCCCAGCGCCTGCAACACTGCCTCACCAATCGCAATTCCCGTATCTTCGGTCGTATGATGTTGATCGATGTGCAGGTCACCTATGGCTTTCACCCTGAGATCAATGAGCGAATGCCGCGACAATTGTTCCAGCATATGATCCAGAAACCCAATGCCCGTGGAAACTTCATACACGCCACTGCCGTCGAGATTAACCTCGACATCAATCGACGTTTCATTGGTTTTGCGGCTAATGGTCCCGGAGCGCATGGGCGTCGCTATACGCATAATCTCGCGCTTGGCAAGTTGACTTGGCAGCAACAAGTATCTTGATTTCAACCTCTCTACGGTCCACCAAGCGCCAATGAGTGAAGAGCATTTCGACAGCATGATTCCCTATGACGACGTTGTGCAAGAGGCACTGCGCGCCGTTGTGGGTCGTGTGCTGGGCGATGTTGCGCTTAACGGCCTTCCTGGCGACCATCATTTCTATATTACTTTCAAAACACAAGCGCCCGGAGTTGCCATTCCGTCCCATCTGCACGAACGATTCCCTGATGAGATGACAATCGTTTTGCAGCATAAATATTGGGACTTGAAAGTTGAGTCGGACCATTTTGAGGTAGGCCTGTCTTTCAGCCAGATACCTTCGCATCTATTTATACCTTATTCCGCGATCACGGCATTCGTTGATCCTGCTGTAGATTTTGCTCTGCAATTCCACGTCGACGCGGGTGAAAGCGGTCCAGAACCGCACGAAGTTGCTGGCAACGATGAGCCTGCGGTTATGGTCGAAGACGGCTCCAACGTTGTAAGCGTGGATTTCGGGCGTAAAAAGTGACGGCGAACACCCGCACTGAATTTGATAGTTTTGGCCCCATTGAAGTTCCCGTAGCGACATATTGGGGCGCACAAACGCAGCGCAGCATCGCGAATTTTCCCTTCCCCGCCCATGAACGGATGCCCATAGGGATCATATACGGATTGGCGCACGTCAAGCGGGCAGCCGCGATTGCACATAAAACGTCCGGCGCGTTGGAACCAAGGATCGCAGACGCGATCATCGCCGCCGCCGACCGCATTTTGGCCGGCGAGTTTGACGACCAGTTTCCACTGGTCATCTGGCAAACGGGTAGCGGCACGCAATCGAATATGAATGTGAATGAGGTGATTGCGGGCATCGCCAACGAAGTGCTGACGGGTACGCGCGGCGGCAATGCACCCGTGCATCCCAATGACCATGTGAACAAGGGGCAATCGTCCAACGACAGTTTCCCGACGGCCATTCATGTCGCCGTGGCCCTCGCGACCCATCATAAATTACTGCCATCTTTGGCACTTCTTACCGAAGCGCTTATGTCTAAATCGGCGGCCTGGTCCGACATTATCAAAATCGGCCGCACACATTTGCAAGATGCAACGCCTCTCACTCTCGGTCAGGAATTTTCAGGCTATGTGGCCCAACTGATCGCGAACCGGGCCCGAATCGAAGGCACCGTCCTCCACAATGTCCAGAAACTGGCGCAAGGCGGAACAGCGGTCGGTACCGGTTTAAATGCGCCTGAGGGGTTTGATCGGGCAATTTCAACCCAAATTTCCGCAGCTACCGGAATAGAATTTGAACCCGCACGCAACAAGTTCGAAGCACTCGCATCCAATGACGGCCTGGTGCAGATGTCCGGCGTTTTGAATACACTTGCCGTCAGCCTGACAAAAATCGCGAACGATATACGCCTGCTGGGCTCCGGTCCGCGTTCAGGGCTTGGGGAACTTTTGCTTCCGGAAAACGAACCGGGCAGTTCAATCATGCCGGGCAAGGTCAATCCCACGCAATGCGAAATGCTGACAATGGTCGCAGCACAGGTCATCGGCAATCATCAGGCGGTGACCATTGGCGGCCTTCAAGGTCACTTGGAATTGAATGTTTTCAAACCTTTAATCGGCGCAAATGTAATACGGTCAATTGAGCTGCTGAGCATCGGCATGGACACATTCGCCCGAAAATGCGTGGACGGACTTGAACCTGACCGCGACCGGATAGCAGGGTTGATGGAACGATCATTGATGCTGGTCACCGCACTCGCACCGGCCATCGGTTATGACAATGCCGCTAAAATCGCAAAACAGGCCCATGCCAGCGGCTCCACCTTACGCGAAGCCGCTTTGGCGTCGGGCCTGGTTGACGAAAAGACCTTCGATACCCATGTCAGACCAGAAGATATGATTTAGGAGGCTCCGAATGCTAAGGTCTATCGCAGGTGCCGTTGTCGGCGAAGTCATCGGACGCAAGCGTGGTAATGGTTTGCTGGGCGCGGGACTGGGTCTGGTCGCCACCCGCATAGCTACACGTTCGTTGCCGGGATTGTTGCTCGTTGGCGGCGCCATTGCGGCCAAGACGATTTACGACCGGCGAAAGCAGCATCAGTCGGAATAACGCGCCGCGTTTCAAAAACCAATTGACGCCAACCCACCCTTTCGCGCAGGAGTGGCTATGGCCGATAGCAACACCACAAAGCCGCACGAACTCGCAAGACGCGGATTATTATTTGTACTTTCCTCACCATCGGGTGCCGGAAAATCGACGCTTTCCCGTATGTTGCTGGAAGCGGATGAGAAAATAGCGCTGTCGGTATCCTACACGACACGTCCGCCACGCCCGGGTGAAATTGATGGTGTTCACTACCATTTCACCGATGTGCCGACCTTCAAAAAAATGGCCGCCGATGGCGAATTTCTGGAATGGGCGCACGTGTTTGGCAACCGCTATGGGACGCCCAAAGCCCCCGTCGAAGAAAAATTGGCCGCCGGTAACGACGTATTATTCGATATAGATTGGCAAGGTGCCCAGCAACTTTATCAGGAAGCCGGACCTGACGTTGTACGTGTTTTCATTTTGCCACCGTCCATAGACGAATTGGAACGCCGCCTTCACACCCGGGCACAGGATAGTGATGCAGTTATTGCCGATCGTATGAGCCGGGCCAAATCGGAAATCGGGCATTGGGACGGTTACGATTATGTCTTGATCAACGATAATGTGCAGACCTGTTTCGAAAAAGTACGCCAGATCCTCGCCGCAGAGCGCATGAAAAGGCGACGCCAAAAAGGACTGATCGGTTTTGTTCGGGATCTAGCGGCGACATAAGACTTAAGCCAGCGCGGCGAGCAAGAGGGTCAGACCACCCAACCCCAATGAAAGGTGCCATCGCAACTTCATCCAGCCTACGGGCAAGTTGCATTTCTCTACCATCCACCTGTCAACCAGCGGCGAAGCCATCAAGAACAGCCCGATCCACGCTAATGAAGGTCCCGGCCAGTCCCATCCCCAAATCCACGGCAAATAGCTGGCAAAGGCAATCAGGCTCGGTGCTATCGCCCAAGCGAATATCGGCGCGGCCTCGACTTCATCCTTGCGCGCGATAACGCCGAAGCCCCACCAAATTCCGCCAAGGAAGCTGAAAATGAAGGCGGCATAGCCATAAGCGACGGCAAGACCGGTCCACCGGTACTCGCTTCCCGATAATATGAGTGCGGCAGCTATAATCTGCGGAAGAAGACCGGCATAGCCGGCAACGAACGCAGCTTTCGGCAGTTTTGGCGAAACGGTTCTAAGGATCAATGTCATCTGCGACATTTACTACACAGGAATCTCCGAAACGACCTAGGTTTTCACCTATGTCGATGTTCCAAGCAAATCGAGAAAACGAACTGACTGCATAAATTCACCTTCGCGATCATAGCGGTTTTTCTGGGCCCAATGATCGGCGCCCCACAATTCTTCCTGCCACAATTCATCAAGGCAGGAAGCGTTCCAGATGTCTTGAGCGGAACCTGCATGTTCAACAACTGCCAACGTTGCGATGAGCGATCCAGAAAGATGTGCGAGTTTCGCCATGGCGGCAAGTTCGAACGTACCCCGTGCTTTCACCGCCGCGCGCAACTTTTCGAGCGTTAGTGCTGGCTGCGGCCGGTGCATGACGCCCTCGACGATTACAAAGTGGACATCATAACGCCCTGATGCCCAATCCAGCCACGGATCCCAAATCGCAGCCTGCCGCTGCGCCAACGCCTCACCCTTTGCTGCGCGGTAACAGAACAAATCAGTCTCGCCATAAGCGGCTATCGCAGTGGCAAAATCGTCACGGTCTATGCCAACCCGGTCGATTGCGGCATTGGCAAAACCGGTCATCGGCATTTGGGCCGGATCAATATCTTTTTCAACCGCGTCCCATTCCGCAACAACAGCATCGGCAAGCCGGCGCGTCGGCAATGCCAATTCATTGCGTGTCGGTGTCTTGACCGGACGCCCATCAAGTCGCACGGCATAGCCGAACGAACTTTGCTCCAAAGTAACCTCTTTCCAGAATCGCCTCATATTTTGGGCGTGCTCTTCCATCGTTTTGACAAGAAAACAGGAACCAGAAGAAAGTCCAGCATCCCAAACAGAAACAGGACATAGCCTGCTGCCTTGGGCAGGCCAAAGGCTTCACGCGCAATAACCGCAAGACCGATGACCAACATGACTGCGCCGGTGATGCGACACAGATTGATGACTAGAAAGCGATATTGCGCCCTGGTTTCTTCTTCTGGTGTCATGCGAAACTTCCCAATAAAGTCGACAGTTCGTTCATAGTTTCCGCTATAGCACCCGCCCCCGCAGCCCGCAAATCATCCACAGAATGATAGCCCCAATTCACGCCGATAGTCCGGGTACCCGCCGCACGGCCCATCTGGATATCATAGATGGTATCGCCAATCACAACGGCCTGCCTCGCTTCCACCGCCGCATCGGTAAGCGCCTGCTGAACCATAGAGGGATGCGGCTTGGACGGGTGACGATCAGCGGTTTGCAAGGTCACAAACATATCCTTTATGTTGTGATGCTCCAAACATCGAATGAGCCCCCGGTCCGACTTACCGGTCGCAACACCCAATAACCAACCGCCTTTATCCAGTGAGGTTAAAAGCTCGGAGATGCCGTCATACAGTGGTTCATGCTCCATCCCTTTGTTACGCAGATCCAAATAGGCTATCCGATAACGCTCCACCATCGCACTGTGCATTGCGGCATCGGCGTCAGGCAGCAAAACGCGCATGATATCGACAAGGCTTAGACCGACCGTCCGCCGAATTACGTCACGCGGTGGCGGCGTCATTCCCGCTTTGTCAAAAGCACATTCCATCGCATGACAGATGTTCGCCTGACTATCGACAAGCGTTCCATCGCAATCAAATATCGCCAGCTTGATCGTCACGTCAAACTTACTTCTTTGTAACCGGTCTTTTAATCACCGGCTTCTTCGCGGCAATTTTCTTGCCCGTAGCCATTTGACTGCGTTTTTTGTCTTTCGGCTTTTCGGTGACGGCGCCGCGCGAACGGCGCTCGCCCTTGCGTTCCTTACGCGCTGACTTTGCGATATTCGCGGCCACGCGCTTCTTGCCTTCGGCTGTTTCGGAAAATTTGGGGGCGTCGAGTATCAATGCATCGCCAAGCTCGATTTCAAAGCCGAGATCGGCAAAGCTATCTTTCATGTGCGGCGGCAAATCGGCGCGCACATCAATCTGGTGCCCTTGCGGATGATCGATACGCAGCCGCCTTGCGTGCAAATGCATCTTGCGGCTGATTGTACCTGTCAGGAAAGCATCTTTGCCGCCATATTTTCCGTCGCCAACAATCGGATGGCCGATTGCAGCCATATGCACGCGCAACTGATGCGTCCGCCCTGTATATGGTTGCAGTTCCACCCAGGCGCAGGCATTCCCGGCACGTTCAACGATGCGATATCGCGTGCGTGCCGACTGCCCGTCTTTTTCATCGACGTGCATCTTTTCACCGCCGCTGCCCGGCTGTTTGCCGATTGGCAAATCAATGAACCCATCGGCTATATCAGGCACGCCAACGACTAACGCCCAATAAACCTTGCGGGCCGTTCGGGATGAAAAGGCTTTGGCAAAATGCCCGGCGGACCGGGACGTTCGCGCCAATAACAATGCGCCCGATGTGTCTTTATCAAGACGGTGCACAAGCTTGGGCCTGTTATCAAGTTCGAAACAGAGCGCGTCCAACAATCCGTCGACATGGTTCTCTGTCTTCGTTCCACCTTGGGTCGCCAACCCCGCTGGCTTATTGATTACCAACGCTGAATCGTCTTTGTGGATGACCATGCCCAGCGCAAAGTCGATCTCGTCATCGGTTAAATCGCGCCGCTTGCGTGCCGGTCGCGCACTCGCAGTCGTCGATGTATCTGCTGGGGGGACGCGGATCGCCTGCCCCGCCAGCAAACGATCGCCCGGTGTTGCCCGCTTTCCATCGACCCGCAATTGTCCTGTTCGTGCCCAGCGCGATACAATGTTGAAGGATGTATCCGGCAGATGCCGTTTGAACCAACGGTCGAGCCTTATGCCGTCATCATCGGGTTGCACGACAAATTGCCGTATCGCTTTTTCGTCACTTTTGCTCATGCCCAAATTGCCTTTGCTGCCGTCATTCCGGCAAATAATGCCCCTAAGGCGAGGAGTACCGAAGCCAGCGCATATCCCGCCGCCAGCCCCAATTGCCCCCGCTCGATCATCCGCGCCATTTCCAGACTGAAGGCGCTGAATGTTGTAAATCCACCAAGTACGCCGACGCCCACAAACAAACGCAGGGGTTCCGCCGAATTATCGCCGCGCAATATCCACGCCGCCAGCACCCCCATGGCCAACCCGCCCAAAATATTCGCGGCAAAGGTGGGCCACGGCCAGCCGCCATCGGACACAGGCAATGCGCGCGATAGGCCAAAACGTAACCCAGCGCCAATTGCGCCGCCGGACATAACAAGGATGACGGGGTTCATAATGGTCGCCATAGCGGAGGCCGCGCCGCAAGGGAAGGCAGAGCGGTCAATCCGCGGGATTATGCTTCGCCAAAAATCCTTCCATGGCAGCCAGTAACGTAACCCGATCAGCCTGCCGCGTGAAATAATGGTCGGCGAGCGGTAATGATACGAACTCGACCACTTTGTCCGCCTTGGTCATTGCGTTGTGCATCTTCACCGATTGCACATGATCCACAGTCACATCCCGTTTTCCGTGGATCAGCATTAGCGGTGTCTTGATTTTTGCGATGGCGTTGATTGGCGACACTGCGTTGAAATCTGGCGTCATTTCCTGCCATTGCTGCTTATACAGATTGCCCCGGATCGAATTGCCGAAATCATTCACCTCGCGCCGCAATGCCGCCACGCCCGAGATTGAAATAGCGCAGCGATACAAGTCCGGATCCTTGGCAATCCCCCACATTGCGGCATAGCCGCCATAAGACGCGCCCACGATACACACGCGTTTTGCGTCCGCAATGCCTTGGTCAACTGCCCATTTGACACCGTCGGTGATGTCATCCTGCATCGCAAAGCCCATCTGGCCCTTGCCTTTTTCGATAAATTCGGTGCCGTATCCGGTCGACCCGCGAAAATTGGGCTGAAGCACGACATAACCGCGGCTGGCGAGAAATTGCGCCCAATAGTCATAGTCAAGGCCATCATGTCCCCATGGTCCGCCATGCGGCATGACGATAAAGGGAAGGTTTTTCGCCGCCCTGCCCTTGGGGGTCGTTAGCACCGCCTCAATCTCCAACCCATCGCGCGCCCGATATTGCACCAGCTTGACCGGAGACAATTTTTTGCTGCCAAGCTTCTCGTTCACCAACGCCACTTTTTGAAGAACGCCGACATTGGTGTCGAAAAAATATAATGTGCCAGGGGACTCCGCAGAATCAATCCGCACCAACATCTTGGTCCGATCAGCGTTCATGCTTTCAATATTGACACGCGAATTGGGGATGGTTTTGTTTAAATTTGCCTGCACATTGTCCAATACCGGATCGAACCAGACCACCGGCGTGTTTTTGTCGGTCGTATAAGCGCCGAGCAATTTGCCGTCATCGGAGGTTACCACGCCGTCGACCTCGCCCACTTTGGGTTCGAATATCGTTTTGACTGTCTGTTGCGTCGCCAGATCAACCTCAAATATCGAGGCACGGCCATTGTCGTTGTCGCGCATCACCAAGGCATTATCGCCGCCGGGCAAAAACAGGAACGGAACGGTGAGCACGTCGTCGCGTTTGTGGCTGACCTTGTCGACCTGTTTGAACTGGCCCTCACCCGACGGCCGATAAATCAGCCGCGAGGTCAGGCTGCTGTCATCATACCCAATGCCGATACGCACCTGACCGAGATTGTCTGCACCCCAATCGAGAACACCGCTGCGGCCAATGACTTCGTTGCGGCTTCGGCCATTGGTGACATCTACGCGATAGATGGTCGGCCAAAATTCGGGGGTGTTGCTGTAAATAGAGCCCTGCGCCGCGACCAAAACATGGTTACTGCCATCGTTTGGCACCCAAAGCACATCGGCGCCATTCTGACCTTTCAAATCCCATAATAGCTTGGTGAATTTGCCGCTAGGCCGATTGACCGCGAGCAGGCGCGATATGTACCACCGGCTTGACTCAACGGGCAAAAGTCCGGTGATCGACACGATGATATTGTCATTATTTACCCACCGGACACGTCCGGGTTGCGTTTCTTCGGGTAATGTCAGGACGACCGGATCGGTTGCGTCATTGGCCAGCGGCAAAATCGCGATGTTCTGTTCGCCCCGCATACCGAATATTCCCGCGATATATTTACCATCCGGAGATAGTTCGGCACGCTCGACAAACGGCAGGCTGGCAAAAGCTTCCACGGTTGGCGGCACAGCGGCTGCCACGGCTGCGGCGGGCTCAGCCGGAGTTTCGGCTTTCTGGGCAAATAAGGGGGAAACGAAAAGCGAGGCTGCGACCACAAAACGGAAAAGCATGTATCCCCCAGTCAGAATTCATTGGCCGCCTTGTGTAGCATTCTATTTCCAAAGCGCAAAAAAATAGGGCGGCACCTCTGCCGCCCCAGGCGCTTCGGTCTGAAATATTATTTACCGGCCATTATTGGCCACAATGTCTACGCTGGTGCCGCCACCGGCTTTTGCATTGAACGTGATGAAGTACGCGCCGCCATCATTATCGCGGGTGCCTCCAAGTACATGCTCGCCAGCAAGTATCTGGTGCTCGGCATTGAAACCCGATTTCCGTGCGCGCGTGTAATAATAGTCAATGACGTTCTGCATCGCTGCCGATGTTGTAAAGGTGACAACGCGGATATCGCAAATGCCGCCGTCAACGCCGCCTGCCTCTTTCACATTACCGCGCGGATAAACCGGGAATTCGGCGGGCATCCGGTAGGCCCAGCCTGCGCCATATTGTAATTTTGCCTCGCACGTGCCTTTGCCGCGGGTGACGCCTTGATCGGCAGCAAGCCCGCCCAGCGTAGCAGCGCGGCGGTCTCCGCAATTTGTGCAGTTTTCAGCGGCAACGACAGTCGCTTTAGGCGCGCGCATCAGTTTTGCACCGTCCAAGGCTTCGATCGATGCGTCGCCATCATATCCACTATCCGCAGGTGTTGCCCCGGACAGTGGCTTTGTTGCGGCTTTCAGGCTGTTTTTATTGGCGCTGTCGGTCAGATCGGGATCGACCAAAATCGGATCGTTCAATGCTGCATTGACTTGCGGATCGCTGCCCTTGCCGACCAGCTTGTTGTCAAGATCGGCTACCGCGGCGTCATCTGAGGCTTGATCACCACACGCAGCCAACGGCAACGCCAGCGCCAGTCCCAACAAAACTGGAAAGCTAAGGCGCGGGATGGATCGCATAAAACTCGTTCCTGTATACTTCATGAACAGACGCTGCGACCGATACACCTCAATTACTAGTCCTAAAGGTGGTTAACAACTACCTTGAGTCGCATTTACCCTGTATCGACGGACGGATTGTGCCAGCGCGGGACAAATGTGGCATTCCGGTTAACGGCCAACGATCCGCACGCGCTCAACCGGAAACCAGAAGCGCGAACTATACTTTAGCAAAATATTCAATCTCCCCTGTTAAATCTTGATCTATGTTACGGGGGCAAAGGCACAAAAACCGCTTATCTTACGAGCGCAGCGCGCGGACAGATATTCGTGCATGGGGCATGTTTATAGTCGGTGCGGTCTTTGTATTTGCCGCGTTGAGCATTGATCCGCAAGACAATTGCAATGAAGCGGGCGAATGCGCACCTTGGCTGGTACCTTTGGCCTTTGTCATGGGCGCTGTTGTCGGGATAGGAGGTCTTGCACAATTGATCGCCAACCCCCGGCGCGGCAGCCGGATTGATCCGGAAACCGGCGCATTAATCTGGTGGCAGAATCGTGTTGGATCTGTTCCCGGTGACGAAGGGGCGATCGATCCACAACATATCGGGTCAATCTGCATCGTAAAACAAAGCGAAGGCAGCGACGAGGTGCACCTTTATGACCGAAACGGTGTGCGGCAATTTTATTTCGACGAAGAAGTCATACCTTGTGATCAGGAAGGCTGGGTCAAGGCCTTAATCGAGCAATGGCCACACATCCGGTTGGATATTGTTGCATGATCAAGTGACAAAATTCTGTGCTATACTCCAGAACGGACTATTATTCATTTTTCCGAATCTGAAAAACAATTTATTCTTATGTTCGCTTGGGTGGCATCAATTTAGGGTCAAGACCTAAGTTGACAATTGAAAGGATGAGTCCTTGATCAACGATCCATTTCAGATGCAGCGTGAACTGCGATATGGTGCCCCTGTCTGTGACCAGATCCTAACCGGTCGATATTTTACGATAGGTTATTCCTGGTATTTTCGCCAAGCGAAGTGGACACTGGAAATTATCAATCGCGAACGAAATATTTTTACCGACCTTCCCAAAGCTAAACGATTGAACAATTTTCGTGCAGATTTGCGTATTCCGGGCAGATTTCGGGCGAGCCTTGACGACTTCAAAGGCAGCGGATTTGATCGCGGTCATCTTGTTCCATCGGCGAACCACAATTTCGGTGACATCGTCAACAGCGAGACGTTTTTATTGTCAAACATGTCACCACAACATGATGAATTTAATCGTAAAATATGGGCCGAACTAGAGTCCGCAGTGCGGCAGTTAGACAGCCGCCACGATATATTCGAAACCTATGTCCTCACATGTCCCGTATTCTATTTTGATCGTATCGTAGAAACCATTGGCAAAATCAAAGGTGCCGATGGCGTCAAAGGCAATGATATTCCCATTCCTCATGCGTTCATTAAAAGCGTACTTGCCGAGGACAAACGCGGTCAATTGCAGCTTTGGACCTTTGAAATGGAGAACAAAGAACTAACCGGAAAACTGGGCGACTATCTCGTACAAACTTATGATGCCGAAGAACTTGTCGGCGGCAGATTCTGGGACAGGGTGAGCGGCGGCGACATCCATTTGCAAAAGAAGAATAAGAATAAAATGTGGGAATATTCGGATATCCCATAATATTCCCCAACTTCATTTGCGCTACCACAACGCCGCCACCGCCTATCCTTAGTTGATACGAAAGCCCTACTTCACCACACCGCGATAACTTATCGTGCGCGTCGCCCCTGCGCCAATTGCATCGGGGAACACCCAACGGACATGAGTGACGTCTTGTTCGGTTGCGGCGCGTTCAACGTTGGCGGTGCCGGCGGCATCCTTCGCTTTGGCTTTCAGGTTGGCAAGCTTGCCCCACAAGGTGCCTCCGTCGACCGACACTTCGGCCCAATCTTCAGCCACAGAGGAAAATTGGACAGCGTCCGGCATCGGGTTCGTCGCACGAAATCCCGCCGCTGGTTCAGCGCCGGTATTCACAACCTTCAGCGTAAAAACGACCTTGTCGCCCGGAACCACCGAAACCGCACCCGGTGCATACAGCTTTGCTGTTTCTTTGCCGGCTGCGTCGGTTTCGATCCGCTCGATCTGTACATCGCTGCTCAAGGTTACCGGCGAACGTGCTGCGGTTTGCGCCATAGCTGCAGGGACCGTCAATGCGATACCTGACAATATGAGGGCCAAAGGAGCCAAATGGGAAGCGGCTTTAAACATTCTCTTTTTCATTACATTCCTGCCATATTCGAATGAGTGTCAACCGGGTCGGGGCAATAGTATCGCGGGATGACGGTCAATGGGTAGCAAAATCTGCATATCTGTTAGATAATTACGTCCAAAACCATGACCAATCCAACACCAACCACGATTTTTGAAATGCTCGACATGGCCGGAGAGCTTCGCATACGGGTCGTTCCCGGTGCGAAAGTCGAACGTGTCGCTGTCGAAAACGCAGTCCTTAAAATATGGATTCGAACTGCGCCGGAAGACGGCAAGGCCAACAAGGCGGTTGTCGCATTGCTAGCCCGGATATTATCGCTGCCCACGGGCAATATCCGGATCGTCAAAGGACACACAAGCCGCGACAAGCGCGTTCAGCTAACCTTGAAATAGGCAAAACAGCACCGAAAACCGCCATTTATTAGCGATATGGTAACCAACGCTGTTTAAGGTGTATTTCTTATGAACCGGTTCCCTTTACCTTTGCCCGATGTGGATTGACGATGGCGGTCGCTAAACTATTCCGTAACTTCCCCGGCGTCGGCTCTTCCGATACGACGGGATACGGCTCTGTCGCTGTCATCACGCAAGCCGACGCGGGCCGTCGCCTTGAAGTGCTCGACGATTTTGAACACGCAGGAATCGGCTGGCTATGGGCCACCGATGCCGAAGCGCGGTTGATTTACATCTCTGAAAATGCTGCGGAAAAGCTAAACCGTCCAATACAGGATTTACTGGCACAGCCATTAACGACGTTATTTGAAACGGACGCCGACAATCACGGGGATCGTTCCGATCGGCCCCTGAATTTCCAGATAACGGCGCGCAACAAGATCATCGACCAAACCGTCCGCTTTGCCCTCAATCCATCACACGGGGATGGGCGTCAGACATGGTGGTCAATTTCCGGCCATCCCAAGTTCGACAAAACCGGAGTCTTTCAGGGCTATCGCGGCAGCGCCAAGGACATAACGGTCGAATATGAGCGCAAACTCGTCGATTCCCGTCTGGCCGAATTTGACTCGCTGACCGGCCTTGCGAACCGCCATCGTATGGACAAGAAGCTGGAAAGCATCCTTTCCGCCTATAAATCGGCCAAGCGCAGCTGCACGCTCATCATGCTGGATCTCGACCGGTTCAAACATGTCAACGATACGCTAGGTCATCCGGCAGGCGATGATCTGTTGTGTCAGGTCGCGCGGCGTTTGGAACGGGTAGTTGGCCAGCGCGGCGAGATCGGCCGTTTGGGTGGCGACGAGTTCCAGATCATTTTGCCCGACCTTGATGACCGCGGCAAACTTGGCGAAATGGCGAACAAGATCATCCAGATCGTGTCGCAACCCTATAATATCGACGATAAGCGAGCCACCATCGGCACCTCGATCGGCATCGCGATTTCACCTTATGATGGCATCGACAAGCTGGATTTGATCCACAACGCCGATCTGGCGCTGTACGCCGCAAAAAATGGCGGGCGCGGCCAATTCCGTTTCTACTCGGCCGACCTGAAAGATGAAGCCGAGGAACGCCGCCTGCTCGAAGAAGGCCTGCGCGACGCGCTCGCCAACGACATGCTGGAATTGCATTATCAACCCGTCGTGCGAACCGAAGACAATATGGTCGTCACGTTCGAGGCTTTGATGCGCTGGGAACATCCTGAACGCGGGACCATCGGTCCTGATGTATTCGTCCCGATTGCCGAAGAATCCGACCTCATCAACCAAATTGGTGCCTGGGCGTTGAACAAGGCATGCAACGATGCGATGGCGTGGCCCAAATCGGTGCGTGTTGCGGTCAATGTTTCCGCAGCCCAGTTCGCGCATTCGGACCTGATCGACATCGTCACCCACGCGCTGGAAACCTCGGGTCTTGACGCTAACCGTCTGGAACTCGAACTCACCGAAAGCGTGTTCATGGGCGATGGAGAGACCATCGACGATATCTTTCGTGCCTTGAAAGAACTGGGCGTCCGCCTTGCACTGGACGATTTCGGTACCGGCTATTCTTCACTCAGCTATCTGCGTTCTGCCCCGTTCGACAAGATCAAGGTCGACCGCACCTTTGTCGACAGCTGCACCCAAAAAGACCAGAATAGTGCGAAAATCATCGCTGCTATTATCGGTCTGTCCGACGCATTAGGCATGGAAACCACGGTCGAAGGCGTTGAAGCTTTTGACCAGTTGGAAGTCGTCAAATCCAAGGGCGCGCGCTTCATTCAGGGATGGATCTATTCCAAGGCCTTGACCCAGGAAACCGTCATTCACCAATTGAAAAGTGGCGACTTGAGGATCGAACCCGACGGCCCGGAACGCCATCGCCCGGAACGCCGTTCGGTATTCCGCCGCATCGGCGTAATTCACGACGACCACCGCTATGACGCGTTGATGCGGAACTTGTCAAAAACCGGCGCGTTGATCGACGGCCTTCTTGGTGTGCCCGAAGGTACCGGCCTTGTGCTGGATCTGGGCGGAGGACAACTTGTTGTCTGCACCGTGGCCCGCGTTCAGGATGCATTGATCGCGGTCGAATTCGAAACCCCTTTGGTCAGCGACGGTGCTGGCGGCCTATGCACCCGCCACCGCATATCCCCATATGTGCTCGCTGCCGCAACCTCTGCCGGCGCACCCCAGTCCAAACCCGTATTCATGCAAGTCGCCGCCGTGTCCGGCCATAACGCAATGGATTTTCAGGACTAAGCGGGATTTCAATACGGTAACAACGGTTCAGATCAGCTCAACCTGAAGCCTGCGTCCAACAAGCGCAGCCGCGCGCTGTAGCGTTTCTAAGGTTACATTACCGTCATTTGGGTCGAGCATCCGGTTAATCTGCGTGCGGCTAGTATGCATCAATTCGGCTAATCTTGTTTTTGTAAGATTACGGTTTTGCATCGCTTCGGCAAGTTGCCATGCGATAACTTCCTTGATCGCTTGCGCCTGAAATTCACCAAGCGTACCTTCTTGTTCCAAAAAGCTATCGAGAGTTGAGCCACGATGCGGGTTCTTAGGCATTTTCAATCTCCTTTTGCCGTTTGCGAGCCAGCTCCAGTTCTGCCTCCGGCGTTTTCTGTGACTTTTTAATAAAACCATTTAACGCATACAAAGCCCCATCGTGAAAACAGAATAATATCCTCGCCATTGTTCGATCCGGCAAATTTGTCCTGACTTCAAATAACCCGTGTCCCATTGGTCGAACCAACGGCATACCAACAGGAAAACGGAACTGGACACGCTGCAAATCCATCCCGACCGCACGCCGACTCTGCTCCGGCAATTGAACAAGCCATTCACGTACCGGTTCATTTCCACCCAAGCTTTTGTAAAAGAAAAGCTCGATCCGCGACGGGGCGGAATTGCTGACACTGCTCATCGCGCCGATGCGTACTTTATATAGTACATTTCGTCAACGGTTTTTGTTCCAAGCACAAACAATCCCCGTCTGCATTATCCTAAATCAATTGGCGCGATAACATCCCCAACCCTTTGCGCCATGTCTCCAAAGCTGCCAAGAGAGAGCGATGAACTTAAAGGAAACCCCATGATCCCCTTAGTCACCCTGACCGACACACGCGGCCAGAAAATCTCCGTCAATCCCGAAATCGTCCAATTCATCCGCACGGCCGACAATGCCCATGACGAATGCCTGATCGTCTTTGGAAAAGACCAACTGCTCCGCGTGCGCGGGACGCTGGAGGAAGTGACGGAAGTTTTACGGGAGGGGTGAGGCATTTCGACATTTCTTAAATCGTCCTGGACCCATCCCCCCTTCCCTTTCCCGTCCTGTCGCGCTAAGCGCGCGGGGAACCGAATCTCCCGCTTTGTCGCTGGTTCGCGGTCAGATAAGTCGGCCCGTTCCCCTATCCAGCAAAAAGCCCAACAGCCAAGGGGTATATAATAATGACCGCAATCGGATTAGACAGCCTGCAAACCCGTTCCACCCTGACCGCTGGCGGCAAGACGGTGGATTATTTTTCTATCAAGAAAGTATCGGAAAAACTGGGCGATGTGTCGCGCTTGCCATTTTCGATGAAGGTCTTGCTTGAAAACCTGCTGCGCTTTGAAGACGGCGGTTTTACCGTTTCGGTGGACGATGTGCAGGCGCTGATCGATTGGCAGGCGGATCCAAAGTCCACCCGCGAAATCCAGTATCGCCCTGCACGCGTGTTGTTGCAGGATTTCACCGGCGTTCCATGCGTGGTCGATCTGGCCGCGATGCGCGATGCGATGAACAAGCTCGGCGGCGACGCGCAAAAAATCAATCCGTTGGTTCCGGTGCATCTGGTCATTGACCACTCGGTCATGGTCGACGAATTCGGTCACCCCAAGGCAGCCGAACAGAATGTCGAGATCGAATATCAACGCAACGCCGAACGGTATGACTTCCTGAAATGGGGATCAAAATCGCTTGCCAATTTCAAGGCGGTTCCTCCCGGTACCGGCATTTGCCATCAGGTCAATCTGGAACATATCGCACAGGCGGTTTGGACTTCGGCGGCCACCGACGGGGCGATGATCGCATATCCCGACACCTGCGTTGGCACCGACAGCCACACGACAATGATCAACGGCCTTGGCGTTTTAGGCTGGGGCGTGGGCGGTATCGAGGCGGAGGCCGCGATGTTGGGCCAGCCAGTGTCCATGTTAATCCCCGAAGTGGTCGGGTTCAAGCTAACAGGTGCGCTGGCCGAGGGCGTGACCGCAACCGATCTGGTGTTGACAGCAACACAGATGCTGCGCGCCAAAGGCGTGGTCGGCCGCTTTGTCGAATATTATGGCCCGGGCCTTGCCTCGCTCAGCCTTGCCGATCGTGCGACGCTTGCCAACATGGCGCCGGAATATGGCGCGACGTGCGGGTTCTTCGGAATCGACGAAAAGACACTCGATTATCTGCGTTTGACGGGCCGTGATGAAGACCAGATTGCGCTGGTCGAGGCCTATGCCAAGGAACAGGGCCTGTGGGCCTATGCCGATATGGCTGATCCTGTGTTCACCGACACGTTGTCGCTCGATATGAGCACGGTTGTTCCGTCGCTGGCAGGTCCAAAACGGCCGCAGGACAAGGTAATCCTGACGCAAGTCGACAACGTGTTCAATGCCGACCTCATCAATGTGTACAAGCATGACGGTGCCAAGCGCGTCGCGGTTGAAGGCAAGGCCCATGATATCGGCGACGGCGACGTCGTGATTGCGGCGATTACATCGTGCACCAACACCTCCAACCCTTCGGTTCTGGTGGCCGCTGGTCTTGTGGCTCGCAAGGCCAATGCCTTTGGTTTGCGTCCAAAGCCGTGGGTCAAAACATCGCTTGCTCCCGGAAGCCAGGTGGTCACTGACTATCTGGACCGTGCCGGTTTGACGGCCGATCTGGATGCCGTTGGCTTTAACCTGGTGGGCTATGGCTGCACCACTTGCATCGGTAACTCCGGTCCATTGGCCGAGCCGATCTCGAACGCCATCAACGGCAATGACATTGTCGCGGCATCGGTCATTTCAGGCAACCGCAATTTCGAAGGCCGCGTTTCACCCGACGTGCGGGCCAACTTCCTCGCGTCGCCTCCGCTGGTCGTTGCTTATGCGCTGAAGGGCACGGTAACCGAAGATTTCACAACGACGCCAATTGGTCAGGCGACCGACGGCAGCGATGTGTTCCTGCGCGATATCTGGCCAACCAATCAGGAAGTACACGACGTCATGACCGCGAATATCGACCGTTCGATGTTCACCGCGCGCTATGCCAAGGTCTATGAAGGTGACGCACATTGGCAGAAAATCCAGGTCGAAGGTTCGGACACTTATCAGTGGCGTGCTGGCTCCACTTATGTCGCCAACCCGCCCTATTTTGACGGCATGAGCATGACACCTGCGCCCGTAACCGACATTATTGAGGCCAAGCCGCTGGCGATTCTGGGTGATTCCATTACAACAGACCACATTTCGCCAGCCGGTTCGATCAAGGCGGACTCTCCTGCAGGCAAGTTCCTGATGGAGCATCAGGTCAGCAAAGCCGATTTCAACAGCTATGGCGCACGACGTGGCCATCACGAAGTCATGATGCGCGGCACCTTTGCCAATATCCGCATCAAGAATGAAATGGTCCCCGGCATCGAAGGTGGCATGTCCAGCTATGCTGGTGAAGTCATGCCGATCTATGACGCGGCCATGCGCCACAAGGCCGACGGAACGCCGCTGGTCGTCATCGCCGGTAAGGAATATGGCACGGGATCAAGCCGTGACTGGGCCGCAAAGGGCACAAACCTGCTTGGCGTAAGGGCCGTCATCGTCGAAAGCTTCGAGCGGATCCACCGTTCAAACCTGGTCGGCATGGGCGTGCTGCCTTTGCAGTTCCAGGAGGGCGAAAACCGCGGAAATCTGGGCCTTACAGCCGATGACAGCTTCACCATCAAAAACGTCTCGAAGCTTCAGCCACGTCAAAAAGTGACGGTCGAGGTAACCCGCAAAGATGGCTCCACTTTCACCTTCGACACGCTGTGCCGCATCGACACCGCAAACGAGGTCGAATATTTCATGAATGGCGGCATCCTGCACTATGTGCTGCGGAAACTCGCGGCTTAAGAAACGGGTCTAGACCCGGGCGAGGATCGACAGCGCCGCCTTCAAATGCGGTGCGTCGATCATCTTGCCATCCAGTTGCAGCACCCCTGCGCCGGGATTGGCGGCAAAGGCGTCGACCACGGCCTGGGCATGGTTCAATTGTTGCAATGAAGGTGTAAATGTGGTGTTTATTACAGCAACTTGTGACGGATGAATGGCGAGCATACCCGTAAAGCCATCGCGTGCGGCACGTGCAACATAGGCAGTTAAAGCTGTCGTATCGCTGATGTTCGGGAAAACCGTGTCGATTGCCGCAACGCCAGCGGCATGGGCGGCAAACAGAGTCAGTGAGCGGACCATCTCATAAGGCGCAGTATAACGCCCGTCAGACTCGCGAGAAGTGGCGGCACCAATAGCGGCCGGTAAATCTTCGGCCCCCCAGCTGACGCCGGCCAACCAAGGCGCAACCTCACGCAAGCTGCCAAGGTCAAATACCGCGCCGGGCGTTTCAGTTGCGATCGGCAGAATCGGCGGCGCTTCGCCATCCGGATTGTCCGCCACCGCCGCCGCCTCGGCGCGCAGCCAGTTGACCGAACGCGCACCTTCCGCCTTTGGCAAAACGATGCCGTCGGGCAAGAATGGCAATACCGACGCCAGATCATCATGGGTCAAATGGCTATCTTGCGGGTTAACCCGAACAAAAACCGGCACAGGTCGATCGCCGGACAAATACTCCGCCGTCGCTTCCCGCGCCGCAATCTTGCGGTCGAGCGCGACCGAGTCTTCGAGGTCGATGATGATGGCATCTGCCCCGCTGGCCGAGGCCTTGACAAAGCGTTCAGGCCGGTCACCGGGAACGAAAAGAAGCGAACGGAGTTTCATAGGTTTTAGCCTTAAATGTTTCACCGGTGCACTGGCCTTTTCGAAAAACGTTTCTTCACGTCTTTCGTTAAGCCTGCCGACAAGGTTACGCGCTTTCACTCCGCTTTAACAGCGCCGCACGCTCGCAACTGCACACCACTTCGTTGCGCTGGTTGAGGCAGCGGTGGAGGAAGGTGACTAAGCCTGCGTCAGGCCGCGATTTGCTCTCCTTGAGCGCAATGACTTCGGTCTCGGCGCGGAGCGTATCGCCGAGGAATACAGGCTTTGGCATGACGAGCTTGTCATATCCCAGATTGGCGACCAGCGTACCCAATGTGGTGTCACCCACCGACAACCCGACCATCAGGGCAAAGGTGAAGGTGCCGTTGACGAGAATCTGCCCGAATTCGCTCGCCCTCGCCGCCTCCGCATCGATATGCAGCGGTTGCGGGTTGTGGGTCATTACCGAGAACAGGAGGTTATCGGTCTCTGTGACAGTGCGGCGGATTTCGTGGGCGATGCTGTCGCCGATTTGCCATTGGTTGAAAAATCTACCTGCCATACCGCACCCCTTTCCCGTTCGTGTCGAGCATCGTCGAGACAACGTGAAATGGCACGCGACCGATGGGCATCTCGACTGCGCTCGGTGCGAACGGACTTTTATTCATTATTCGCCTCAATCCGAACCAGCAAAGCCTCAACCTGCACCTGAGCGCCAGCCTCAGCGTTCAGTTCCGCCACCACCCCGTCGAATGGCGCGGTTAGGCTGTGTTCCATCTTCATCGCTTCGAGCGTGAGGAGTTTCTGGCCCTTGGTTACAACTTGGCCCTGCGCGACCTCGACCGCGATGATGCGGCCCGGCATGGGAGAGAGGATGTCGCCGTCATGGGCGTGACCGCTGCCACCGCCATCCGATCTCAACGACGCAGTCAGAAACTCACCTTGGCCGAACACCGTTACTGAGCTAGATTCCTGATTGTTCTCAACCGTTCGGGTGATGAAATCTTCAGGAACTTCTCTTTGAATGGTCTGGCCATCAACACGAAGAGTCAAACTTTGTTGCCATTCCCGATTAAGCCTAAATCCCTCACATCGGCGCCAAACCGGACCCGAATGATCCCACAGGTATTCGAGCTTGAAAGAGTCTCCGAAATATCCGGTAATTTCTCGCCCCCAGATGACAGTGACCAAATCGTCGAGCAACCTCTCTCTTAGCCTTTCGTCGACTCTTAACTCCGCCATCCTTTCGTCGATAAAACCCGTGTAAACTTGCTTGGCAATGAAATCAGGATGCCGGATTAAACGATACAGAAATCCGACATTCGTTTTAACGGGTGCGACACAGGTCTTTGATAGCGCTTCGCTCAACTCGCCAATACATTCAGCCCGAGTTTCGCAGTGAACAATTTCCTTGGCAATCATCGGATCATAAAAGGGCGATATTACATCCCCCTGTTCAACGCCGGTATCGGTGCGAGCTTTTCGGCCTGATTGTCTTTTGCGTAAAACGTCAAGGAGGCCAATGCTAGGCAAGAAGTTGTTTGATGGATCTTCCGCATACAACCGCGCTTCAATCGCCCAGCCGTTAATGCTCAGCTCGTCCTGCCGCTTCGGCAAAGCCTCCCCACTCGCCACTCTGAGTTGCCATTCGACCAGATCGACGCCGGTAATCTCCTCGGTCACCGGATGTTCGACCTGCAACCGCGTGTTCATTTCCATGAACCAGATGCGGTCGGCGCGCAGGCCTGAGCCCCCGCCTTCCCTATCAGAAGTGTCAGCGATGAACTCGATCGTGCCTGCGCCGACATAATCGACCGCCTTGGCCGCCTTCACCGCCGCTGCGCACAATTGGTCGCGGGTCGCTTCGTCCATGCCCGGCGCGGGGGCTTCCTCGATCACTTTCTGGTGGCGGCGTTGCAGCGAGCAATCGCGTTCGAACAAATGGACTATGTTGCCGTGGGTGTCGCCGAAGACCTGCACCTCGATATGGCGGGGGCGCGGGATGTATTTTTCGATCAGGACATGCGCGTTGCCGAACGACGCGGTGGCCTCGCGCTGGCAAGAGGCGAGCGCGTCGGCGAAGTCGACCGCGTCCTCGACCTTGCGCATCCCTTTGCCGCCGCCGCCCGCGACCGCCTTGATGAGGACGGGATAGCCTATTTCGGCGGCCTGCCCGCCAAGGAACGCGGGGTCCTGTTTCTCGCCCATATAGCCGGGGGTGACGGGCACGCCCGCCTCCGCCATCAATTTCTTGGCCGCATCCTTTAGCCCCATCGCGGTGATGCTGGCGGGGCGCGGGCCGACCCAGATCAGCCCAGCGTCGATTACGGCCTGCGCGAACTCGGCATTTTCGGAGAGGAAGCCATAGCCCGGATGGATCGCCTCTGCTTTGGTGGCGAGCGCGGCGGCGATGATCTTCTCCCCCACCAGATAGCTCTCGCGCGCCGGAGACGCCCCGATATGCACCGCCTCATCCGCCTGGCGCACATGCAGCGCTTTGGCATCGGCATCCGAATAAACCGCAACGGTGCGGATACCCATCGCGCGCGCGGTGCGGATGATGCGGCAGGCGATCTCGCCCCGGTTGGCGATGAGGAGGGATTGGATCATAATTCCTCCCCGGCACGGGGAGGGGGACCATCCGAAGGATGGTGGAGGGGCACGCTAGGAGTCTCCCGCCCTCGCTGCTCAGCCAACTTCCCTATCCTGTCCTCAGAAACCTCAACTATTCTCAAAACCGCACCTTCCAAATTACCCAACACCGCACTCACCGGCACCCGCAATGTGGCGACCCCTTGCGACCGCAAGAAATGCCCCCGCGTCGCGTCGGCTTTTGCGGCAATGTGACCGTCGTGCGAATGGCCATCGACTTCAATTGCAAGCTTGGCCGCAGCGCAGTAAAAGTCGAGGATATATCGGCCAGCCGGATGCTGCCGCCGATACTTGAAGCCAGCGGGACGTTTTCGTAACTCGCGCCACAATATCGTCTCGGGTAAGGTCATTTCGCTGCGCAGCTTTCGGGCGCGTTTGAGCGTTTCCGTGGGGCCGGTGATCACCTGGCGTGCCCCTCCACCATACTGCGCATGGTCCCCCTCCCCGTTTCGGGGAGGATTTGCTGCAAACCCCTCACATCCGGAACACGCCAAAACGTGCCCCCTCCTCGACCGGCGCATTCAACGCAGCCGCCAGCGCCAACCC
>NZ_JBJXFW010000062.1:0-5675 GCF_046154385.1 Sphingorhabdus sp. | reverse complement strand
CACCGATGACAACCATGTGCTTCGGCACTTTGGACAAAGTCAGCGCGCCGGTGGAATCGACGATGATCTTCTGGTCAATGTCCACACCGGGTAGTGGCGTGACCGAGGAGCCTGTGGCGATCATGATTTTCTTTGCGGTGTAGATTTTGCCCGCAACATCGATGCTGTTGGCCGACGTGAAGGCGGCGTGGCCTTTCAGCCAGTCGACCTTGTTTTTCTTGAACAGAAATTCGATTCCGCCCGTCAGCTCGTTCACTGCCTTGGTCTTTTCGGCCTGCATCTGATCGAGGTTCAGCGCCACGCCCTTGAAGTCGATACCGAATTTGGCGAGCGCACCCGAATGGGCTTCATGATAAAGCTCGGACGCGTGCAGCATCGCCTTGGACGGGATGCAGCCGACATTCAGGCAGGTGCCGCCCAATGTTTCGCGGCTCTCGACACAGGCGGTTTTCAGCCCAAGCTGCGCGGCGCGGATTGCTGCGACATAGCCACCGGGACCTGCGCCGATAACGATCAGGTCATAATCTTGTTCTGCCATATTATCGGCTCCTTAAAGGTCGATCAGCAACCGGGTGGGGTCTTCGATCGCTTCCTTGATTGTCTTCAGCGCGGTCACGGCTTCGCGGCCGTCGATCAGGCGGTGGTCGTAGCTGAGCGCCAGATACATCATCGGACGGATGACGATCTCGCCGTTCCGCACGACCGGACGATCCTCGATACGATGCAATCCTAGAACTGCGGACTGCGGGGGGTTGATGATGGGGGTCGACATCAGGCCGCCGAACACGCCGCCGTTGGAAATGGTGAAGGTGCCGCCGGCCATGTCTTCCATGGTCAGCGTGCCGGCCTTGGCGCGTGCGCCGAAATCGCCGATGGCCTTTTCAATATCGGCAAAGGACAGCTTGTCGGCGTTGCGGACGACGGGGACTACGAGACCGTTCGGCGCGCTTACTGCGACCGAGACGTCGAGATAATTGTGATAGACGATTTCATCACCGTCGATCTGCGCGTTGACAGCCGGGATGTCGTGCACGGCAAGCGCCACGGCCTTGGTAAAGAAGCTCATGAAACCAAGCTTCACGCCGTGCTTCTTTTCAAACAAATCTTTGTATTTCTCGCGCGCGGCTATCACTTCGCTCATGTCGCAGTCGTTGAACGTTGTCAGCAATGCGGCGGTTTCCTGCGCCGACTTCAGGCGCTTGGCAACGGTCTGGCGCAGGCGGGTCATGCGGACTCGTTCTTCCTGACGACCGGCAACCGCGGGCGCAGCAACCGATACAGCGGCGGCAGGTGCAGCGGCAGGCGCGCCCTTTGCAGCCGCAACAACATCTTCCTTGGTCAGGCGACCGTCTTTGCCGCTGCCCTTGATTTTGTTCGGGTCGATACCGAGTTCAAGCACCAGACGGCGGACGGCTGGCGATAAAGGCAGGTCGGAATTTTCAGCAGGTGCCGCCGCAACGGGCGCAGGCGCAGGTGCCGTCGCAACAGGCTGGGCCACAGCCGCAGCCGCAGCAGGTGCCGTCGCAACAGGCTGGGCCACAGCCGCAGCCGCAGCAGGTGCCGTCGCAACAGGCTGGGCCACAGCCGCAGCCGCAGCAGGTGCGGGCGTGGCCGTTGCACCACTGCCTTCTTCAATCGAAGCAATCACCGCGCCGACATTTACTGTCGCGCCTTCTTCGACGCTGTAAGCGCCCATGATACCGGCAACCGGTGAAGGCACTTCTATGGCAACCTGGTCGGTTTCAAGGCTTGCAATAGGTTCATCGGCGGCGACCGCCTCGCCCGGCTTTTTCAGCCACTGGCCAAGCGTTGCTTCGGTGATGGATTCGCCCAATACGGGGACTTTGACTTCAGTGCTCATGGGGTATCAGCCTTTTCTCTGACGGCGGATTTCAGCGCGGACATTATGACCAAGGGCATCGGCGACCAGCGCCGCCTGCTCGGCTTGATGGCGTTTTGCAAGGCCGGTTGCGGTAGCCGCAGCCGCCTTGCGCCCGGCATAACGCGCCCGGTTTGGACGCGATTTTGCAGCGGCAAGACATTCTTCGATAAACGGATCGACAAAGGACCAGCTTCCCGCATTTTTCGGTTCTTCCTGCGCCCATACGACCTCTTCCAAATTGGTCATGCGTTTCAACCGGACGGCCAATGGTTCGCCGGGGAAGGGATAAAGCTGTTCGATACGGACAATGGCGGTGTCCTTGTCACCCGCCGCATTGCGGGCCTCCATCAGGTCATAGGCCACTTTACCCGAACAGAGCACCAGACGCTTCACATCCTTGTCAGCAGGCGCATCGGGGTCGGACAATATCCGCATGAAATGGCTTTCACCCTGAAAATCCTCCGCCTTGGAAACCGCCATTTTGTGACGGAGCAGTGATTTGGGGGTCATCACCACCAATGGCTTGCGAAATGGCCGTGCCATCTGGCGACGCAGCAGGTGGAAATAATTGGCAGGCGTCGTGCAATTGGCGACCTGGATATTATCCTCGGCGCACAGTTGCAGAAACCGTTCAAGCCGGGCTGAACTATGTTCGGGCCCCTGTCCTTCATAGCCGTGCGGCAACAGCATCACCAGACCATTGGCGCGCAGCCATTTGGCTTCACCGGCGGCGATGAACTGGTCAATCATGGTCTGTGCGCCATTGGCGAAGTCGCCAAATTGCGCCTCCCAAAGCACGAGCGTTTTGGGTTCGGCACCGGCAAAGCCATATTCAAAGCCCAAAACGCCAAATTCGGAAAGCGGACTGTCGAGAACCTCGAACCGGCCGTGGGGCAAGGTCGACAGCGGTATGTATTTTTCTTCGGTGCCCTGGTCGACCCAGACCGCATGACGCTGGCTGAATGTCCCGCGGCCCGAATCCTGACCCGACAGGCGGACGCCATAGCCTTCGGAAAGCAACGCGCCGAAACCGAGCGCCTCGCCCGTTGCCCAATCGAAATTCTCGCCCGTGCTGAACATCGCCTTTTTGGCATCGAGCACACGGCCCAGCGTAGGGTGGATATTCAGCGTTTCTGGAACTGTCGTCAGGGTTCGGCCAAGACTGTCGAACAATTTTTTCGAAACACCCGTTTCGACATTGCGGCGTGCCGTTTCGGGGTCTGCGGGCTTGGACAGCCCGGACCAGCGCCCGCCAAACCAATCCGCCTCATTGGGCTTGTAATCGGCGGCTCCGGCAAATTCCTGTTCCAGCAAGGCGACAAAGCGCATCGCATGTTCATTGACCCAGTTGGCATCAATCACGCCTTCGACCTGCAATCTTTTGCCGTAGATTTCGCTGACCCCGGGATGGCCTTTGATGACCTTATACATCAATGGTTGGGTGAAACTGGGTTCGTCGCCTTCATTATGGCCGAAGCGGCGATAACACCACATGTCGATGACAATATCGCGGTGGAATGTCTGGCGGAATTCGATCGCAATCTTGGACGCAAAGGTCACTGCTTCCGGATCATCGCCGTTCACATGGAAAATCGGGGCCTGAACGCCTTTGGCGACATCGGATGGATAAGGCGATGACCGCGCATATTGCGGGCTGGTGGTAAAGCCGACCTGATTGTTGACGATGAAGTGCAGGCAGCCGCCGGTATTATAGCCGCGAATGCCCGAAAAGCCGAGGCATTCCCAAACAATTCCCTGTCCGGCAAAGGCCGCGTCACCATGCAGCAGCACCGGCAAAACCTGTTCATGCTTGCCAAGGTCGTCACGCGCGGTCTGGTTGGCGCGCACTTTGCCCAATACGACAGGGTTCACAGCTTCCAGATGCGACGGATTGGGGACAAGGCTCATATGCACCTTGATGCCGTCAAATTCGCGGTCGGTGCTGGTGCCCAGATGATATTTCACATCGCCCGAACCGCCGACATCGTCGGGATTGGCGCTGCCGCCCGAAAATTCATGGAAGATGATGCGATAAGGTTTGGCCATCACATTGGCGAGCACGTTCAACCGGCCGCGATGCGGCATGCCGTACACGATTTCCCGCACACCAAGCTGGCCGCCATATTTGATGACCGCTTCCAACGCCGGAATCATGGCCTCGCCGCCGTCCAGACCAAAGCGTTTCGTGCCTACATATTTGCGGCCCAGAAACTTTTCATATTGTTCGGCCTCGATGACCTTGCCCAAAATCGCCTTTTTGCCTTCGGGGGTGAAGTGGATGGCGGCGTCTTTGCCTTCCATCCGTTCCTGCAGGAAACGGCGCTCCTCCACATCGGCGATGTGCATATATTCAAGGCCGACCGGGCCGCAATAATTGGCGCGCAATATGTCGACCAGCTCGCGCACGGTGGTCCATTCCAGACCCAGTGTTCCGCCGACATAGACTTTCCGGTCAAGATCCGGGCCCGAAAACCCGTGATATTCCGGGGTCAAATCCGCCGGGATATCCTGCTTTGAAAGGCCCAGGGGATCGAGGTTTGCGGCCAGATGACCACGCACCCGATAGGTCCGCACCAACATCATGGCGCGGATCGAATCGTTCGCGGCGGCAACGGCGTCTGCTTCTGCCAAGGGCTTGCCTGCCGCTTTCGCCGCAGCTTTAACCTCAACCGCCATTTGCGTGGGGTCGAGCGATGCCGTCAGATCATCGGTTGCCGACAATGGCCAGTTGGTACGTTCCCAGCTGGGGCCGCGTTCCATTTCGAAATCCTGCTGCTCAAGACCCATATTCGTTCCTTTAATCCTCCCCGCTTGCGGGGAGGTTGCAGTTGCGAAGCAACTGACGGAGGGGCCCTAAGGCAATGGCGATGCGTGCCGAGGGCCCCCTCCACCACGCTTCGCGCGGTCCCCCTCCCCGTAAGCGGGGAGGATTTCCGCATTATCCCTTCAACACTTCAACCAAAGTCTTGCCTAATAACGACGGTGAAGCTGACATCCTTATACCTGCCGCTTCCATTGCGGCGATTTTGCTTTCCGCATCGCCCTTGCCGCCTGAAACAATTGCCCCGGCATGGCCCATACGCCGTCCGGGAGGGGCCGAGCGTCCGGCGATGAAGCCAGCCATCGGCTTTTTGCGGCCCTTTTTGGCTTCGTCGATCAGGAACTGCGCGGCTTCTTCTTCCGCGCTGCCGCCGATTTCACCGATCATGATGATCGACTTGGTGGCATCGTCGGCAAGAAAGAGTTCGAGGCAGTCGATGAAATTGGTGCCATTGACCGGATCACCACCAATGCCGACGGCGGTGGTTTGGCCAAGGCCTTCGGCAGTGGTCTGGAACACGGCTTCATAGGTAAGCGTGCCCGAACGCGAAACGACGCCGACCGATCCGGATGAAAAAATGCTGCCGGGCATGATGCCGATCTTGCATTCGCCCGGGGTCAGTATGCCGGGGCAGTTTGGTCCGATCAGGCGAGATTTTGACCCCGATAAAGCGCGCTTCACCTTGACCATGTCAAGCACCGGAATGCCTTCGGTGATGCACACGATCAGCGGAATCTCCGCGTCAATGGCTTCAAGGATCGAATCCGCAGCAAAGGGGGGCGGAACATAGACAACAGACGCATCCGCGCCGGTCGCCTGCTTGGCTTCCAGCACGGTGTCGAACATGGGCAGGCCGATATGGGTCGATCCGCCCTTGCCGGGGGTCACCCCGCCAACCATTTGCGTGCCATAAGCCAGCGCCTGTTCGGTATGAAAAGTGCCGGTCGCGCCGGTCATGCCTTGGGTGATGAC
>NZ_JBJXFW010000060.1:0-25926 GCF_046154385.1 Sphingorhabdus sp. | reverse complement strand
CCGCGCCCGGTTGATTTCCAACCGAAGATATTCATGTGCAATCCTTGTGTGATTTCCGCCCGTTTGCGAATCGCAATTTTCGACGATGCCTATTTGTACCCAAACAGCGTTACGTTGTCAATATATTTTTACCTATTAGGTTATTTTATTGACTGCCTACCTGTTGGGGACAGTCCCTAAAGGGACAGTCCCCGAGTTGAGTTATACGGGGACTGTCCCTTCAGGGACTGTCCCCAACACGCCCTTTAATGACCTAAGCCGCCACCGGCACGTCCGCCATCAACTGCGCCGCGATTTCGTCCATGCTGCCTGCGACCAGCAACGGTTGCCCGCCGACGATACCAATCTGCGTCTGCCCGTTTTCCGCCGCACGCAACCATGCAACGTTCGACGCCACCACCAGATAATTCCCGCCGCGTGAATGAAGTGCGATAAATTTCATAACCATGTCTCCTGACGCGAAACAGCGTTAGGGGTCAGGTGTGATGTTTGGATTAACGGTAGGGGGTGCAGACTTCACCGGCGCTGCCCCTCTCCCCTGAAGTGGAGAGGGCGAAGGTCGGGCGCCGTGTTTGAACCGCCAGCCCCCTCCACCCCGCCTTTGGCGCGGTCCTCCTCCCCGTGCCGGGGAGGATTTTGGACCACTTGCCCCCCTCCCGCTTGCGGGAGGGGACTTTGGCCTTAGCCTTGGCCGAGCATCTTCTTTTCGCGGCGGATCCAGTCGGCGAAGGCTGGGCGGGTGTGGAGGCTTTCCAGATACGCCGTCAGTCTGGGGTAGGTGGCGGCATCGGGGATGTAGCCGGCGTGCGCGGCGTTGACAAAGGGGCTGGCGACCGAAATGTCGGCGAGTGTCAGGGCGTCGCCCACCAGATATCCGCCTGTGCCGATCACATCTTCCAGATAGGCGCAGATGGGGGCCATATCGGCCTCGCCCTTTGCCGCTGCCGCATCATCGCCGGGTTTGCCAATAAATTTGGGGGATACGATGCGGTTGAAGAACATCGCGCCAGCCGCGGAGACCAGGATGGTGTCGGCAAATTCGTCGAACCAGATCACGCGCGCACGGTTTTCGGCGTCGGCGGGGATCATGTTTTTGTCGGCATATTTGGTGTCGAGATAGGTCGCAATCGCGGTCGAATCCGAAATCGAAAAATCGCCATCGGTAAAGGCAGGCATTTTGCGAAAGGGGCTGCATGCCAGAAAGTCGGGGTTCTGGTCGCCAAGGCCAATCGGTATCAGTTCAAGCTCCAGCCCCTTTTCAGCGGCGAGGACGAGGATTTTGCGGACGAAGGGGGACACGGGTGCGCCGTATAATTTCATAATCTGATCTCCTGATTGGCTGGCCGGATTCGGCCTTGCGCGCCATAGTGCCAATTAAGTAGCGATTTGCAACTGTTTTCAGGCATCGACATTGGCCTATGCGCCCGTTACCTGCGGCAACCATGCTGAAACGCCTGTATGACTGGATGATGGAAAAGGCGGCGCACGCCGATGCGGAACGGTGGCTGTTCCTGTTTTCCTTTATCGAATCGAGTTTCTTCCCCATTCCGCCGCATCCGTTGCTGGGGCTGATGTGTCTGGCGCGACCGGACAAGGCGTTGCGTTATGGCATGATCTGCACTTTGGCGTCGGTGCTGGGCGGACTGTTTGGCTATGCCATCGGCTTTTTTGCGTATGAAACGGTCGGGGTCGGGTTATTGAAGCTGTTGGGGCTGTGGGACAGCTTTCCCGCCGCGGCCTGTTACCTGCGCGAATTTGGGGCGGAGATTATCCTGATAAAGGGCGCAACGCCGATCCCGTTCAAGCTGCTCACATTGACCGCCGGGTTCATCCACATGGATCTGTGGACCTTCCTGTGGGCCAGCGTTTTGTCGCGGGCGTTCCAGTTCATGCTGGTCGGTTTCCTGTTCTGGAAATTCGGACGGCCGATCAAGAAATTTATCGACACATATCTCGCATGGGTCACCGCCGCGTTTCTGGTGGCGGTCGTCGGCGGGTTTGTCGCCTTTACGATGCTGGCCGGTGGCGGCGGCGAAAAAAGTGACCTATGTTCACATGTAACGCGGATCGAAAAGCCAAGCGATCCGGTTTAGGAGATCGTTAAGGCCCGCCTGTTATATTTTCCGCTTTGAATATCAAGGTGGGACCATGGACAACAGTTCGCGTAATATCGTCAGCTTTATTGCCACTATAACTGTGGCCGCCCTGATCTTGATGGGCGCGCATTTTTACGCCCAAAGCCAAAGCACCGAAACCGCCGCCGAAGCAGAAGCGCCCAAGGCCAAAGTCTTGCCGGCGAATGCCGCGCCTGCAACAGCAGAAGACCTTGCCGAAGCCGCGTTCGATTTTGCCGAGGAAGAAGACGCGCCGAGTGTCGAAAGCCAGATTGCGGTGGAAAAAACCGAAACGATTACCGGCGAACCATCTATCGCAATTCAGGCGGTCAATCCGGCGGAGTAACTATTTCGCAAACAGGGCGCTATCGTCGGCAAAAGCCTTGAATTCCAGCGCGTTGCCGCTGGGGTCGTAAAAGAACATGGTGGCCTGTTCGCCCACCTCGCCCTTGAACCGGACGTGCGGGGCGATGCCGAATTCTATTTCGGCGGCCTGCACCTTTTCGGCCAATTCATGCCATTGCGGCATAGTCAGGACGACGCCGAAATGCGGGACGGGCACGGCATGACCATCGACTGGATTATGCGCTTTGACCGGCGCACTCGCTGGATCGAGATGGGCGACAATCTGATGCCCGTAGCAATTGAAATCAATCCAGTGATCGGACGAGCGCCCCTCTTCACACCGCAATATCGTGCCATAGAAATGCCGCGCTTCTGCAAGGTCATGCACCGGAAAGGCGAGGTGAAAGGGGCGCAAGGTCATCGCGCCTTCACCGGTTTGGGCAGCGGTTGCCCCACGGCATCGGCATCGGCCAATTCGCGCTGCATCTGGCCCAAACAGCTTTCGCGCCGGTCTATGCGTTGTCCGCCGCCGGTCACGCTGGCTTTTGCGGCCTCCTGCATGGCAAAGGCGACCAATTCGCGAGGCTGGCCGGATTCAAACACAATCCGGTCACCGACAATCCCTGCCCATCGCCTGCCGGACAGTTGCACATCTGCGCCACCTTCGACACCGCGTTTTTGGGCATCAGCAAGCACAGCGATCTCGGCAACACAGCCAATATCACGCTGATGCGCCTCGGTCAGCGGCGAGAGTGCAACTGTTGCAAAGATGAAGACAATCGGAAACATAACCAGCCCGGTGTCTAGGCTGGGCGGGGAGCGGAAACTAGCATAATTTTGTGAACGGTTGCTTTTGTCATGATGCGTGGGCAAAGACAGCGCCGTGCACAAAGTCATCGCGTTCCTTGCAAAGCATCCCCGATGGACGGCCCTGATTGCAGGGGCTGCATCGGCCGCCGGTTTCGAACCTTGGGGTCTATGGCCGGTAACGCTGGCCTGTTTTGCTCTGCTGATCCATCTTATAAGTAATGCCCCGAACACACGCCGCGCATCTTTGATCGGCTGGCTGTTCGGTTTGGGGCATTTCAGCGTAGGTAATAACTGGATTGCGGTCGCTTTTACCTTTCAGGCGGCGATGCCAATCTGGCTGGGTTATTTCGCGGTGGTCATGCTGGCGCTGTATCTCGCGGTATATCCGGCATTGGCGGCAGGCGGGGCATATTGGGTCACCAACCGCGTCAAACGCTTGGCGACATCCGGCGCAATCCTACCGCTGATCCTTGCCTTTGCCGGATGCTGGACGATCAGCGAATGGCTTCGAAGCTGGTTATTCACCGGCTTTGCGTGGAACCCGTTGGCAGTCATCTGGCAATCGCAACTTGAACTGGCACGGGCGACAAGCCTGCTGGGGACCTATGGTCTGTCGGCGGTCGTGGTGGCGACGTCTGGGCTGATCCTGCTGGCAGGGCATCGGCAATGGCGACCTACGTTGACGGGAGGCGCGGTGTTGGCGGCGCTTTGGCTTTACGGGCTCCAAATCCCGGCGACTCCCAGCCTACAAAAAGGACCGCGCCTCACCATCGTCCAGCCCGATATCTCGCAGGCGGACAAATATGAACCGGGCTATGAAGCGATCAATTTTGCAAAGCTGGCGATGAACAGCCGCCCCTTGCCCGACCAGGGTCCGCGCCTTGTGCTTTGGCCCGAGGCAGCATTGCCGGATTATCTGGAGGACGGATATCCCTACCGCTATTACCAATTCCAGCCGGGCGACAGCGCGGCGGGCGCACGCGCGCGGCTGACGACCCTGATGCAGGATGGCGATGTGCTGGTGACCGGGGCAAATCGTCTCGTCGTTGAAAAGGGCCAGTTGGTTGCCGCCCGCAACAGCGTCAGCGCGCTGGATTCAAACGGCACGCTGCTCGGCCATTATGACAAGGCGCATCTGGTGCCCTATGGCGAATATCTGCCTGCGCCTTGGCTGCTCCGTCCGCTGGGTCTGGCGCGGCTTGTGCCCGGTGATCTCGATTTCTGGTCGGGACCCGGACCGCAGACCTTGACCGTGAAGGTCGGGGATCAGCGCGTGAAGGTTGGCATACAGATCTGCTATGAAATCATATTCTCGGGCCAGGTCGTCGACAGCGGAAAGCGTCCGGATTTCATCTTCAATCCCTCCAACGACGCCTGGTTCGGGACCGTTGGACCACCGCAGCATCTCGCACAGGCACGGCTGCGCGCTATCGAGGAAGGTGTGCCGGTGGTCCGCGCCACACCAACCGGAATCAGCGCCATCATCGATGCCGATGGCCGGATCGTGCACAGGCTGCCGCTTGGGACTGCGGGACGCATCGACGCGCATTTGCCCGAAGCCAAGGCACCAACATTATTTGCCCGTTTCGGCAATATCCTTCCCGTCGGATTTGCCTTGCTACTTATCGCAGGCGCGTTGTTACCTCTTGCCCGTCACAGGACTTCTCGCTAAAGGCGCGCAACGATATAAAGAATTCTTTATACGCAGACACAGCCATAGACTGGAAAAACCATGCGCTCCAATTACCTATTCACCTCGGAATCCGTGTCCGAAGGCCATCCCGACAAAGTTGCCGATCAGATTTCTGACGCCATTGTCGACCTGTTCCTATCCAAAGACCCCGAAGCACGTATCGCGTGTGAAACGCTGACTACGACGCAGCTTGTCGTTCTTGCCGGTGAAATCCGCGGCAAGGGCATCATGGACGAAGACGGCAACTGGGCCGCTGGCGTTGAGGAAGAGGTCGAAGCGACCGTGCGCCGGACCGTCAAGGAAATCGGGTACGAGCAGGAAGGCTTCCATTGGGAGACGCTGCGCTTTGAAAATAACCTGCACCCCCAATCCGCGCATATCGCGCAGGGTGTCGACGCGTCGGGCAACAAGGATGAAGGCGCAGGCGACCAGGGTATCATGTTCGGCTATGCCTCGACCGAAACCCCCGACCTTATGCCCGCCACGCTTGATTACAGCCACAAGATCCTGCAGCGCATGGCCGCCGACCGTCATTCGGGCGCTGCGCCTTTCCTTGAACCCGATGCCAAAAGTCAGGTGACCCTGCGCTATGACAGCCAAGGCAAGCCGAGTGCGGCGACCGCAATCGTGGTGTCAACGCAGCATGCCGTCGGATATGACATGGGTGAAAAAGAGGCTGAACTGCACGCTTATGTGAAAGGCGTCATCGCGGACATTTTGCCCGCCAATCTGCTCACCGAGACCGAATATCACATCAACCCGACTGGCAGCTTTGTCATTGGCGGCCCCGATGGCGACGCCGGTCTGACCGGACGCAAGATCATCGTCGACACCTATGGCGGCGCAGCGCCCCATGGCGGCGGCGCATTCAGCGGTAAGGACCCCACAAAGGTCGACCGCTCGGCTGCATACATCACCCGATATCTGGCGAAGAATATCGTCGCCGCTGGCCTTGCAACCCGCTGCACCATCCAGCTTGCCTACGCCATTGGCGTGTCGAAGCCGCTGTCGCTCTATGTCGACACGCACCGCACCGGCACCGTGGGCGATGATCAAATTGAAAATGCGATCATGTGCATCGAGAAACTGGGCGGCCTCACACCGCGTGCCATCCGTACCCATTTGGGCCTCAACAAGCCGATCTACCGCAAGACCGCAGCCTATGGCCATTTCGGCCGCAAGGCAGAAGGCGACTTCTTCCCATGGGAGCGGACCGATCTCGTCGAGGACCTGAAGGCCGCACTCGCGTAACGCCTGACTTGATTTCGACGGTTATGGCGCTAATCGCGTCGGCATGACTGCGCACAAACCCGGCGATCCGACCACCTTGAACCGCCTTTACGGGCGGTCCAAGGGCAAGAGACTGCGGTCGGAGCAATCCGATCTGGTGGAAAATCTGCTGCCGCAAATTGCGGTGCCGGACGAAGGCGTGCTGACCAGCGAAAGCCTGTTCGGCGATGCGCGTCCGATGCATTTCGAAATCGGCTTTGGCGGGGGCGAACATCTGGCCTATCGGGCCGACCTGTTGCCCGACCATGGCTTTATCGGGTGCGAACCGTTCCTGAACGGTGTTGCCATGGCGCTCACCCATATCCGCGACGGCGCGCTTCGCAATGTCCGGCTGCATATGGGCGACGCGCTCGACATGTTGCGCCGCGTGCCTGATGGTTCATTGAGCTTCGTCTATCTGTTGCACCCCGACCCTTGGCCCAAGGCGCGCCACGCAAAGCGCCGCATGATGAATGACGGTCCGGTCAATCTGATCGCGGCAAAGTTGAAACCGGGCGGCGAATTCCGCTTTGGCACCGACCATCCGGTCTATCTGCGCCACGCGCTGATGGTAATGCAACGGCATCGCGACCAGTTTGACTGGCTATGCGAAAAGCCGGCCGATTTTCAAAATCGTCCCGGCGGTTGGCCGGAAACACGCTATGAGGCCAAGGCCCGACGGCTTGGCCATGAAGTGTGGTATTTTCGCTGGCGGAAGCGGTGATGGGTGTTTTTGATGTGAACAGTCGATAAGCCGGGGATCATCCATAGGGCGCAAGTCGACTTTCACTACCCAATATTGACCGATATAAACTACATGAAATATCTTTATGACTGCCATAACAGTCATGTTGTTGATTTTTTGTTTCTGCGGTGATAGGGGCAACCAACACGGCCCCAAGGTCCATTGATAACCGCCAAATAAAATTATGAGGACAATATGAAGGCACGCACCCGCACTTATTCCCGCGTTACACGCGAAGCACTGATCATGATGGGTGGGCTCATTCGCCTAACGCGCAAACAACTTAAAATATCCGAAGCCGATTTGTCGGAAAGGATCGGCATAGCCCGCAGCACGCTGCAAATGATTGAAAAAGGCGACCCAAAAGTAGAAATTGGGTTGGTGTTCGAGGCTGCGGTGCTTGTGGGTGTGCCGCTATTTGTTGACGAACCCTCGCGGCTTGCTTCTGAAATTGCGCGGATTCACGATAGGCTGGCGCTTCTTCCCCAATCGGTCCGCCGTTCACGGATCGAGGTGAGCGATGACTTCTGATCGTCAGCAATCCTTGGCGGCGAATGGCGATGTGAAATCGCCGTCAGAAGCATTCATATGGATCTGGTTACCAGGTGCCCTAGAACCAGTAATTGCGGGCCGGATCGAACGAGACGGCGAACGTTACGCTTTCAACTATGGCCGTTCCTTTCTGGAACGCGATGAAGCTATGCCTATCTATGCGCCGGAACTACCACTTCATCGTGGTATCATTATGCCAGAAGGACGGCTTGAAATTGCCGGGTGCTTGCGCGACGGCGCCCCGGACGCATGGGGTCGACGGGTCATTATAAATCGGTTGACAGGTCTGGTTGGAATAGCGGCGCACAATGTCGAGTTCAACGAGCTGACCTATATGCTCAATTCGGGCTCAGATCGGATTGGCGCGCTCGATTTCCAAACTTCGCCGGACATCTACCGGCCGCGCGAACAGGAAAATGCCTCGTTGGAAAATTTGCTCGAAGCTAGCGAAAAAGTAGAACGTGGCGAACCAATTCCGCCTTCTCTCGACAAGGCTCTGTTCCATGGCAGCTCGATCGGCGGCGCACGACCCAAAGCCTTGATCGAAAATGGAACGGACAAGTTCATCGCCAAATTCTCGGCGACTAACGACACCATGTCGGTAGTGAAAGCCGAATTCATTGCCATGCGCCTGGCGATGGAGGTTGGACTGAACGTCGCTCCTGTGCACCTCGCCAATGCCAATGGGAAGGACATACTTTTAATCCGCCGCTTTGATCGCCTGTGGAACGGAAATGGCTGGGCGCGGCGCGCATTAGTTTCTGCCCTGACGATGTTCGGATTAAATGAAATTGAGGCTCGCTATGCGAGCTATGTCGATCTTGCTGAATTAGTACGCGCACGATTCACCGATCCGCAAAAAACGCTGCGCGAACTCTTCGGACGAATGGTGTTCAACGTACTGACAGGCAACAACGACGATCACGCGCGCAACCATGCTGCATTTTGGGATGGCACCCATCTGACGATGACGCCGGCTTATGACATATGCCCACAACCGCGAACCGGTCGGGAGGTTAATCAGGCGATGTTTGTAAATGGCAATGATAAACGCAGCCTATTGGAAAGCTGCCGCCTTTCGGCATCAAATTTCCTTTTAAACGACCATGATGCCCGGGCACTGATTGAAAATCAGATTATAACAATCATCCGATTGTGGGAACGCGTTTGTGACGAAGCTGAACTGAGTGGGGTGGATCGCAGCTTTTTGTGGCGGCGCCAGTTTCTCAATGACTATGCCTTTGAAGGCTATATTGACGGACCGCCTCGACTATAAACCCAAAAAGTCACAGATGCTACTTACCGAAATGCAATCCCGATAGGCTGCGCTTAACGCGCCCTGCTATTGCTATCTGATTCGACCTTTTCCACCCATTCCGGGTAAAAACTGGGTTGGCGTTTGGACCATCCCGGTGCGGTGGCGGCGGCTTCGCTGATCGACTGGAGCAATGCCTTGCGGCGCTCGGGCTGCAAATGCGGCATCGACGCGGCGGCACAAAAGGCCGATGGCAACCAAGGTCGGGCGTCGGCACCAATCAACCGTTCGTACAAGAAACGATAGGCGGCAAATCCATCAAGGCGACCTTGACCAAGGTCGAAAGCCGATACGGTAATCAGCGGGACCAAAAACGGTTCGGCATCCTCGATTGAACTGGAATCGGGAATGAGCGCACGGATTTCGGGCAATTTGTCGTAAAATTTATGTTGCGCCTGAATAGTCGACGCCTCAACCATATCGCGTGACCACACGGCAATCGCGTCCTTACGGTCGAATGCTACATCAAGGGAACGGCGCACATACCGCTGGGTCGCGGCGCTAAATCCCGCAAATTCTTTTATTTCGGCCAGTGTAAGAAGACCGGGCCCGTCATTCCTGCTTTGTGTCATGGCACCAAATCCCCTGTCACCATAGACGGCCATCATCGCAGAAATGTAGTTAACGAATCGTTTACAGCACGGCTAGCCCCAAAAGTTTCGACCAAATAATAGTGCATTTCGACAAGAAACACGGTCGATGGTGCAACGGCGCAAAAATCGGCTATGCACAAGTCATGAATTTTGTTCAGCACCGAAAAGCGCTCGTGGGCCAGCAAATGGCGCTTTTGACCATAATCGGATTTTGGGCCTTTTACGCCCTGATCCTGTCGTTGCGCGCGGCCTTGCTTGATTTTCCGGCACAAACCGTTTTGTTCGAGCGCCGCCTGATGGTGGCGTTGGTCGGCATACTCGTCACCTGGATTTTGTATCTGGGGCTGCGTCTGGCCGACCGCCGATCGCTTGGCTTTCGCGTCAGCATGGCATTTCTGGCGGCAATTCCGGCCGCATTGCTGCTTGCGTCCGCAAATTTCTATATCTTCAACCTCTATGATCCGGTCAGCCTGTTCAAAGACCCAAGCATCGGAAAAACAGTCGAAGATTTGAAAGACCGGCTTGGTCTGTCATTCTGGCAGGAAATTGCCGACATTTCGGTTACGCATTATTTCTTCCTGATTGCTTGGGCGTCGCTATATGTTGCCATTGGGTACGCGCGCGAAGTTCGCGAAGCAGAACGCAAAACGTCGCGCTTTGCCCAAGCCGCGCAAGATGCGGAGCTTCGTTCCTTACGCTATCAGGTCAATCCGCATTTTCTGTTCAACACGCTCAACTCACTGTCCAGCCTGGTCATCACCGGCAAACCGAAAGAGGCCGAGACGATGATCCAGAATCTGTCGAACTTTTACCGCAATAGCCTGTCGTCCGATCCGCTGGAAGACGTGACGCTGGAAGAGGAAGTCGACCTGCAAAGGCTGTATCTGGAAATTGAGAGTGTTCGGCACCCGACGCGTCTGCGGACCAATTTCGAAATCGCTCCCGCCCTGATGAACCAGCATGTGCCCGCCTTGATTCTGCAGCCGTTGGTTGAAAATGCGATTAAATATGGCGTGTCGCGCACCAACCGTCCGGTTACGATAACGATAAGCGCAAAGCTGAAAGGCGATGATATCGAAATCAAGATTGCCGATGATGGCGAAGCGATGGACACATCGCATGTGGGCGGCAACGGCATCGGCCTTGCCAATGTTCGTGATCGTTTGGAAGCACGCTATAAATCTGCTGCCAAGCTTGAAACCCGGGCGTTTCCGGAAGGCGGATTTACAGCGACACTGACCTTACCACTTAGCCACAGGGTAAAAACATGAAGCGCCTTCGCACCATGATCGTCGATGATGAACCGCTGGCAATAGAGCGGCTGGAAATCTTGTGCAGCGAACATCCCGTCATCGAAATTGTCGGCACCGCCAATGACGGCGTCGCCGCGCTGCGGTTGGCGCAGCAATTGACGCCGGACCTTGTGTTTCTCGACATCGGAATGCCCAAAATGGACGGCATCAACGCCGCGCGGGCTTTGGGGCTGATGGACAAAAAGCCCGCGATCGTGCTTGTCACCGCTTATGATAATTTTGCGGTTGAGGCATTTGATCTTGATGTTATCGATTATGTTCTGAAACCCGTTTCAGGGGAGCGCCTCGGTCGCGCAATTTCCCGTGCGACTTTGGAAAATGAACCCGAACTGGTCGCGAGCAAGAGCCTCGAACCGAAATCCGGCTTTGCAAGCGAATTCTGGGTATCGCACCGCGCGGAATTGATCCGCATTGCGGCTCTTGATATAGAGCGGATCGAAGCGGAACGTGACTATATGCGGCTCTACACCGCCGGTCGCAGCTATTTGCTGCATCAAACCATATCCGCGCTGGAACAGCGGCTCGACCCCGATCAGTTCCAGCGCATCCACCGCAGCCACATCGTCCGGCGCGACCTTATTACCGGATTGCGCCACGAAGGCGGCGGTGTGTGGCACGCACTTTTGGGGGATGAGCTGTCGATGCGGATTGGCCGGAAATACCTGGCCGATGTCAAACGGTTGGCCGGTAAATAACTGGCCCCGACCTCGTATCGGCCGGGACCAGCTGTTTATTTATTGGCCCAAAGCGACGCGGCGATTGGCCATATAAGACGCGATTTGGCGCTCCGCCTTTGGCATCGCCTTGGTCATGGCGGTTTTTTCGCACTGCATCTGGTCGAGGCGATCGCTTATTGTTATCGCTCGCGGACTTACGCAAACCTGCTTGACCGCCTGCTTCACGCGTGTCTTGAGCCGATCCTGACCTTTTGCGGTGGAAAGGTCGAGGTCTGAATATTTCACCTCGACAGTGCTTGTTTCGGCCATAGCCGGTGCTGAAATTGCCACGAATGATGCGGCGACACAGGCCAATGAAAATAGCTTGGGGGTAGCCATTTTGAACTTCCTTTATTTTAACCGGTTGCGGCATTTTGCCGTCAACCGGTGGGAGAGGGGTGCAGGCGGACCAACATCTGTAGCTGGGGAGCAATTTTTGCGTGCCCGGCCTGCAGTCACTTTTCTAGGCTGACTGTGTTGCCCTGGCATTACACTTTCGATTAAGCGCAAAGACAATCGATGGTTCGACGAACGTCGCGGTGAACATACAAAGTTGTTCGACCAACGACAAATTTGGCAATTTTATTACATTCGCCGGATGGCCAACGTCATCTTTTCAGATAAGGCCCGCAAGCGGACTGGACGGATCGGCGTACATCCGGCGGCCCATCCGGCCCGCGCGGTAGGCCATACGCCCCGATTCGACCGCCAGCTTCATCGCGGTCGCCATTGCTATCGGATCTTTCGCCTCGGCAATCGCGGTGTTCATCAACACGCCATCGCAGCCCAATTCCATGGCAACGGCCGCATCCGAAGCAGTGCCAACCCCTGCATCCACCAGCACGGGAACCGACGCACCTTCGACAATCAGGCGGATCGTCACGCGGTTCTGGATACCCAGACCCGAACCAATGGGCGCACCCAAGGGCATGATCGCCACCGCGCCTGCCTCTTCCAACTGCTTCGCGGCGATGGGATCATCGACGCAATAGACCATGGGCAGGAAGCCTTCCTTGGCCAGCACTTCGGTCGCCTTCAATGTTTCGCGCATATCGGGATAGAGCGTCTTTGCCTCCCCCAATACCTCCAGCTTCACCAGATCCCAGCCGCCCGCCTCCCGCGCCAGCCGCAGGGTGCGGATTGCATCGTCGGCGGTGAAGCATCCGGCGGTGTTGGGAAGATAGGTGTATTTTTTGGGATCGATATAATCGGTCAGCATCGGTGCCTTGGGGTCGGAGACATTGACCCGGCGCACGGCAACGGTGATGATTTCGGCCCCCGACGCCACCAGCGCAGCGGCATTTTGTTCAAAGTCCTTATATTTGCCCGTACCGACAATCAGCCGTGACGTAAACGTCCGGCCCGCAACGGTCCAACTGTCACCCTGTCCGCCGCCGACGAAATGCACGATTTCCAGAACATCACCATTCAATATGGCGACGCCGGAAAGCGCAGAGCGCGGCACGATTTCGAGATTTCTTTCGACCGCAACCTTGGCAGGATCCAACCCGATTTCACGCACAAGATCCGCAACGCTGCTCCCCGCCGCGATGCTGCGCGGGTCGCCGTTCAGGGTGATGGAAATGCTGTCGGTCATCGCAGAAAGGGTCATTACATCTCGCTTTTTCAGATTTGTCCCATATAGGAAGAGAGCAATTGCAATAGCAACCCGGCTTGCCAAAAAGGCTCTTGATGGCGCGAATTTATTTCTTTCTGTCGACCGCAATTTTCGGGGCGGCAATTGCAACGCCGGTATATGCGGAAATTCCGGATGCCGTCCGGCACATGATGGAAACCGCCGCGCGCGAGGGTAATCCTGCCGAACTTGCGGCTATCGTCAAATTTGCGCGACTGACCTATCCTGCCGAAAGCGTGGAAATCGATAAACTGGTTTTGGCGATTGAAAACAAAAGCCGCAAAAGCGAACCCGCGCCCGTTGCTGCTGTTCCTCCGCCGCCTGCGCCAACCCTGCCACCCGCACCTTCGCCCCCGCCTTCCCCGCCACCAATAAAATGGTCGGGCCGGGGCGATCTGGGCGGATTTCACACGAGCGGAAATACCGACAGTTTCGGGATAACCGTCGGCGCCGTCATCAAACGCACCAGCGCATCCTGGTCACATCAGATACGTCTGCGGGGTGATTATCAGGAAAGCGAAGGCCGCACATCGCGGGAATATCTGAACGCTGCATATCAAAGCGACTGGACGATTGGCGAGCGGAATTATGCGTTGGGCATCGTCGAATATGAACGCGACGTGCTGGCCGGGCTCGACCATCGGGCGACATCAAGCCTGGGACTGGGCTGGCGTATTGTGCGCGAACCGAATGTGGCCATTTCGTTGGAGGCTGGTCCGGCTTTCCGTCAGGAATGGACGCGATCCGGCATCGAAAGGTCAAATTTGGCTGGACGCGGTGCCCTGACGAGCAGTTGGCAGATAAACGACAAGGTGCGCCTGTCGCACAATATGGAATTGGTGGCGGAAGAGGACAGCAACACAGTGCGCGCCATCACCGGTCTGCAAGCAAAGCTGACTGGCCGGATTTCATCCCAGATTTCCTATGACTTGCGCTATCAGGACCGGCCGTTATCGGGCACGGAAGATACCGATACGGTAACGCGTATCGGGCTGACCTATGATTTTTGAAAGAAAGCTCCAGTTTTGACCGACCTTATTTTTGTATTGAACGGCCCCAATCTGAACCTGCTGGGCACCCGCGAGCCGGAGATTTACGGCCATGACACGCTCGACGATATTGCCGCGATGCTCGATGACCAGGCGCGCGAAGCCGGGGCGGAGATTGATTTCCGGCAATCCAACCATGAAGGGCATTTGATCGACTGGCTGCACGAGGCGCAGGCCGAAGGCGCGAAGGCAGTGCTGCTGAATGCGGCGGGATATACGCACACGTCGATTGCCTTGCTCGATGCAATTAAGGCGATCAAAGTGCCAGTTTTCGAGGTCCATTTGTCCGACCCTCATGCCCGTGAAGAGTTCCGGCATTTAAGCTATGTGGGGATGGGCGCGAAGGCGGTGTTTGCAGGACATGGCGCAAAGTCCTATCAACTCGCGCTGGACGTAGCGTTACAAGTTTGACATTAGGCGCTGCAAATCAAAATTCGGGGCGCAAGGAGTATAAAATGGCGGCAAAATCAGGCAATGGTGGCGGAATGCAGGTGGATACCGATCTGGTCCGTGAATTGGCGGAAATGCTGAACGACACAGGCCTGAGCGAAATCGAGGTCGAGGACGGGGATCGCAAGATCCGTGTTTCGCGGACGATGACCGCCGTTGCTGCGCCTGTTGCGGCTGCGCCAATCGCTACGGCACCAGCAGCACCGGTCGCTGTTGCCGAAGCTGCACCCGCCATATCAGCCAATGCGCTCAAATCGCCGATGGTCGGAACGGCCTATCTGACACCCGAACCCGATGCCGCACCTTTTGCGAGCGTCGGTCAACAAGTAAAAGCCGGCGACACCGTCATGATTATCGAAGCGATGAAGGTCATGAACCCCATCGTTGCGCCGAACAGCGGCACTGTGACCGAGATTTACGTCGAAAGCGGACAGCCCGTCGAATTTGACCAGCCGCTTATGGTTATCGCGTAAATATGGGCATTGAGAAAATCCTGATCGCCAACCGTGGCGAGATTGCGCTTCGCATCCATCGTGCCGCGCATGAAATGGGAATTAAAACGGTCGCGGTCCATTCGACGGCGGATGCCGAGGCGATGCACGTGCGCCTTGCCGATGAAGCCATCTGTATCGGACCGCCTTCGGCCACCGACAGCTATCTGAACATTCCGGCGATTATTTCGGCGGCGGAAATCAGCCATGCGGACGCGATCCACCCCGGCTACGGCTTTTTGTCGGAAAATGCGCAGTTCGCCGAAATCGTCGAAAGCCACGACATCAAATGGATCGGCCCGAAGCCCGAGCATATCCGCACCATGGGCGACAAGGTCGAGGCGAAGCGGTCCGCAGGTGCGCTTGGCCTGCCGCTTGTTCCCGGCAGCGACGGCGCGATCGAGGATGTGGCCGAAGCCAAAGCGATTGCGCGTGACATCGGCTATCCGGTGATCATCAAGGCCGCATCCGGCGGCGGCGGTCGCGGCATGAAAGTGGTCAACAACGAGGAAGAGCTCGAGACCCAGATGCAACAAGCAGGGTCCGAGGCGAAAGCGGCCTTTGGCGATGCCACCGTGTATCTCGAAAAATATCTCGGCAACCCGCGCCATATCGAATTCCAGATTTTCGGCGATGGCAACGGCAACGCCGTGCACCTGGGCGAACGCGACTGTTCGTTGCAGCGCCGCCATCAGAAGGTGTTGGAAGAGGCTCCCTCGCCCGTGCTGTCGACAGCCGAGCGTGACCGTATGGGCAATATCTGCGCCAAGGCCATGGCGGACATGGGCTATCGCGGTGCAGGCACCATCGAGTTTCTCTGGGAAAATGGCGAATTTTTCTTCATCGAAATGAACACCCGTTTGCAGGTGGAACATCCGGTGACGGAAATGATCACCGGCCTCGACCTCGTCCGCGAACAGATCCGCGTGGCGGAGGGCAAGCCGCTATCGTTCACGCAGGATGAGGTGACCTTCACCGGCCATGCGGTCGAATGCCGCATCAACGCCGAAGACCCCGTGACCTTCATGCCCTCACCCGGCACGGTCAGCTGGTACCACCCGCCGGGCGGTCTCTATGTCCGCGTCGATAGCGGGCTTTACCACGGCTATAAGGTGCCACCTTATTATGACAGCATGATCGCCAAGCTGATCGTATATGGCCAGACGCGCGAAGGCTGCCTGATGCGGTTGCGGCGTGCGTTGGGTGAATTTGTGATCGAAGGAATGAAGACAACCATTCCTTTGCACCAGAAGCTTTTGGAAGATCCCGATTTCCAGAACGGCAATTACACGATCAAATGGCTTGAAGAATGGCTGGCCAAGGACGCCAGCTAGTGTTTTCCCGCCGGCAGGTGGCGCTGGGGCTGGCTGTTGTGCCGCTCGCCGGATGCGCCCCTGCGGGGCCGGACAAGGATGTTACCTTCATTCCGGCAAAGCAGGCGAAATCGTTGGCGGCGACCGATCCGGGCCGTCTGGTCGAACTGGTCAAGGTCGATCCCACCATCCGCCTCGACATGCGCTACGCCACCACGAAGAATTTCACCGGCAACGTCCTGTACAGCGAAGCACGCGCTTTCCTGACCGCGCCAGCGGCGCAAGCCGTTGTCCGCGCCAGCCGCACCGCCCGGGCCGAGGGCTTTGGCCTCACCATCTTCGATGCCTATCGCCCATGGCGGGTGACGAAGAAGCTTTGGGACGCAACGCCCGTTGGCCCGAAGAAAAACTATGTCGCCAACCCCAAGCGCGGGTCGAGACATAATCGTGGCTGTGCCGTCGACCTCAGCCTGTATGATCTTGCCACCGGTGAACTGGTCGAAATGCCAACCGAATTCGATGATTTTTCGGAAAAAGCGCACCGCGACTATATGGGTGCCAGTGCCGTAGCGATCGAAAACCGCGCCCGCCTGCAACGCTATCTGGAGGCCGAGGGCTTTGTCGGCCTGTCCAACGAATGGTGGCATTTCGACTTTACCGGGTGGGAGAAATTTCCGGTGCTGGATATTCCGTTCGACAAGGTGGGGTGAGTGGTTGCGGTCACCTTGTTCATCAAAACACTTCCTTTCATGAACATGTACAGGTAATTCAGCTCCGCTTCAGAACGACTCGGCCATTCAACATCTTATGTCGGGGCATCGTGCACTGGCATCGGGGAAAGACCATGAAGAAGATTATTTTGGCCACTTTGGCCGCCACGTCCTTGATGACGCCCGCCGTTTCGCAGGCCGCAACGCAGATGGGGCCGGTGTCTTCACACTTTGACGACAGTGCAAATTTCAAGCGCGGCGATGGCGACGAACGCGAAGGTCGGCGCAGTGTCCGGATCCGCAGTGACAGGGACGATAATCGCAAACGCGAGGAAGCGGGCCAGCGCAACCAAGACCAGCCAAATCTGGTTCAGGTCCGTAATTGGTCGCAAGAGCGTGAAAGGGTGCGTGGTGACGATGATCGCGGACGGGACGAATCTGTCCAACGCAATCGGGAGCCGTCAAATCAGGGACAGGTCCGCAACTGGTCGCAGGAACGCTCGCGTGAGCGCAGTGACGATAATCGCCGATATCGCGGCGGGGAACGGCATAATGGCGGCGGGGGCAACAACCGGCACTGGAATAATGATGACGATGATCGCGGCGACCGCTGGAATCATGGCCAGAATTACAAATGGAAACAGGCTTGGAGAAATGACAACCGCTATAATTGGCGAGGGCATCGCGACCGTTATCGCAACCATTATAACCCCGGCCGTTATTATTCTCCTTATCGGGGGCACAGCTATCGCCGGTTCGGTATAGGGATCAATATCGGTTCGGGATATTATGGCTCGCGCTACTGGATCAGCGACCCGTCCTATTACCGCCTGCCACCGGCCTATGGCCCCTATCGCTGGGTCCGCTATTATGACGACGTATTGCTGATCGACTTGCGAAGCGGGCGTGTCGTCGATGCCATTCATGATTTTTTCTGGTAAGCATTAGGTCATATCAACACCGACCCGGGCGTCCCGACCGCCCGGGTCTTTTTTTGCTTGTAACATCGCGTCAAGCTGATCAAACTCCTGACCTTACATCAAGGAGATAATCATGATCCGCAATGTCCTGCTTGCCAGCATCAGCCTTGCCGCCGCAACACCGGCCTTGGCCGATACGCAGGCCATCGTGGTGGGGAACCTGATCCCCGACGCGGCCAATGGCCCTACCGGTCCGGCTGTCATTCTGGTCGAAAATGGGCGGATCAAGGACATTGTACAAGGGACCGGCAACCCGTTTCAGGCGGATTCTGTGATCGACCTTTCCGGCAAAACGGTCGTGCCGGGTTTCATCGACCTGCATGTCCACCTGACCGGTGACCCCGGTGGTGACTTCCGCGACGAAGCCGTTGACCCTGACGAATGGGGGGTGGTGATGGGTGTTAAAAATGCCGCGTTAACGGTCAAGGCCGGTTTCACCACCGTGCGTGAAGCAGGCTCGGCCCAGAACACCGCCTTTGTCCTGCGCCGCGGCACGGCGGAAGGCAAGATTGTGGGGCCCCGTATTGTGGCAGCTGGACCCGCGCTGTCGATTGTCGGCGGGCATGGCGATGTCACCGGCTTTCGTAAAGATGTACTGGCCGCACTCGACACCGGCTACACCTGCACAGGCCCTGTCGAATGCGCGGAAAAGGTGCGCAAGGCCTCGCGTCTGGGTGCCGATGTTATCAAGATTACCGCAACGGGCGGCGTCCTGTCGCAGCAGGGCCGCGGACTTGAGGCGCATTTTACCGATACGGAGATGAAATCCATCGCCGACACCGCGCATTCACTGGGGCTGAAAGTCATGGCCCATGCCCATGGCGCACGCGGAATTGAGGCCGCATCAGCAGCGGGGATCGATACAATCGACCATGGCACCTTTGCCGATGAGGCCGCGCTCAAGGTCATGAAGGCCAAGGGTACGGTGCTGGTCCCGACCCTGATGGCGTTGGAAGGCGTGCGTGCGCGGTTGGGCAAGGGGATTTACACACCCACGGTCGAAGTCAAAGCCCGGCAAGCGCTGGAAGCCGCCGGACGTCAGGTCACGCGCGCGAACGCAATGGGCGTCACCGTAGCCTTTGGAACGGATGCGGGTGTATTTGAACATGGCAGCAATGGCGGCGAATTTGCGCTGTTGGTAAAGGCAGGCCTCACGCCCGCCGAAGCATTGGCGAGCGCGACCAGCGTGGCAGCAAAAACTCTGGGTCTGGAAAACGAAATCGGCAAAATCGCGGTTGGATATTCTGCCGATCTGGTTGCGGTCTCGGAAAATCCGCTCGATAATATCAGGACCCTCGAAAAACCCGCTTGGGTCATGGTAAGAGGTCTCATCGTTCCCTGATTCGGACCCGATATGCTTGATGACACCCCTATAAAAGAATTTGACGCCAATAACGATCCGGCCAAACTGGCCCGTATCGGTGTGCATGTGACCAAAAGATTGAATGCCAATCCCTTGGTGCAGCAGGTTGAGCACGCAGAGGCGCAATTATATCTCTATCAAGGGTTTTTGAGCAAAGCGGATTGCAAGATGCTGATCAAGAAAATCGATGCCGATGCCGTGCCATCAACGCTGTACAAGGGTACAGAACAGGCTGGGTTCCGGACCAGCTACAGCTGCCATCTCAACCGATGGGACGCCTTCATTGCCAAGGTTGAAGCTCGGATGAGCGATGTGTTGGGCATCGAAAATGATTATGCCGAAACCATGCAAGGCCAACGTTATCAAGTCGGTCAGGAATTCAAGGCGCATCATGATTTCTTCCACCCCAGCCAGAGCTATTGGGAACAGGAAGGCCCGACGGGCGGACAGCGCAGTTGGACCGCGATGATTTTCCTGAACGAACCCGAAGAAGGCGGAGCCACCGAATTTCCACATCTGGGTTTGGGGGTGCGCCCGCAGGCGGGCATGATGCTGATGTGGAACAATGTGAAGCCCGACGGCACGCTGAACTATAAAACGCTGCACACCGGAACGCCCGTTATCAAGGGCGTGAAGCACGTTATCACCAAATGGTATCGTCAAAACAACTGGCTGGAAATCAACACGCCGAAATAGCGTGCGTGAATGCCGTCTGTCGAATAGCTGTTGCAGCTTATCCACGTTGGTTAAAGAGTGGCACCACGATGCGCTGCGTTATCTAGCGTGATGATTTATGGAGATATGTTCGTGAAGTCCTTCAAACTCATATTATTTGCCGGTGCGGCATTATCAGCATCCATGGCTACAGCAGCGGGCGCGCAGACCGTCCCTGCGACCGAAGCCGTGCAAACCGAAGGGCAACGCCTTGCCGCCCTGTTCGCCGCCGATGACGAAGCTAGCCTGAAACGCAATCCATTGAATGCGCTGTTTCGCGGTGACATGCGCTATGCTGACCGTTTTGGCGATTTCATCAGCGACGAATATTTCGCCAATGAACGAAAGGCTGCAGAGGCCAATCTGGAAAATCTGAAAGCGATTGACCGCGAAAAGCTGAACCCGACCGACAAGATTGCCTATGATGTGTTCAAGCAGGGCCAGATCGACGCGCTCAAGGGTCTGTCCAAGGAAATCATGGACCTGACCGTGGTGCGCCCACTGAATCATTTTTCCGGATTCCATACTTTTTACCCGACCTTTGCCAGCGGTCAGGGCGCGGCACCGTTCAAGACGGTGGAGGATTACGACAATAATCTGAAACGCCATAAGGAATTTATCATCCTTATGGACCGGTCGATTGACCGGTTCCGGCAAGGCATGGCGACCGGCGTGTTCGAAACCAGATTAACAATCACCAACGTCATCGATCAGTTCAACACCCAATTGGCACAATCGACCGAAGAGTCGCCCTATTTCGGCCCGGTGAAGAAATTCCCCGAAGGCTTTAGCGACGCCGACAAGGCACGCCTGACCGCCGAATATCGGGACGTTATCGAAAAAGGTCTCTACCCCGTCAACGCCCGCATGCGCGATTTCCTGCGCGACAGTTATTTGCCCCTTGCCCGTGAACAGGTTGGCCTGTCGGCGATGAAGGGCGGGGACATTCTCTATCAATATCAGATAGAGCAGACGACAACGTTGCCGTTGAAAGCCGACGAAATCCACAATCTCGGCCTGTCCGAAGTGACGCGGATCAAAACCGGCATGGAAAAAATCAAGGCAGAGGTCGGGTTCAAGGGCACACTGCCCGAATTTTTTGAACATCTGCGTTCCGACCCGAAATTCAAGCCCGCCAGCCGTGAGGCGCTAACCCAGGGCTATTATGACATCGGCAAAAAGGTTGATGGCCTGATTTCCGCGCAGTTCAAATATCTCCCCAAGGCCCCGCTTGAAATCAAGCCCTATGAAGAGTTCCGCGAAAAATATGAAGCGGGCGGCAGCTATCAAAATGGTACGCCCGACGGTTCGCGTCCCGGCACATTCTATTTCAACGCCTATGACTTGCCCAGCCGCACCACGCCGGGCATGACGACGCTGTACCTGCACGAAGGCGCGCCGGGCCACCATTTCCAGATCAGCATCGCGCAGGAAAATGAGACACTTCCTGCCTTCATGCGCTTTGGCGGCAACACCGCTTATGTCGAAGGCTGGGCGCTCTATTCCGAAACGCTGGGCTATGACATGGGCCTGTTCAAGGATCCCTATCAGCGGTTCGGCACTTTGTCGGACGAAATGTTGCGCGCCATGCGGCTGGTGGTCGACACCGGCCTGCACAGCAAGGGTTGGACCCGCGAACAGGCGATCGACTATATGCTCGCCAACAGCGACATGGGCAAAACCGATGCCACGGCAGAGGTCGAGCGTTACATCGCCATTCCTTCACAGGCGCTGGCCTACAAAATCGGCGCGCTGACCATTCAACGGTTGAAGGCAAAAGCCCAAAAGGAACTTGGCAAGACATTCGATGTAAGGGAGTTTCATAACCAAGTCCTGAACACCGGCGCGTTGCCTTTGGCGGTTCTCGAAAAGAAAATTGACGACTGGATTGCGGCATCGAAATAAAGGCCATAAGCTCCCCCATCACAGCAAAGGTGATGGGGGCCTTATGAAGAGTCGGATTGCGGTTGGTTTAGTCTGCCTTTGCGCGTTCGTGCTACCCGCCACTACCCGGGCCGAATGGAATGAAGCCAGCAGCGATCATTTCCTTGTCATCGCGGACCAGAAGGAAAAGGATGTCCGCGAATTTACCGAGCGCCTCGAACGTTACCACAGCGGTCTTTTGGGGATTTTGAATCGGGCGGCTGAAAAGCCGAGCCCTTCCAACCGTGTCACCATCTACATTGTCCGCAACGCCGGACAAATCCAAAAACTGGCAGGCGACAAGAGCGGCTTTCTGCAAGGTTTTTACCAGGCACGCGCGGGTGGGTCGGTGGCCTTTGCTTCGCGTGTCGAGAGCGATGGCTTGAACATTACCCAAAGCGAACAAGTCCTGTTCCATGAATATGCCCATCATGTGATGCACGGCGTCAGCGAATGGGCCACCCCGCGCTGGTATAGCGAGGGCTTCGCCGAATTTTTCTCGACCGTCCGCTTTGAAAAAGATGGCGGCATGGGCATCGGCATGCCTGCAAACCACCGCGCAGCGGAGCTGAACTACGCTGTAGATGTTCCGATAGATGCATTGCTCGATTCCGAAACGTATCAAGCCCACAAGGGCAAGGGCTATGACGAATTTTACGGACGAAGCTGGCTGCTTTATCATTATCTGCAAATGGCGGGGACCCGTCCGGGACAGTTGACCAAATACCGCGTCGCTCTCGCCAATGGCGCGACCGAGCGGGATGCGGCGCAGGCCGCTTTTGGCGACCTAAAAATGCTCGACAAGGAACTGAAATCCTATCTGAGCAAGGGCAAGATGCGATATCTGCCCATTGCTGCTGACAAGCTGACGGTCGGTCCGATCACGATCCGAAAGCTGAACGAAGCCGAAAGCGCGATGATGCCGATCATCCTGGAATCCAAGCGCGGTGTGGATGAAGAATCCTCAAAAATCCTACTGCCCAAGGCGCAGGCGGTTGCCGCGAAATATCCCGATGATCCGGCCGTGCTTGCCGCCTTGGCAGAGGCGGAGCATGATGCGGGGAATTTTACCGAAGCTCTTGCAGTCGCCGACAAGGCCCTGCTTGCCGCGCCGACACTGGTCAACGCCCATGTGCAGAAAATCTATGCGTTGTCCCGCATTGCGGAGAAAGCCGAAAATGCCGAGGCTGTTTGGAAAAAATTGACCCGCGCCATCACCGCGCTGAACAAGATCGAAACCGACCACCCCATCCCGCTCATCTATTATTACCGCAGTTTGCAAATGTCGGGCAAGGACATTAGCGAAATCGCCGCCCATGGACTGGAACGGGCATTGCAGCTTGCCCCCTATGACCAGGCCGTCCGCTGGCAGGTGGTGCAGCAATTGATGGACGACGAAAATTTTGGCACGGCTTACCGCACTCTCATGCCCCTTGCCAATGATCCGCACAACCGCAGCGAGGACAATCCCGCCATCCCCCTTCTGGCGGAAATCAAAGAAAAATACGAAGCACAACTGGCCGCTGCACAAACGGCGGCACCCGCAACCAGCGGGAAATAGGGAGAGAAAAATGCCAAGTTTAATCGCCGGCCTGACCGGCTTTGTGCTGCGCACAACGGGCATATACTGCAAGTTGTTTACAGGCGGGCCGCAATTTCAGGTCAATATCGCAAAATCGCGCGCCCAGCCCTTGCCCGAACCCAACGCCAAGGCGCGCGGCAGTTTGGATGTCACGCAAACCGAGTTTGGCGGACGTCCCATTTGGACCCTTGCCCCCAAAGACCGTGAACCGTCCGCCCATATCCTATATTGGCATGGCGGTGGTTATGTCTATCCGGCGGCAGATGTGCATTGGGCATTTTTGGCGCATATGGCAAAGGTGCACGGCTGGTCTGTGACCGCGCCGCTGTATCCGCTGGCGCCGGAAAGCAACGCTGAGGCGGTCACGGCATGGGCGATGGAATTTTATCGCCAATACACCGCTGACAAGAACGGAACGCCCTTTATCATGGCAGGCGATTCCGCTGGCGGGGGATTGACCGCCGCCGTTGCACAATTGGCGCGCGACGCCGGAGATGCAAATGCTGTTGCGCTGATCCTGATCTGCCCTTGGCTCAACCTTGACCCCGCGCACCCCGATCAGGCAAAGATCGAGCGGCGCGATGGCATCCTGACCATCAGTGGTATTACAGACGCCGGACGCATTTATGCCGGAAACCTGCCACTCACCGATCCCAGGTGCAGCCCGATCTTCGGCAATTGGGAAGGTTTCCCTCCGGTTCTGGCTTTTGGCGGCGGCGATGACATATTGGTCACTGACGCCCGCGCGTTGAAATCCCGACATCCGGCTGCTGTCTATCGCGAACTTTCGGCTATGCTGCATGTTTGGCCGATCTTCACCTTCCGCGAATCGCGGGACGCACAAAGCGAAATGGCTGCCTTTGCCGCGAGCGCGATAACGTAGCGGATTTGGAGCTCTCCCTTTTTTACGCTATCATCGCCGACATGAGGATAAGAGAGTTCCCATGCCCGCGGTAAAGGCCGCAAACCCCCGCCAGATATTCGGGGCGGAAAAATGGATGCGCATCACGGCGGTCTCGCCCTGGCGCGGGCTGTGGTTGATTGTGCATGCATGGGCGGTCGTGGCGCTGGCTGCCTTTGGCGCAGCGGCGGCGTGGCAGTGGAGCTGGATTGCCGGACTCATCGCAACACCGGTGGCGGTGCTCATTATCGGCGGTCGTCAATTGGGCCTTGCCATTTTGATGCACGAAGGCGCGCACGGCCTGCTCCATCCCGACCGCAAGATGAACAATTTTCTGGGCCAATGGCTCACCGGCGCTGCGACCGGCAGCGACCTTCACGCCTATCGCGCCTATCATCTGACGCACCACAAGTTCACGCAGCAACCGGAGGACCCCGACCTGTCGCTGTCCGCGCCCTTCCCCACCAGCCGCGCGAGCCTGCAACGCAAGGCGATCCGCGACCTGACGGGCCAGACCTTTTTCAAGCAGCGCACGGCGCAGTTCGCCGCCGCATGGCGCGGACTGCAGGCAATGTGGCGCAGCGAAAGCGGCGGTGCCTCGGCCAAGCGCGACACGAGCGCGGGCCGGATGCTCAACCTGCAAAGCCGGTCGGGCATCGATGCGCCGGTGGCAAATATCGACGGCGCCAAGACAACCGCCCGCACCGTCGGCCGCTTTTTGGGTGTTCAGGCGGTGTTGCTCGCGGTCTCGCTGCTGTTCTGGGGCTGGTTGCCTTTCGCGCTGTGGCTGGTCGCGCTGGCGACGACGTTCCAGCTATTCCTGCGCGTGCGCAACATCGCCGAACATGCCTGCACCACGACAGGCAGCGAGGATCCCTTTTCCCATGCGCGCACCACCTATGCAGGGCTTTTTGAGCGCACCACCGTTGCGCCTTATTGGGTGAATTTCCACAGCGAGCACCATCTGTTCATGGGCGTGCCCTGCTACAGCCTACCGCTTGCCCATGCCTTGCTGGGCGAAGGAAATTATCATCACCGGATGACGATTGAACCCGATTACCGCACGGTCCTGCGTAAGGTTACAGCCAGCCAGCCCGCTTGAACCGGATATAGAGCGACAGACAGACTGTCACCATCGCCCCGACAACGACAAAATATCCGTATTTCCAGCGCAATTCGGGCATGACATCGAAGTTCATGCCGTAAATGCCTGCAATCGCGGTCGGCACCGCCAGAATCGCGGCCCATGCCGCCAATTGCCGCGTGATCGCACCCTGCCGCTGCTGTTCCAACAAGCCGCTGGTTTCAATGACCGAGGTCAGCGTGTCGCGCAGACCCGCGACGCGGTA
>NZ_JBJXFW010000059.1:0-8258 GCF_046154385.1 Sphingorhabdus sp. | reverse complement strand
CGCACGGCGGCACGATATTGCGGATTGTCGTTCAAATCGGCAAAATCGCATTTGATATCCTGTGCATGGCACCATTCCAGTGTCCATTCCGGGTCAGGCACAATGAGGCCGACAATATAGGGGCGCTTGTCACCTGACACCATTGCCTGAAGTATTTCAGGCTGCAAAGTCAGCATCCCTTCTACCTTTTGCGGGGCGATGTTATCGCCCTTGTCATTGACGATCAGGTCTTTCTTGCGGTCGGTAATCGCAATCCGGCCCTTGGCATCAATATGTCCAATGTCGCCGGTATGTAGCCAGCCATCGATGATGACCCGATCCGTTTCGGTCTTGTTGCGCCAATAACCACGCATGACCAATGGCCCACGCACCAATATCTCGCCATCTTCGGCAATTTTGACTTCGGTGTTTTTGAGTGGAGGTCCGACGGTATCCATTTTCAAACCGACACTCGGCCGGTTGCAACTTATCACGGGTCCGGCCTCGGTCTGGCCATAGCCTTGCAGCAAGGTGATGCCCAGCGACTGGAAGAACACGCCGATATCGGGGTTCAGCGGCGCGCCGCCCGAAACCATTGCCTTCATCCGTCCGCCAAAGCGCGCCTTGATTTTGGGCTTGATTGTCCGCGAAAGCAAGACACGCATCGGTGCATCGCGCAGCCGTTTCCTGCCATTATAATCCCGTTCACCGATAGAAAGCGCCTTGTCGAGAAGGTAGTTTGGAAACTTGCCTTGCTTTTCGACGGCCTTGATCATCCGCTGACGCAGCACCTCGAAAAGCCGGGGGACAACAACCATGATCGTCGGCCGCGTTTCTTCAATATTGGAGGCAAGCTTTTCCAGACCTTCCGCATAATATATCTGCGCGCCAACCCCTATCGGCAGAAACTGCCCACCGGAATGTTCATATGCATGACTTAGCGGAAGGAATGAAAGGAACACTTCTTCTTCATCTAGCCCGAAATCTTCGCGCAATACTGTCGCTGCGCCGTCGGCGTTATGCAGAATCGATCCATGCTGTTGCATCACACCACGCGGTGCACCGCCTGTTCCGCTGGTGTATATAATACAGGCCAAATCGTCACGCGTAACCGAGGCCATCGCGGCTTCGGTTGTACGGACATCTGCATCTGTTCCCTTGATCATGTCTGCCCAATTGTGGATCGACAACTGGCCTTGCTGAGTCGCTTGCAAAGGCTCCATGGCAATGATGAATTCCGCCTCGGATGATCGAATCGCAGCTGGCATCAGGGTTTTCGCGAGTTTGGCCGTTGAAACGACGACCGCCCGTGATGCACTATTGTCCAGTATATGTTGATGATCGCGTTCGGTATTGGTGATGTAAGTCGGAACTGTGATGCATCCCGCAGCCATGATGCCCAGATCGGCGATGCACCATTCCGGCCGGTTTTCCGACACCAACATGACACGATCGCCCTTTTGCAAACCCATTTGCCGTAAAGATTTGGCAAAAGCCGCCACGTGCTGTGCCGTTTGCGCCCAGCTTATTGATTCCCAGCCACCGTCTTTCTTGCTCCACAGGAAAGGTGCGTCGCCGCGGTAACGCGCGCGCGCCAGAAACATTGACACCAGATTGGGGAAGCTGTCAAAATCGTCAAATTGCTCAGCAGGCACAACTCTCTCCTTGGACTAACGGGGCGGTCTCTTTTGGAATTCTACCCTCTTATTGTTGCTAGCGCGCCCCGCGGTGCGGCGCAATCAGGCTTTTGCCTAACCCGGCCTGCAACAGGATGGCTCGATCTGTTTCGACTTGTCTGAAACACGCCATGTAATTTAGTTTCAATTGTAACAAATAATGATATTGCCCGGCATATAGGAGATTCCCGTGACCGACAACATTTCACCCCCCATCGCCGCCCCGGCTTCGCGCCGCAAGCCCAAGGCAGATATCGAAACCATAGGCGGACGCAAGCTAAAGCCTGCCACTTTGATGATGGGACACGGATATGATCCCACCTTATCGGAAGGATCATTAAAACCTCCGATTTTCCTGACCTCGACCTTCGCTTTCGAAAGCGCGGCGGCGGGCAAGAAATTCTTCGAACATATTACCGGCAAGCGTGAAGGTCCGGCCGATGGCTTGGTCTATTCGCGATTCAACGGCCCCAATCAGGAAATCCTGGAGGACCGCCTCGCGGTCTGGGACGAAGCGGATGACAGCCTTGTGTTCTCCAGTGGCATGTCCGCCATTGCGACGATGTTGCTGGCGCTTGTCGGGCAAAATGACGTGATCGTGCATTCGGGTCCGCTCTATGCGGCGACCGAGACGCTGATCGCGCGCATCCTGTCGCGCTTTGGCGTGTCCTTCCTCGACTTTCCGGCGGGTGCGACGCGCGAAGAGATTGACAGCATGATGGATCAGGCCAAGGCGCTGGCCGCCGAAAAGGGCGGCAAGGTGGCGCTGGTCTATCTGGAAAGCCCGGCAAATCCAACCAATGCGCTGGTCGATGTCGAAGCTGTCCGTGCGTCACGCGACGCGGCGTTCCCGGGCGAGCAGAAACCCGCCATTGCCATCGACAATACTTTTTTGGGTCCCTTGTGGCAGCAACCCATCAAGCAAGGCGCCGAATTGGTGGTCTATAGCCTGACCAAATATGCGGGCGGGCATTCGGATCTTGTTGCAGGTGGTGTTTCAGGCAGCCAGTCCCTCATAAACATCATCCGGCCGATGCGAAATGTTATCGGAACCATTTGCGATCCAAACACCGCCTGGATGCTGTTGCGAAGTCTGGAAACGCTCGAATTACGGATGATGCGGGCGGGCGAGAATGCGGCGAAGGTCTGTGCCTTTTTGAAGGCGCACCCAAAGGTCGAAGGACTTGGCTATCTCGGCATGATCGAAGATGCACGGCAGCAGGATATCTACAACCGCCACTGCACCGGCGCAGGGTCGACTTTCTCTCTTTTCATCCGGGGCGGCGAAGCGGAAAGCTTCCGCTTTCTCGATTCCCTGAAAATCGCAAAACTTGCCGTCAGCCTGGGCGGCACCGAAACGCTCGCCAGCCATCCTGCGGCGATGACCCATCTGTCCGTACCGCAGGAACGCAAGGACGCGCTGGGCATTACCGACAATCTGGTACGAATTTCGATTGGTATCGAGGACCCCGATGACCTGATCGCCGATTTCGATCAGGCACTGGCGTTGGTTTAAAAAAGGGTGGCTTTCGCCGGAGGCCCTAATTCTCAGAACCGTCACCCTGAACTTGTTTCAGGGTGACGTGGAGTGATGGGGAGTAATGGGAGAATGCCGGGTGGCGGACTAAGCCGACGCCCCCCACCCTAACGCCAGTCCAATATCGTCCATCTGTTGGCCCTGGCCATCCGGGTTAGCGGGCCGTGCGGGTTGGTGGCGAAGGGCTCGTCGGCGAAACTAAGCAATGGCGCGTCGGAGATATGGTCCGAATAGGCACGAATGTGGCAATCCTCGCGCCGGATACCGTGTGCCTGCATCCACGCCTTCACCCGATCAAGCTTCGCCGTGTCATAGCAGTTGTGCCCGTCAATCCGCGCCAGCACATGCCCGCTGCTGTTGGTGGCAAGATTGGTCGCGATAACATCGTCGAAGCCGAGCCGGTGGGCTATTGCCTCCACATACAGGCGATAGGACGCGGTCGCCATGATGTGGCGGTATCCGGCCGCCTTTTCTGCTGCGACCCGCTCCTGCAATTGCGGATAGACATTTTTGCCCACCACCAGATCGGCGTGGCTTTCCAGATACTGGGCGAAGTGCTCTAAAGGAACGCTGTGACCGATGAGCAGCGTTTGGGAAAACTGCTTGAGTCGCGCGCGATCCCATAGTTTGGCCGCATACAGCGCCAGACCGAGAGGAAGCAGCGGTGCAAGGCACAGCCGCCACGGTGATTTATGGAGCGCCATATGCAACAAGAAGCCATTATAGGTCGCGCGTCGCGTGATTGTTTTGTCCATATCATAAATGGCAAGCAAGGTTTTGGCGGGAGTCGTCATCATGTCGCTACAGGCACAATCCGCACATGAATGTCTACAGGCTTGTGATAAATCGGATTATGCGCCAGTGAAGGGCGCATGGCTGACGCTGCCAACTTTATTCAGGAAACCCTCGCCGATGGCAGCCAAGTCGTGCACTTTTCCGGCGGCCTGTCGATAGCGTGTATTGGCGATTTGGACGGACGGTTGCACGCCCTTTCCAGTTCAGTGACTCATATAGATCTGGGCGATGTCACCCATATCGACACCGTTGGCGCATGGCTCGTGTACCGGACCGCGAAACAAAGCGGGGCGCAAATTATCAACGCGCATATGGATGCGGCCCGCCTGATCGAGGCGGTCAGCGGGGTTGACCAATCGGCCCCGGTTGCCCCGGCCCGCACATCATCACTCGCCCATTTTCTGGGCGAAATCGGGGAAGCAGTGGTTATCGCCTTTGCGACCCTTTTGCATTTTCTCGGCTTTGTGGGGCAGGTTGTCAAAGCGTCCGTGATCCTGATCCTCAATCCCGGCCGCTTTCGCTGGCACTCTGTTGTTCAACATTTCGATATGGTTGGCGTTCGCGCCCTTGGCATTATCGGATTGATGAGCTTTCTGATCGGCATCGTTATCGCGCAACAGGGCGCGGTGCAGCTGCGGCAATTCGGGGCCGAAGTGTTTACAATCAACCTGATCGGTCGCCTGACCTTCCGCGAATTGGGCATATTGATGACCGCAATCATGGTCGCCGGCCGATCCGGCTCTGCCTTTGCCGCGCAGATCGGGACGATGAAAATCACCGAAGAAATTGACGCGATGCGAACCATCGGCGTCGTTCCGGCCGAAGCGCTTGTGGTGCCGCGCGTTATCGCGGCGGTTATCATGATGCCATTGCTGGGCATTTATGCGTCGCTGATGGCGATTATCGGCGGTGGCTTATTGTGCTGGATCATCCTCGAAATCCCGCCTGCCACGTTCATCATCCGGCTGCGCGAAGTCACTCCCATGACGGATTTCTGGATTGGTATGATAAAAGCACCGGTTTTTGGTGCAATTATTGCGATGGCCGGCTGTTTTCAAGGAATGCAGGTGGAAGGCAACAGCGAACAAGTCGGCCTTAAAACGACCGCCGCCGTGGTGCAGGCCATTTTCCTCGTCATCGTGCTCGATGCGTTCTTCGCCGTGTTCTTCAGCGAAATCGGTTGGGACTAAGCGATGGCGGATGGCAACATCATTTCGGTGCAAGGGCTCTGTAACAGCTTTGGCGACCAGATCATTCATAAAGACCTCGACCTTGATGTCCGGCAGGGCGAAATCTTGGGCGTTGTCGGTGGGTCAGGCACCGGCAAGTCCGTGTTGATGCGTTCGATCATCGGGCTGCAGGAGCCGACAGCAGGCTACATCCACGTCTTCGGCGAAGCGATGATCGGCAAGGAAGAAGATGAAGCAACCGACGTCCGCCGTCGCTGGGGGGTGTTGTTTCAGGGCGGCGCGCTGTTTTCAACGCTGACGGTGGCCGAAAATGTGCAGGTTCCCCTGCGTGAATTCTACCCCGATTTCAGCGCCCAACTTTTGGAAGAAATTGCCCGCTACAAAATTCACTTGAGCGGCTTGCCGCCTGAAGCGGCCCATAAATATCCATCCGAGCTGTCCGGCGGGATGCGGAAACGGGCCGGGTTGGCACGCGCATTGGCGATGGACCCCGAATTGCTTTTCCTTGATGAACCAACCGCGGGTCTTGACCCGATTGGCGCGGCCAATTTTGATAATCTGACGAGAAACCTGAAAGAAACGCTTGGCCTGACTGTGTTTCTGATCACCCATGACCTCGATACACTTTACGCAATATGCGATCGCGTTGCGGTCCTTGCCGACCATAAAGTAATTGCCATTGGCGCGATTGAGGAATTGCTGGCGACGGACCACCCGTGGGTCAAGGAATATTTCAGCGGCCCGCGCGGGCGTGCCGCGCGAAGGGGACATGCAAAGCGGGTCGACAAATAGGTCGTGGACAATCGGTTGCCAGGGAGGCCATAAGACGGGGCGATGGAAACAAAATCCAATTATGTAATTGTCGGCGCGGTGACGTTGTTGCTGCTGGCCTTGCTTGCGGGCTTTACTGTGTGGCTTTCGCGCGCGGGCGAAGGCAGCAAGAAAGAATATGATATTTTTTTCCAGCAATCGGTCAATGGCCTTGCCAAAGGTTCGGGCGTATCTTTTTCTGGCGTTCCGGTAGGTGAAATCGACAGCATAGAATTATGGGAACCGGACCCTGAATTTGTCCGGGTGCGCATCACCATCAAGGATGAAGTTCCGATTTTGTTGGGAACGGTTGCGACTATCAATGGCGTCGGTTTTACCGGAGTTTCCGAAATTCAACTTGATGGTGCCGTAAAAGGCGCGCCTTCATTGGTTTGCCCCAAGGAAAACCCAAAGTCCGCCTGCCCCACCGGCGTTCCGGTTATTCCCACAAAGCCGGGCGCGTTAGGCGAATTGCTGAACAATGCGCCGCTGTTAGTGGAACGGCTGTCAACATTAACCGAACGGTTGACAAGCATCCTGTCCGATAAAAACCAGCAATCGATTGAGAAGATCCTCGACAATGTCGAAAGCCTATCGGGGTCGTTGGCCACCCAAGCGCCGGATTTGCGCGCGGCCGTGCAGGAATCGCGCCTAACCTTGCAAAAGGCAGGTTTGGCGGCCGATGAATTGGCCAAAACGGCTGGAACTGCAAATCTGTTGCTCGACAGTGAAGGCAGGCCGTTGATGGCGGAATTACGCAAGACATTGCGGTCAGCTAATGGCAGTCTTGCCGCATTGGAAACCACGCTCAACAACGCCAACCCCGCCATCGAAACGCTGAACACGCAAACCTTGCCGGAGGTCACGCAACTGGCCCGTGACCTGCGCGAATTGTCGGTGTCGCTGAAATCGGTGACCGAGCGGGTGGACCAGAATGGCCTTGGCGGTGTCGTCAGCGCGCCTGCGCTACCCGATTACAAGCCCGATGGCCGGAAACGGAATTGAGATGACCATGACCAAGATTTTGCGAAACGCCTTGTGTGTCGCCACCGCCGCAATGGCCCTGTCTGCCTGCGTCAGTTTCGGCGGCAAGGCCCCGCCTTCGATGCTGGTGCTGACGTCTGACAGCAGCGTTGCAGGCGGAACCAGCAAAAGCGGTGCCTCGGGTGAGGCGTTGATCGTCCTGCTTCCCGAAACCCCGCGCAAACTCGATTCGAACCGCGTGCCGGTGCAGGTTGACGACAGCAACATCGCCTATATCAAGGACGCCGTCTGGGCCGATAAACCCTCGCGTCTGATGCAGATGCTGCTGATGGAAAACATCGCGGCCAAGAGCAACCGGCTGGTGCTCAACGAAACCGATGCCGGTGGAAGGGCGCAGTTCTATCTGTCGGGAAGTTTGCTGGAGTTCGGGCTTGATGAAGCCTCTTCCGAAGCCGTGGTGGTCTATGACGCGGTCAAGATCAACCGTGGGCAAACAGTGGAAAAGAAACGCTTTGAATCGCGCAAACCGGTCACCGCCATCAACGCCCGCGAAGCCGGTCGCGCCCTCAACGCCGCCGCAAACGATGTGGCCGGTCAGATCAGCGCGTGGGTCGGGTAGAGATATTGGTTCGCACGAAGGGGTGAAGGCGCGAAGATAAGGGCTGTTTTCCTGTTTTCCAGAATTGCCGTGCGATTGACGGAAAGGTTGCGCCCTTTTTTCGTCAGAAGAAAGAAGCGAAAAAAGGGAAAAAGGATGTAGCTGAACAAATGGCCGCTTTTGGTGTGCCGAGCAGATGGCGGGAATGTCGCGAATGTTGTGGTTAGTTGCCGTCACTGCTCTGAAGTTTCGGCTGCGGAGCAATGTCAGCTACTGACCATTTACGAAAAGACCATGCGAAATCCAATGATTAGAAGGTCGATTACAAGTCCGACGACGGCGACAACGGCAGCGAACATAAGAAGAGCGGTGATTCCGAGCGCAGTGCCTTTTGCCAGCATACCCGCTTGATAGGCCCAATCTGCTGTGAAGATAGTTGCAACGAGAAAACCTATAACAATAGCTTCGATCATTATATATTTGGAGCTACGAGCCCTCACTGGTCACACTCCTGCAATACGACGTCGGTGGAGCCGAGTGTGGCAATTTTGAAGTATGTCCGCAATGTTGTCGTTTGCCGACAGTCCGATTTGGCGGCTGTGTTGTGGTTAGCGGAATGTCCGTTAAGATTTCGGACAAGCTTTAATGGCTTTCAAACCTCTAATCACGGATTGATCCATCTTTGTCGT
>NZ_JBJXFW010000047.1:0-31251 GCF_046154385.1 Sphingorhabdus sp. | reverse complement strand
TTCAGCTATTATATGGCTCAGAAATATAACGAATCGATACAGTCGTCACGCCGGTTTCTGTCTATTCACCCGGGCAACAAAGACGCGCCTTATGCCTATTATCTGATTGCGCTCAGCTATTATGAGCAGATCAGCGATGTGACCCGCGACCAGAAGATTTCGGAGCAGGCATTGGCCGCCTTGGGTGAGGTTCAGCGTCGTTATCCGACTTCGCGTTACGCAGCCGATGCGACTTTGAAAATAGATTTGGTGCGCGATCACCTTGCCGGCAAGGAAATGGAAATCGGCCGTTTTTACCAGCGCCGCGCGCTGTGGCTTGCGTCTTCGCTGCGCTTTCGTGAAGTTGTCGACAAATTCGATACGACAACCCACGCACCAGAGGCTCTATATCGTCTGACTGAATCCTATCTTGCGATGGGTGTGCCCGAAGAGGCGAAGAAATCAGCCGCTGTCCTTGGGGCCAATTATCCCGGCAGCGAATGGTATAAACGCGCCTATGAACTGATGCAGAAGCACGCGCCAAGCGCATAATGCCATGCTAACGGGGCTTTCGATCCGCGATGTGGTGCTGATCGAGGCGCTGGACCTTGAATTTGCAGGTGGATTGGGTGTCCTGACCGGTGAGACCGGTGCGGGTAAATCGATATTGCTGGATGCATTAGGGCTGGCGCTCGGCGCGCGGGCCGATAGCGGCCTTGTCCGCAACGGCGCCGAACGGGCGCAAGTGACGGCAAGTTTTGAGGCGCCTGCCAATGTCGTTAGTCTGCTGGCGGATAATGATATCGAAATCGATAAAAAAGAGCCGTTGCTGATCCGGCGTTCGGTCAAGGCCGACGGGGGCAGCAAGGCCTTTATCAACGATCAGCCCTGTTCGGCCGCACTGTTGCGCGATGTAGGTGCAGCTCTGGTGGAAATTCACGGGCAGCATGATGATCGTGGAATGCTTAATCCGCGCGGGCATCGGGTTTTGCTCGATAGTTTCGGGCGGTGCGATACTGCGTTGGTCGCAAGTCACTATGCCGCCTGGCAAGAGGCCAAGTCGCGGCTTGATGTCGCGCGCGAGGCGCTTGAAAATGCGGCACGTGACCGGGAATGGCTGGAACATGCTGTTGCCGAGTTGGCAAGATTCAACCCGCAACCCGGCGAAGAAGAGCAATTGGCCGGTGAACGCTCCGACATGCAAAAAGGAGAGCGCATCGCCGAGGATTTGAAGGCCGTCCTGGAAAGCTTCGATGGTCCGAAAAGCGGTCTGGCGCTGATCCGGTCGGCTGCGCGCAAACTGGACCGACTCGCCGATGCACATCCTTTGCTGGCCGAGGCGCTTACCGCACTTGATCGCGCGGTTATCGAGGCTAGCGAGGCGGAAGATAAATTGAACGCTGCGGCACGGGCGATTGAGTTTGAGCCCGCGCGCCTCGATGAAATTGAAGAGCGCCTGTTCGAGTTGCGGGCATTGGCGCGCAAACATAATGTTGCGCCCGATGCGATTGTGTCGTTGCAGGAAAATCTGACTGCGCGGTTGGATTCGATTCAAGCTGGTGGCGAAGGGCTCGCGAAGCTTGAGGCGGAAGTCAGGGCCAAGCACAGCGCCTTTGTCGACGCCGCCGAAGCGATGAGCGCAGCGCGCGCGCAAGCCGCCGCAAAGCTGGACGCTGCGGTCAAAGCCGAGCTCGCGCCGTTGAAGCTGGATGCGGCGCAGTTCCAGACCGCCGTTGAACGCCTGCCTGAGGACCGGTGGAGCAGTACCGGGATGGACCGGGTGGAGTTTCTTATCTCCACAAACCCGGGAGCGCCATTTGCACCTTTGGCGAAAATCGCATCGGGCGGCGAATTGTCGCGCTTCATTCTGGCTTTGAAGGTTGCCTTGGCCGAAGAGGGTGGGGCGGCCACCATCATTTTCGATGAAATTGACCGCGGCGTGGGTGGCGCGGTTGCAGCCGCTATCGGCGAACGGCTTGCCCGTCTTGCCCGCCATACGCAATTACTTGCGGTCACACATAGCCCGCAGGTCGCGGCCAAGGGGCAGGCGCATTACTTCATTGCCAAGTCCAGCCAAGGGACCGTCACGCGGACGGGTGTCGTCCTGCTTGATGCCGAAGCAAGGCGGCAGGAGATCGCGCGGATGCTTTCGGGCGCCGAGGTGACTGACGAGGCAAGGGCGCAAGCCGTACGGTTGCTGGAGGGTGTGTGACAGTTCCGAATGAAGCGGATGCCGCCAATGAACTGATGCGGCTTGCCAAGCAGATCGCCTATCACAACAAACGCTACCATGCCGAAGACGCGCCGGAGATTTCCGACGCGGAATATGACGCCTTGGTGCGCCGCAACACAGAACTTGAAACGGCATTCCCGCATCTCGTCCGCTCTGACAGCCCGAACCGCCAGGTAGGCGCCGCCGTAGATGGCTCCGGCCTCAAGAAAATAACCCACGCCAAACGCATGATGAGCCTCGATAATGCCTTCAGCGCGGAGGACGTCGAGGACTTTGTAGGACGGGTCCGCCGGTTCCTGAATTTACCTTCCGAAGCGTCAGTGGAGTTAACAGCCGAAGATAAAATCGACGGATTGTCCCTATCACTGCGCTATGATAATGGCGTTCTCAAACAGGCTGCAACCCGGGGTGACGGTACCGTTGGCGAAGATGTCACTGCGAATGTGGCGACCATATCCGATATACCGCAGCAACTTTCAGGCAACCCGCCTGCACTGTTCGAAATCCGCGGCGAAGTCTATATGGCCAAGACAGACTTTGCGGCGCTTAATGCCGAGCAAGAAGCAAAAGGCGGAAAAATTTTCGCAAATCCGCGCAACGCGGCCGCCGGGTCTTTACGCCAGAAAGATGCGAGCATCACTGCATCGCGACCTTTACGTTTCTTGGCACATGGCTGGGGCGAAGTGAGTGCGTTACCCGCAGTCAGTCAACTGGGCGTCATGAATGCGATTGCCGACTGGGGGGTTCCGGTATCGCCCTTATTAGTCCAAATCGATAGCGCGACCGGTGCACTGGCGCATTATGCCGACATCCAGCGCCAGCGGGCAGAGCTGCCCTATGACATTGATGGCGTGGTGTATAAAGTAGATCGGTTGGATTGGCAGGAACGGCTTGGTTTTGTGGCTAAGGCACCGCGGTGGGCAATCGCGCATAAATTCCCCGCCGAGCAAGCCGAAACAACCTTGGAAACGGTCGATATTCAGGTTGGTCGCACCGGTAAGCTGACACCCGTCGGCCGTTTGAAACCCGTAACGGTAGGAGGTGTGGTCGTCTCCAATGTTACCTTGCACAACCGTGACGAAATTGCCCGTTTGGGCGTAAGACCCGGCGACCGGGTCATAGTTCAGAGGGCAGGGGATGTAATTCCGCAAATTGTGGACAATCTGACCCGCGATATTGATCGGCCCGCCTTTGATTTCCCCGACCACTGCCCCGAATGTGGATCTGAAGCGGTAGCGGAAGAAGGCGAGGTGGATGTTCGCTGCACCGGCGGTTTGATCTGCCCTGCGCAACGCGTGCAACGGCTGATCCATTTCGTCAGCCGTGCAGCGCTTGATATCGAAGGACTGGGCGAAAAATCAGTGCAGGAGTTCTTTGCGGCTGGCTGGCTGGAGAGCCCTGCGGATATCTTTCGCCTTCATACCCGCCGAAAAGAGATTTTGGCGCGTGACGGGTGGCAGGATAAGTCTGTGGATAATCTGTTGGCAGCCATACACGCAAAACGCACGCCAGATGCCATGAAGTTGCTTTTTGGTCTGGGGATCCGGCATGTGGGGGCAGGGACTTCAAAAGATTTGGTGCGCAATTTTGGAACGCTCGGAGCCATTGCGGAGATTGGCAAGCGCGTTGCCGCCAGCGATACGTCGGCGGTGGCTGAGCTCACGAGTATTGACGGGATCGGCCCGACAGTGGCCAAAGCATTGGGTGACTTTTTTCACGAAACGCATAACCGCGATGTCTGGGATGATTTGATGCGGGAAGTAGATCCGCCCGCTTATGTGTCGAACATCCGGGAAAGTGAGTGGACAGGAAAAACCATTGTGTTCACTGGAAAGCTGGAGACGATGAGCCGCGATGAAGCAAAAGCGCAGGCCGAGGCATTGGGAGCAAAAGCAGCAGGCTCGGTAAGTGCGAAGACAGATCTGGTTGTCGCTGGTCCCGGTGCTGGATCCAAATTGAAACAAGCAACGATGCTAGGTATTAACGTGATTGATGAAGCGGAGTGGGCCGCAATAGTCGCGGCAAGCTGAAGGAAGCTTGGCGGCGTACTGACTAAAAAGGAGCAGTCAGCACGCCGCCAGAACCGCAGCGATCCCCCTCAAGCCGCGCGGTTCAAAGCTTTATCCCTTCAATTTATGATCAATATCGGCATTATGCCTGACATCAGATCCTGCGACTCCGAAAGGTCTTGCTTCACTTTTTTTATATGACGGTAAGTGTCACAATAATGTCAACAACTTTACAATCGGACTATCTACCTGAAAACATTGGTCGGTCTATTGACGCACCAGCACTTTTTGCCAGTTTTCCGGCGGTTCTCAGGGAGGAATTGCAAAGTAAAGCAACGCGTCGTGGCTTCGAGTCTGGCCAGTTTCTGCACCAACGCGGTGATTCGGCTGAAGGGTTTTGGATTATCGACAAGGGACAAGTAAAACTGGGCCATCAAGATAAGCAAGGCGTTATGCATGTCCTGTTTATTCTGGGATCGGGTGACAGCTTCGGCGAGCTGGCGTGTCTCGGCCAATTTAATCGTGTGCTGGATGCCGAAGCACTCGGTAAAGTCGAGATGCTCTGGATTAGCGAAAAGATCTTGAGCGATATTCTTTCAAGTTCCACCGAAATATCCCGCGAAATGCTGAAAATATTGGCAAAACAGTTACAAGAAGCGCTTGATAACCTGCTCGTGTTTAGAAACATGCCGGCTCCTAAACGTTTGGCGCAGCGATTGCTGGCCTTTGTTGCCGATAGAGAGCCGCCTGTTACGCTTGGAATTAAGCAGCAAGAGTTGGCGGAACTCATAGGCGTGTCACGCATGACAATCGCATCCGCTTTAGCAGAACTGGAAAGCCTAGGTTTCGTTTCTCGCCATTATGGTCATTTGGTCATAGAAAACCCGCTGGCACTGCGACAGTGGATGAAAAACTAGAGCTGGAATTGGATCGTGCAGATAAAAGAATCCGATTACGTTAAATAGATTTCGGTCATCCGAAAAATCGCTTTTGCACATATTTATTTGCGCCTTACAGATTCTGACGCTTGTCTTTTGTCACAAAGGGGCTTTAAGCCTTTCCTCCCATGGCACGGTTCATTTTCATCACCGGTGGCGTGGTCTCCTCGCTTGGTAAAGGTCTTATGGCAGCATCCCTTGCTGCCTTGTTGCAAGCGCGTGGATATCGCGTGCGAATACGTAAGTTCGATCCTTATCTGAATGTAGATCCCGGGACGATGTCACCTTACCAGCACGGTGAGGTATATGTTACCGACGATGGCGCAGAAACTGACCTTGATCTAGGGCACTATGAGCGATTTACCGGCGTTTCGGCGAGGCAATCTGATAATGTCACGTCTGGAAGGATATACCAGACTATCATTCAAAAAGAACGGCGCGGAGATTATCTGGGCGCGACGGTTCAGGTTATTCCGCACGTGACCGATGCAATTAAAGAATTCGCGCGGGCCGAAACCGATGATTTGGACTTCGTGTTGTGCGAAATTGGCGGAACCGTAGGGGATATTGAATCGCTGCCTTTTATCGAAGCGATCCGACAGTTGCGTAACGAATTGGGTCGTGAACTTACTTTATCCGTTCACGTAACATTGGTTCCTTACATCGCGGCAGCGGGAGAGTTGAAAACCAAGCCCACGCAACACAGCGTGCGTGAGCTGACATCCTTGGGTATTCAGCCCGACGTTCTGTTATGCCGGTGCGAACATCCTTTGCCTGAAAATGAGCGCGCAAAAATCGCGGCTTTTTGTAATGTCCGGAAAGAAGCTGTTATTCCAGCTCTCGACGCCAAAAGCATTTATTCCGTTCCATTACAATATCATGCCGAAGGTTTGGATATCGAAGTGTTGCGTTCATTTGGTCTGGACGCTTCGGGTATTCCCGACCTGTCCCGATGGGAAGATATTATCGAGCGCCAATCCAATCCGGAGGGTGAGGTTACGATCGGTGTTGTCGGGAAATATGTAGGCCTCGCGGATGCCTATAAATCGTTGAATGAAGCGCTCACGCATGGCGGGTTGGCCAATCGGGTTAAAGTCAATATAAACTGGATTGACGCCGAATTATTCGCTCAATCCGAGGCAGAGATTGCTGCCGCATTAGAGCCGATGCACGCCATTTTGGTGCCAGGCGGCTTTGGCGAGCGTGGATCAGAAGGAAAAATAGCTTCGGTCAAATTTGCCCGGGAACGCCAAGTGCCGTTCTTTGGTATTTGTTTGGGAATGCAGATGGCGTGCATCGAAGCCGCACGTAACACGGCTGGAATCGAAGAGGCGTCAAGCACGGAATTCGGGCCAACGAATGAGCCGGTAGTTGGCATTATTACAGAATGGATGACCGAAGAAGGTTTGCAAAAACGTGAGGCTGGGGGCGATCTTGGTGGAACTATGCGGCTGGGTGCTTATGATGCCAAGCTGACCGGAAATAGCCATGTCGCAACGATATACGGCACAACGGAGATATCGGAACGCCATAGGCATCGGTATGAAGTAAACGCCCGTTACAAAGACGCGCTTGAAAAGGGCGGTCTGTTTTTTAGCGGCATGTCACCAGATGGTGAGTTACCTGAAATAGTAGAACGTCCCGACCACCCTTGGTTCATTGGCGTGCAGTTTCACCCGGAACTTAAGTCGAGACCGTTTGCTCCGCATCCCTTATTCGCAAGTTTTGTCGAAGCAGCTGTGCAACAAAGCCGCCTTGTTTGATAACAAAAAAGTTACACAATATTGATATATGCCCACTATCAGGGTTTGTGTAACGACCTGTCACAGATAGTTTCTTATCCAATGGGCCCAATTGCGACCCGGGCTGATTGGATGGAAAAGGGCGCGTGAGTGCCCGGGGCGACCGAGGAGTCGGTCGCCCCGAATTTTCCAGACCCAGCTAAGCTATTTTCGGACCCTTTTTCTTACCTTCGTCATGCTCAATGACTGTTGGAGCGGGTTGACTGCCAATTTCAATTTTGCGTGGTTTGAGTGCTTCTGGAACTTCACGAACCAGCGTCACCAGCAACAATCCATCTGACAGATCAGCATTGGTTACATGGATATGATCAGCCAGTTGGAACCGGCGCTCAAAGTTGCGATTTGCAATACCTATATGGAGGAAATCGCGATTGTCATTGCTGTCCGAATGTTTGCTTCCAGTTACAATCAATAAATTTTGCTGAGCAGTAATCTCGATTTCGTCGGGTTTGAACCCTGCAACGGCAACGGTTACCAGATATTCGTTTTCACCAGTGCGCTCGATATTGAATGGGGGGTAATTTTCGTTTTGCGCAGCGCGGCCGGTATTTTCGAGAAGTTCGAACAGCCTATCAAAGCCGACGGTATTGCGACGATAAGGGGTAAAATCAAAACGGTTCATGTCAAATTCTCCTTAAAGCAATTTGGTTTTGTGCAAGCCCGGTTTCGGCACCTGCGGTCATGTTTGGATCCTTTTGGGGCATCCAGGATTCAAGATGGTAAAGTCGACGAAATTTTCAAGAGGACAAAAAACAAGACCGCCTGGATCTCTCCCGACGGCCTTATTTTGCAGCTTTGCTAGCGCATTGTTTCAGTCCTCTGCCGATCCCCACCGGCGGGTCTGACTTTTCCCCCTGAACTCTCGGCCGTTTGGGCTTCGACGAATTCCAGACTGTATTCCGCTCGTAACGTGCCATTTGCAATCTTTACTCACCCTAGGCAGGTGCTTTTTCGAAAGCTGTTGCATCGCTGCAACAACGCTTGCCAGCGGCTTTCGCGACTCCTAAGAGCGCAACATGCCAAAAATATTGAATAAAGATCGCTGATGTTTCTATCCAGATATGAAAAAATGGTCGCGCGACGTTATTTGCTGCCTAACAAGGGCGAGGGCTTCATATTTCTGGTCGCCAGTATCAGTCTTGTCGCCGTTGCCTTGGGCGTAGCGGCGCTGATAATCGTCATGAGCGTCATGAACGGATTTAGAGCCGAGCTTTTTGACAAGATTGTAGGTCTTAATGGCCATGCAGTTGTGCAGGGATATGGCGGCAGGTTGCAGGACTGGCGTCAGGTGTTGGCGGATGTCAAGGCCACCCCCGGTGTCACCAATGCAACAGCGCTCATCGAACAGCCACTTTTGACCACCTTTGAGGGCAGGGTGGAGGCAATTTTGGCGCGCGGTATGTCAGTTGAAGATATTCGCGACAACGAAACGTTAAACGGCAAGACGGTTGCAGGCGACTTGAATGCATTAAAAGCGGGTGAAGACAGGGTCGCAATTGGCTCTCGTCTCGCACAAAATTTGGGCGTTCAAGTCGGGCAGAGCATTACGATAATCAATCCGGCGGGTCGAACAACACCTTTCGGGACTGTGCCCCGTGAAATATCCTATCAAGTTGCCGCGATATTTGAAGTCGGGGTTTATGATTATGACAAGGCGTTCGTCATCATGCCGATTGAGCGGGCACAGGTGCTCATGTTGCTCGGCGATGAAGTGGGCATGATCGAGATCAAGACCGAAGACCCTGATTCTGTAAACGAGATATTGCGGCCATTGCTGCCTAAAATTGAGAATAAGGGATTGATCGTTGACTGGAAAAGCATGAATGCGTCCCTGTTCGAGGCTTTAGCGGTGGAACGGGTCGCCATGTTTGTCGTGCTGTCGATCATCGTGCTTGTCGCTGTATTCAACATATTGTCGTCGCTTATCATGTTGGTGCGTGCCAAAACGCGCGACATAGCTATTTTACGGACAATGGGTGCATCTCGTAAATCCCTGTTGCGTATTTTTATGACCGTGGGACTGTTGATCGGGACAGCCGGAATCGGACTCGGGCTCATTTTGGGATCAATATTTTTGTATTTCCGGCAATCTGTGGTGAATTTCGTGCAATTTTTAACCGGTCAGAACTTGTGGGATCCCCAAATTCGTTTTCTTACGGAATTGCCATCACGCACCGATCCAATGGAGGTTCTGGCGATATGTGGACTTGCACTGCTATTTAGCTTTCTCGCGACACTGTACCCCGCGTTAAAAGCGGCCAGCACCGACCCTGTGCAAGTGCTTCGCTATGAGTAAGATCATCGAGCTTAATGATGTCCGTCGCGAATTTGTCCAAGGCGATGTTACGATAGAAGTTCTGCGCGGAATAAACCTGTCGGTTGAAAAGGGCGAACTTGTGGCCCTGCTCGGACCGTCGGGTTCAGGCAAATCGACATTGCTGCAAGCAATTGGTCTTTTGGAAAGCGGGTTTTCCGGATCAATAAAATTCGACGGTGAAGAGGTGAGCAAGACTGGTGTAGACCGCCAAACCGAAATTCGGCGGGAAAAGCTTGGCTTTGTTTATCAATTTCATCATTTACTGCCCGATTTTGACGCGCTGGAAAATGTCGTTTTGCCGCAGTTGATTGCCGACGCCGCGCCAGATGTTGCTCATGATCGCGCCACCTATTTGCTCACGCAATTAGGGCTTGCCGAGCGGCTTCACCACAGACCGTCGAAGCTCTCGGGCGGAGAGCAGCAACGTGTAGCCGTTGCGCGGGCATTGGCCAACCGGCCTAAGTTGGTTCTGGCTGATGAGCCGACCGGTAATCTTGATGAACATACCGCAGATATTGTGTTAGGTGAGTTCATGGCGCTTGTCCGCGGCGAGGGTTCTGCAGCAATAGTGGCCACACATAATGAACGGCTCGCGGCTAAAATGGACCGGGTTTTCCGTTTGCACGAAGGCGTTTTGGCTTAGGCAATGGCTTAAAGGGGATGCAGTAATGTCTGTCTATGATTTCAACGTAAAAATGCCGGGCGGACGCGAGGAAGCAATGGCGGCGCACAAAGGCAAGGTACTACTCGTGGTCAATACGGCCTCAAAATGCGGATTTACACCGCAATATGAAGGTCTTGAAGAACTGTATCGAACTTATAAAGACAAGGGTTTCGAGGTCCTTGCTTTCCCGTGCAATCAGTTTGGTTCACAGGAACCGGGGAACGAAGAAGAAATTAAAAATTTCTGCTCTTTGACCTATGACGTATCGTTCCCTTTGACCGCCAAAATTGATGTGAATGGCGCGGAAGAGGACCCGCTTTGGCATTATCTGAAACAGCAGCAGGCCGGTCTTATGGGGTCTCGCGGGATTAAATGGAATTTCACCAAGTTTCTGGTGGACCGCAAAGGTAATGTGGTCGCCCGTCATGGACCGCAGGTCAAGCCGGCGGCATTGGCAAAAGATGTCGAACGGTTGCTTGCGCAAGACGCATAATCCGTAAAACTTTCCACAGCCAACCGACAACCCGAAATTGCCGAATCGTCCCGGCCGGGCCTAAGCTGGGCTTATGGCTTACGTACCCTTCATACCTTTGCGTGTCTTTTCCGCTTATACGATGCTGGAAGGTGCGATCGAGCCCAAGGCGATAGGCGAGACTGCGAAAAAACTGGGTTTTCCGGCAATCGCAATTTGCGATCGTAATGGTCTATATGGCGTCATGCCGTTTCAGGATGGCGCGAAAGCCAAAGCGGTTCAGCCCATAATCGGCACTTTGCTGGGCGTTCGACGGCCATCTGGGGACGGGAAATTCGTGCGGGATTGGTTGCCGTTATACGCCCAAAATGAGACAGGATATCAAAATTTATGCCGTCTGGTGTCGATGGCTCATCTGGACCGACCCGAAGATTTCGATGCCCATGTGAGTTTTGAACAACTGGTGGGACTGACCGAAGGCGTAATTGCGCTTACTGGCGGCGGTGAAGGGGCAATGGCTCGACTGCTGGCAGAGCGGCAGATAAGTGCCGCTCAGGATTATTTTGGCCGATTGCGTTCACTATTTCCCGACCGCCTGTATATTGAACTGAGCCGACGCGTTGACCCGGTTGAAGAAGCTGCTGAAAGCGCGCTTATCGATTTGGCGTATGTTCAGGACGTGCCCATTGTTGCCACAAATCCTGCATTTTTTGCCGAGCCTGAATTTTTCGATGCCCATGATGCGATGCTCTGTATTGCGGATGGAGAATATGTCGAAAATGGGGATCGCCGGAAAAGTAGTCGTGAAACATGGATTAAAACGGGAAAACAAATGGCGGAACTGTTCGCTGACGTTCCCGAAGCCCTGGCCAATACTTTGGTGGTGGCGCAACGTTGTTCTGTCGGCGCCCCTTATCGTAATCCCATTTTGCCGAGTCTTGCAGGTGATAGAGATGCCGAAGACCGGCAACTGCGTGAAGACGCCCGGATTGGTCTTGAAAAGCGGCTTGAAATTGCCGGCATCACAGAAGCAGTAGAACGGCAGCTTTATTTCGACCGTTTGCAATTTGAAGCCGACGTCATCTGCTCGATGGGCTTTCCTGGATATTTTCTGATTGTTGCCGACTTCATCAAATGGGCAAAAGAACAAGATATAGCTGTCGGCCCGGGCCGTGGGTCGGGAGCTGGGTCATTGGTAGCTTGGTCGCTGACGATTACCGATCTCGACCCCATAAAGTTGGGGCTTTTGTTCGAACGTTTTCTAAATCCGGACCGGGTTTCGATGCCTGACTTCGATATCGATTTCTGCGAAACGCGACGGGGAGAGGTGATCCGTTATGTTCAGAAAAAATACGGTTCACGGCAGGTTGCACAGATTATAACCTTTGGAAAATTGAAGGCGCGTGCCGTTTTGCGCGATACTGGTCGGGTTTTGCAGATGAGTTATGGTCAGGTTGATCGCCTTTGCAAACAAGTGCCAAATCATCCGACCGACCCCTGGGATCTGAAACGGGCACTGGGCGGCGTCGCCGAGTTGCGTGAAGAATATCGCCGGGATGATCAGGTAAAGAGACTGTTCGATCTGGCCATGAAGCTGGAAGGCTTACCGCGCCATAGTTCCACCCATGCTGCCGGTGTTGTCATCGGCGACCGCGAATTGTCGGAACTGGCACCATTGTACCGCGATCCACGTTCAGACATGCCCGTCACACAATTTGACATGAAATATGTCGAAAGTGCAGGCTTGGTGAAGTTTGACTTTCTAGGGCTCAAAACACTTTCGGTTTTGCAAAAGGCATGTCAAATGCTCGCTAAACGCGGTGTAGATATAAATCTGGATCTCTTGCCGCACGATGACACGGCGGTTTATGAGCTTTTGCAGCGGGGTGATACGGTCGGTGTATTCCAGTTGGAATCCGAAGGTATGCGGCGCACGCTGGCGGCCGTTAAGCCAACGAATTTTGGCGACATTATTGCGCTTGTTTCATTGTACCGGCCAGGTCCGATGGACAATATTCCCATGTTCGGACGCCGCAAAAATGGTGAGGAGACTATCGAATATCCGCACCATCTGCTCGAACCTGTCCTGCACGAAACTTACGGGATATTTGTGTATCAGGAACAGGTGATGCAGGCCGCGCAGATATTGGCGGGCTATAGTCTGGGCGAGGCAGATCTTTTGCGGCGTGCCATGGGTAAAAAAGTACAGTCGGAAATGGATGCACAGCGCGGGCGTTTTGTTACTGGATGCGCCGGGCATGATATTCCGCCCAACCGCGCCAATGAATTGTTCGATTTGATCGACAAATTCGCCGGTTATGGATTTAACAAAAGCCATGCGGCGGCTTATGCTGTGCTGGCGTACCAGACCGCGTGGTTGAAAACGCATCATCCAGAAGAATTTTTTGCTGCTTCGATGTGTTTTGATATGCACCAGACCGATAAGCTTGGTATTTTTATAGACGATATGCGGAGGCTGGATATTAGCTGCCTTCCGCCCGACATCAATCGCAGCGAGGCGGAATATGTCGTCGAAAGTGACGGTGAAGGCGGACTTGCCGTGCGCTATGCTTTGGGCGGCATAAAGAATGTCGGTGAGCGGGCCATGGAGGTGCTGGTTGCCGAGCGCAATTCCGCTGGCCCTTTCGCAAGTTTGGATGATTTCGCCAATCGTGCCGACCCAGCCCAACTGAACCGACGCAGCCTTGAAAATCTGGCGGCATCGGGCGCTTTCGATACGTTGGAGCCAAACCGGGCGGCAGTGCATGCCGGAGCGGAAATATTACTCGCAGCCGCCCAATCAGCGCGTGACGCACGTGTAAGCGGGCAAGGCGGATTGTTTGGCGAAGGCGGCGCGGATATAGCGAAGTTGCGTTTCGATCAAAATTTGCGCTGGCCGCTGGGTGAACAGATGAACCGCGAAAAGGAAGCCTTTGGTTTCTATTTTTCGGCACATCCATGCTCACAATTTGACGCGATAGCCGCAAGCCATGGAGCAAAATCATACAGTATATGGTTAGAGAGCGGACCGATTCCGGAAGGCGTCCGTCGCGCCGCCACGATGTCGGCCCTAATCGAAGGTGTGCGATGGCGTGAATCACGCAAAGGCAAACGATTCATGGTTGCTGATTTTTCGGACCAGAGCGGCCAGTTTTCTGTGCGTTGTTTTGACGAAGCGGTTGGATTGCAGCTGTCGGAATGGTCAAAAGAAACCGCTTGCCTGTTGCTGTCGTGCGAAATGGATATGCGCCCAGGTGACGAGGTTCCCAGCTTTACAGTCAAAAGTGCAAAACCTCTCGACAGCTTGGTCAGCAATGCGCGCGTGAGGATACAATTGGAGGTCGTGAGCGAAACGGGCATATTACAATTGGCACAGCTGGTCGCTCCGTTGCAGGGCGGCAAAAGCGAGCTGGTTGTGAAAACCCGGACCGCCGATGGCAGATGGGCGCGAATTATACTTGGCCGCCGTTTCCAGTTGGACGCTTCCATGATTGAACAAGTAAAATCAATTGATGGTGCAGGCAATGTAGAGCTTGCGCCCATAGGCCCTGTTTTGGCATTGGTGCGTTAACGAACACAAAAATCAGGAGAGAGCGATGCAAGGCAGCATGCAGGATTGGGACCTTCGGGTAACACATTTAATCGATTATGCAGCGCGCGAGCATGGCACCCGTGAAATCGTAACGCGCTGGGCCGATGGTAAAATAGAACGGTCCAACTGGGCCAGCGTCGCTTCGGAAGCACGCAAATTGTCACAAGCATTTGCCGGATTTGGTCTTCAAAAAGGGGACCGGGTCGCAACCTTTGCGATGAACCATCATCGCCATCTCGCGGCCTGGTATGGTGCCATCGGGTTTGGCGGTGTCATTCATACAGTAAACATCCGGCTGTTCGACGAAGATCTGATCTACATCATGAACCATGCCGAAGATAAAGTATTGATGTATGACGCCGCGTTTCAGCCGATCATTGATCGTCTGAAACCGCATTTGAAAACGGTCGAACATTACATTATTTTCGATGACGATGCGAGTTATGGTGCGTTAATCGCCGCCCAAGACGGTCATTGTGACTGGGCAACAGGCGACGAACGAGACCCATGTATGCTGTGTTACACCAGCGGTACAACCGGCAATCCAAAGGGTGTTTTGTACCAACATCGTTCAACAATGTTGCATGCAATGGCGGAAATTGCGCCGGCCATCTTTGATCTCAGCCCTCAGGCAGCCTTGCTTCCGATCGTACCGATGTTTCACGCAGCCAGTTGGGGGTTGCCTTTTGCTGGGGCCGCGGCTGGCGTTAAATTTGTATTTTCGGCTACGAACGAGGCTCCGATCTTGCACAAGTTGATGCTTGACGAAGGCATTACGCATAGCGCCGGTGTTCCCACCGTGTGGCTCGCTATGTTCGGACATCTTGATGCCGAAGCTGCGGTTGGTCGCAATGCTTCACTTGGAAAATTGAGACTGGTCACCATCGGTGGATCAGCGGCTCCGCGCACGATGATCGAGCGGTTGATGAAATCGGGTGTTCGCGTCAGCCATGCCTGGGGTATGACCGAAACGTCACCAATCGGAACAATGGGAGCACCGACCCCCAATTGGGACGAGCTTACTCTCGATGAACAAATCGACGTTGTGTGCAAGCAGGGGCGGGTTCCGTTTGGCGTCGAACTGCGTGTCATTGACAAGGATGGAAATGTAGCACCTCGCGATGGCGTCACGTCGGGTGCGCTTCAAATACGTGGCCCGTGGGTCATCAAGCGTTATTTCAAGGCAGAGGCCGATACTGTCGATGCAGATCAGTGGTTTGATACCGGCGATGTTTCGGTGTTGCACCCCGACGGTACGATGCAAATAACCGACCGCGTAAAGGATGTTATCAAGTCAGGCGGTGAGTGGATCAGTTCGGTCGAACTGGAAAATATCGCAATCGGGTGTCCTGGAATATCAGAGGCTGGTGCAATCGGTATTCCCCATCCCAAATGGGATGAGCGGCCTGTGTTAATAGCGGTAAAAAAACCCGGATCCGACGTAGATGAAGACACTGTCAAAGCTTATCTGGCGGAACGCATTGTCAAATGGTGGATGCCTGACCGCGTATTGTTCGTAGACGAATTGCCTCATACCGGCACAGGAAAAATTCAAAAGGTGGCATTGCGTCAACAATTCAAAGACTTTGTACTGGAAGGATAAGGCATGACCGACGCTTACATCGACCCGACGCGCGAAGCATTTGATTTTTTCAAATCATTGCCCCGTGATGTGCCGATAAATATGCTCAACCTTTTGCGGTTCAATGAAGTCGCGAACTATCCGCCGGATCATCCCAAGGCCGAACATGGCTGGAGCGGCGCGCGCGCATATCAGGAATATGGCAAAACCAGTGGGCCAATTTTCCAACGGGTTGGCGGCACGATCATTTGGCGTGGCAAGATGGAAGCCATGGTGATCGGACCTGATGACAAGCAATGGGATATGTCGTTCATTGCGCGCTATCCCAATAGCGCGGCTTTTATGGACATGGTGACGGATGTCGAATATCGAAAGGCAGTGGTTAACCGGCAAGCGGCTATCCAGACCAGCCGGTTAATTCGATTTAGACCGTTGGATGGCGACGATACAAGTTTCGGCTAAAACAGACTGAATTGGCGGTCGTCGGACGGTGGAACAAACAGGTCGCTTCGAACATCCCATTTTGAGTTTTCTATCGCGTATTTTGCCTTGGCTATCCGGACCCGCATCCTGATCAAATCGGCCCATGCGCCCGTTCCGCGCATTCGGCTAAAAAAGGATGGATCATTATCTTTGCCGCCGCGCAGATACCGAATGATGTTCATCACTTTGTCGGCCCTGTCTGGAAAATGAAGATCCAACCAATCACGAAATAAAGGCGCGACTTCATGGGGAAGGCGGATGGGTATCCAGGAAACACTGCGTGCGCCATATTTTGCGGCGGCTTCCACTATCGCTTCTATTTCATGATCGGTTATCGCGGGAATTATCGGGGCTATATTCACATGTACATAAATTCCGGCGTCGGTTAACTCGCGCACCGTTTCAAGTCGCTTCAATGGTGTTGAAGCCCTCGGCTCCAATATCCGTGCGAGCTTTGCATCAAGCGTCGTGACTGATAACGCGACGCCGGTCAGGTTATCTTTTGCAAGATTTGCAAGTAGCGCAATATCTTCGGTTACCTTTGCAGATTTAGTTGTGATGACAATCGGGTGACGTGTTTCAACCATGACCTCCAGTATCTGGCGTGTTATGCGGTAAGTCCGTTCAATCGGCTGATACGGATCGGTATTCGTACCTATTGCAATAGGTGCAGGCTTGTACCCGGACTTTGACAGTGTCTTTCGCAACACATTGGCAGCATCGGGTTTGGCAAAAAGCCGACTTTCAAAATCAAGGCCGGGTGAGAGGTCATGGAAAGCGTGACTGGGCCTTGCATAGCAGTAAATGCATCCATGTTCGCACCCGCGGTAGGCATTGATCGAACGGTCAAATGGTAAGTCCGGCGACGTATTGAACGTTATAATGGATTTGGAATGTTCCTCCGTGACACTCGTTCGAAGTCCCGGCTTTTTTCCGTCAACCGCGATATGCTCGTCACGCCAGTCATCATCTAATGTGCGACTTAGCAGATTAAAACGGCTTGGAGTTCTGTTGGCTGTTGAGCCACGTCCATTTACGGCGTCGGGATGACTATATTGGGGCATTCCTTGTAGATGCCAGAATATTTGGAACAAATAAAGAACAAATTACGTTTCACGTAACCTCGGCATCAATTCTACAAAGTTGCACGGCCGATGGCGGCTATCAAGTTGATGCAGAAGTATTTGATCCCACCCATCTTTGACCGCGCCGTTGGAACCGGGCAGGGCGAAGATATATGTTCCACGGGCCAACACGGCACACGCGCGTGATTGAATGGTCGACGTGCCGATGGTGGCAAAGCTAAGCCAACGGAACAACTCGCCAAAGCCAGGAATATCTTTAGTTTTTACGCGTTCCAGTGCCTCGGGTGTTACGTCACGACCCGTTAATCCCGTTCCGCCCGTTGAAATAATGACATCAACCCTCTCGTCATCAATCCAGTTGTGCAAACGTGCGGTTAACAGTGCGACATCATCACGAAGAATTGCCCGTTCGACTATTTTATGGCCTGCACTTACAATGCGTTCCGCAAGGAGGTTCCCGCTGCTGTCGTCATCTGATGTGCGCGTGTCCGACACTGTGAGCAATGCAATGTGCACAGGTTTGAATATCCGGGTTTCATCGAGCGGCAATTGAACCTCCTGTTATTCGACGTGCAGATACATTTCCGTTACTATCGGGGAATGCAGGCCAAAGAAACTGAGCAAGGCCAGTCAAGCTGCCCGAGGTCCTGTTTTCACGCATTTCGTAAATCCAGTAATTCCGCAAGATGATCGAGACATAGCCACGGGTTTCCCAGTAGGGTATTGATTCTATGAATAATAATGGATCTCCATTATCGCGAATCTCCAGATTCCATCGCGCCACGGGTGTTGGCCCGGCATTGTACGCTGCTATGACTTTAGGTAACAGGCCACCAGTTGCGGACATATCACGCAATTTTTCAAGATAAGATTGCCCATATTCCAAGTTAACAGAAGGACGATCCAGTTCGGCGGCAGAAAAACTAATACCGCGAACCCGTGCAATATCCTTTGCCGTTCCAGGACGCACCTGCATAAGTCCGCGGGCTCCTGCCGGGCTGATTATATCGGTGCGAAACGCTGATTCCTGCAATGCGTGGGCATAAACAAGCGATGGGGCAACGCGCCATCCGCCGCTGGGTTCCCAATTGGGCATAGGGTATCGGGCCATTGCGCTGCTGGTATCGCGCGATGGTCCGTAATGGCCCATCCAATATTGTGTAGATGCAAGATTGAGCGATCCGGCAAGTTGCGCGATATCACCGTGCTTACTGGCATCACCAATCTTGGCTTGGTAACGCAAAACTTCATCCGCCAGCTTATGTTGCCCGACTTCTGTGAGGGCAACAGCAAGAACCGCGTTTTCCTGCTTCTTGAGGGCATTCCAGTCGAGTTTCGAAATCTTTGCCGCTTTACGCGCAATGGATTCCATTCCCAATGACTCGCTCGCCAGCAAGCCGTATAAGGTTTCGGGAAGTTGTGCGGCCCGTTGCATCCGGGGTTGTACCTGTTGTGGTTGCTTTACCGCCATAGCAGCGCGCGCACTCCAAAACAGCCCAGCGGCTCTCAAATCTTCATTGCTGGCCAGTCGCGATACTGCATCAAATCCGTCAAATGCATCGTCAAAGTTTTTCAATCTCCACGACGCCAGTCCATAGATCCAGGCTGCCTGAGAACCCCATTCGCCGCCGCCGAGCCGCGCTACGGCGGACAGGCGCTTGGCCGAGAAATCGTCATTTTCGATATAATAGGACCAGGCAACGCGATATCGCAATTCCGTCAATGCTTCTGCGGAAAGATCGGCGGACTTGCTTTCGAGTAACAGCTCGGCGGACGCTGGGTCGTCATTTTTGAAAAATGCTTGCAACTCGCTTCTAAGGGAATCGCTCGCTACACTTTCCGGTAGATCGCGCTTGGGTGCTCCGCCCAGCCAAGAAAACCGCCGCGTTCCGGGACGATCGGGCAAATTTTCTGCGCCGCGTTTGCGGGCAATCGCGGCCAATTGCTCCGCTTGCGGAAGATATGGCGCACTTATCAGTAAAGCCTGTAATTTATCGGCATCTACCTTGGGGCTATTCGCCGCCAAATAGAGTTCTGCCCTTGCCATTGACGCCATTGGTCCGGGCGGCACCGCACCAAGCAATTTCTCCGCTTCTTCCCAATTCTGCGATCTAATGGCGGCAAATATTTCAGTAAACGCAGCCTTTTCGCTGCTGCTCAAAACTGTTGGAGCAGGTTGAGCCGATACGATGGCGCGAAAACCCTCGCTGGTGTTTGCATGTGCCGTAAACGGAACAAGCGATGCAACCAAAAATACCGACCATATTTTCTTCACAAGCCGGGCCTCTGCGCGAACATTTGCAGGTCGCGCCAAGCCAGCGCCTTTTGTACAGGACGTGCAATAAGAGTCCGTGGATGAAAAGTTGCCATAGCCGTCATAGTGATGCTGTCATGGTTAATATTCGCTAAAATTTGCCGAGCTTTCAGCAGTTCTTCGCCGAGCAGAGCATTGCATGCGGATGAGCCGAGCAGAATGATGGATCGTGGCTTTATCAAAGTTATCTGGTGCCGCACAAAATCCGCCAATCGGGGCAGATATTCTGCAGGAATATCACCTGTTGACGGGCGTGTCGTTGCAAGCGCGGTCCAATAGCACGCATTAAGTTCGACATTGATTGCAGCCAGCATCTGTCTCAGCATGGGCCCCGTAAAACCGCCATTCAAGGCACCGGATTCCAGATCATCAACCTCAGGCAAGTCTGAAATTATCATGATATCGCAATTTTGGGGTCCAATCGGCGCGACCGTCCGCGTACCAAATATGTTGCAGGGCAGATCGACAGCTTTTGCCACCATGTCCTTTAGTATTTCTATATCTTTGGGCCACGCAATTTCGGTTTTTGCCGGCAACATGGCGCCTGTTTCGGCGGATTTCGCATGGACAATCGGGTTGCTTTCTTCAATTCTCTCTACGCTATCGATCTCTAACCAATTTACCGGATTAACACCCACTGTGCCATCTAATCCCGCAAGTTTCCACCATCCTGCGAGGGATTCAACCATTCGGGTTGCAGTGATTTCCCGTTGATGTTCCATTTTTCCATTCAGTCACTGGTTGACGACAGGGTCAATTGCTTGGCATGACAATATTGCACAGGCCGTTCGGAAATCAGAATGGCCCGAATAACAGATGGGGTAAAGGAAAAAGGCGATGAGTGAACGGGAATCGATGCCTTATGACGTTGTAATTGTTGGAGCAGGACCTGCGGGCCTGTCAGCGGCAATACGCATCAAACAGAAATCGCCGGACACCAGCGTGTGTATCCTTGAAAAGGGTTCCGAAGTCGGTGCGCATATTTTATCCGGCGCTGTTATCGACCCTAAGGGCTTGGACGAACTTATTCCTGATTGGCGGGATCAGGGATGTCCACTTGCGGATGTTCCTGTGAACGACAACCAACATTGGGTTATGACCAAGAAGGGCAAGTTCAATGTCCCGCATTTTCTAACACCTGGATTTATGCACAACAAAGGCACGTATACCGGGTCACTCGGCAATTTATGCCGCTGGCTCGCCGGGCAGGCAGAAAATTTGGGTGTTGAGATTTTTCCCGGATTTTCGGCGGCGGAAATTTTATACAACGACGATGGTTCTGTAAAAGGTGTTGCAACGGGAGATATGGGCATTGCCCGTGATGGCAGCCACAAGTCAGATTATACACAAGGCTTGGAATTGCATGCAAAATATACCTTGTTTGCCGAAGGCGTTCGGGGCCATCTGACCAAATTGCTCAAGCCAAAATATGCATTGGATGCGAATTCCCAACCGCAGGTTTATGGAATTGGAATTAAGGAATTATGGGATATTCCGCCCGAACAGCACCATGCCGGCCGAGTGATCCACAGTCAGGGGTGGCCTTTGAGCGATGCCAATGGCGGCGCGTTCTTATATCATCAGGCAAATAATCAGGTTGCGCTCGGATTTGTCGTCTGGCTCAATTATGCCAATACTTATTTGTCGCCATTTGAAGAGTTGCAGCGTTGGAAGACTCATCCTGAAATCAAGAAAATCCTGACCGGTGGCCGGCGTGTGTCTTATGGCGCACGTGCAATAAGCGACGGTGGTTTTCAATCCGTGCCGAAGTTGGTATTTCCCGGCGGCGCGCTTATTGGCTGCACCGCAGGTTTCCTGAATGTACCGCGTATCAAAGGTACGCATACGGCTATGAAATCGGGTATGCTGGCCGCTGATGCGGCGGTCGAGGCATTAGCCGCCGGACGGGAGCATGACGAGCTTTCGGCATATCAATATGGATATGAAAATAGTTGGATATACAAAGAGCTCAGCATTGTTCGCAACGTGTTGCCGCTCGTTGAAAAATATGGCAATTTTTGGGGTACAATGTTCTCCGGTATCAACATGTGGCTGGAAAATTTTGGCGTGAAAATGCCATTCACGATGAAGCATCACCCGGATCACAAAGCGCTCAAGAAAAAGGCGTCTGCCGTACCAATCGAATATCCCAAACCCGATGGCGTGTTCAGTTTCGACCGGCTTTCGTCGGTGTTCCTGTCCAATACAAACCACGCTGAAGATCAACCTGTGCATTTGCAGGTCAAAAATCTGGAACTGCAAAAGACAAGTGAATTCATGGAATTTGCAGGACCATCGACCCGTTATTGTCCGGCGGGTGTTTACGAATGGATTGAAGAAGATGGCAAGGAGCCGCGCTATCAAATCAATTCCCAAAATTGTGTGCATTGCAAAACGTGCGACATCAAAGACCCGAACCAGAATATCAATTGGGTATCTCCGGAGGGTGGCGGTGGGCCAAATTATCCAAATATGTAAATACACATTCGGCATTGTAATTTTAGCAATACCGGCTGTCGTTAGCGGCAAAACTGAAGATATTGCAGATCGTTATGTGTCTGCAAGAATCGCGGAAATCGGCGAGCAGGATGGCTTTGCAGTGGAAGGGTATCTGAAACTGCAGGCCACAATTCCTGAAAGTGTGATCCTTGCCGACAGGTTGTTTGATGCGGCTATAAGGGCAGGCGATATGCCGGCCGCCGTTCGCGCCGCACGCGCGCAGTCGCTCAACAAGAATGGCAATGCGGAAACTGCTTTGCTTTTGTTCGCCGATGCTTGGCGTCAACGAAAACTGGAACTTGCTAGTGCCGCAGCAGAGGAGCTTGCTAGCAGGGGCAATCTTGCATTTATGTCGCCAGTGCTCAAAAGCTGGGTTCGTATAAAGCAAAACCAGCCCGCTGATTTCGCAGATGTCGATCCCGTCAAAAATGGCGTTCTTGCTTATTATTCGACCGATCAGCGCATATATTTCGATCTGGCTACCGGTCAGTTCGATAAAGTCAAAGCCGGGCTGCGGGATATTTCTTCCACCAAAGGCGATTTTGTCCGCAATGTGATGATAAGTGCTGCGGAAAGCATGGTTGGAACAGACGGCGATCCTGCCTTTGCACAAGCCCTGATGCGCGCCGCTGCAGGGGCTGGAGCTGCAAAAGCAATCATACCAGTTAAAATGACTGCCGATATCGGGGTGGCGGCATTTTATAGCCGTATTGCGACTGCACTGATTGAACAAAACCAACCTGAAGAAGGATTGGTTCTGGCCCGAATAGCCAATTGGATCGCGCCATTACGATCAGATGTTCAACTCGTTTTGGCATATGCATTGCGCGCCAATAAGCTCCCAAATGAAGCGCTAAAACTTTTTGAATCCATTCCGGCGGCGTCGCCTTTTCATTTGGTGGCTTTGGAAAAGCGTATTGATCTGCTGGTGGAAACAAAGGACGTAGATCAAGCATTATTAGTTGCAAAACAGCAGGTTGCGCGAGATTCTTCATCAGTATCGAACCAATTGCTGGAGGCGCGCGCGCAAGAGGCCGTCGGCAACATGGCGGAAGTTATTTCGATTTACCGTGCCATAACAAAGGCATCCGATTTTGGAAAATTGCCACCACGGCAGCAAGCGAGTTACCGGTTATTGCTTGCTTCTGCGCTCGAGCGTGCGAATGATTGGGGTGGCGCGAAGGCCGAGCTTGAAATTTTGCTTACACTCGATCCCAATAATGCGCAGGGACTTAATCTTTTGGGTTTTTCGCTGTTGGAACGAAATGGTGACCGTGCGAAAGCCCTTGCTCTGGTTAAACGCGCGTATGAAATTAGCCCGGATTCCAGTGCAATTATAGACTCCCTCGGATGGGCCTATTATCTGCAAGGCGACACGGAGCGCGCCCTGCCACTGTTGGAAAAAGCTGCAAAAGCTGCAGGGTCGGATGTTGCCATAAATGAACATCTAGGGGACATTTATTGGTCCGCTGGACGTCGTCGTGAAGCGCGCTATGCGTGGCGTGTTGCCAGTCTGGGTTCTGAAGGCGAAGCCGTTGAACGCCTGTCACAGAAAATTGATATCGGGCTGCCCGGGCGCAAGCCATGAACGGGCCAACGCACGGAACGGCTTATGCCAAGATAAACCTTGCTTTGCATGTTCGTGGACGTCGGGATGACGGCTATCATGACCTTGAAACGATTTTCGCGTTTTTGGATTGCGGCGATAGCCTGACTGTTGAACCCGCGGATCAGTTCGCGTTGGAAATTGATGGAAAGTTCGGGGCAAGCTTAGCAAAAGAAAATATTCCTGATAACTTGATATTCCGTGCGGCAATGCTGCATCAAAATGGCTGCGCTCCTGCGATCAGATTCAAATTGGGAAAGAATTTGCCGATTGCTTCAGGTCTGGGAGGTGGATCGGCTGACGCAGCTGCTGCACTGCGGTTGTTAAACGCTTATTTTTCGCCGCCTTTATCTGCCGAAAAACTGCATGAGATTGCAGCTGATCTAGGGGCAGACGTGCCGGCCTGTATCAAAAGCGTTCCAGTAATGGGACGGGGAACCGGCACTTTTCTGGAGCCGGTTGAAAATAATGTGTCGGGTCTTTTTTGCTTACTCGTAAATCCCAATGTTGCGATGTCTACCGGCCTCGTTTTCAAGGCTTGGGACGGGATAGATCATGGTCCGTTGCCTAAAGGGACGGCGCGTGAAATATTACAAAATGGCAGAAATGATCTGGAAATTCCCGCGATATCACTATGCCCGGAAATTTCTGAAATTCTGGGGTTGTTAGAAAAAACACGTCCTGTTGTAGCCCGGATGTCAGGTTCCGGTGCATCCTGTTTTGCGATATATGAAGACAAGGAAATACTTGCAAAAGCCGCGACGGAAATCACGTCTCAATGTCCAGCATATTGGACAATGACAGGATGTCTCCGGTGACCGATATCCCCTATCGAATTTTGGGTACTCCATGCCGGGATGGCCTTTTGATCGTAAGCGACCACGCATCAAACCATGTTCCTGCAAGTATTGATTTAGGGGTCAAACCCGAACAGCTTAATCGTCATATTGCTTGGGATATCGGCGTTGCCGCGGTCGCCGAAAAAATAGTATCCAGTTATCCTAGCGCGGCCATTCTAGGAAATGTATCGCGGTTGGTGGTGGACTTAAACCGCTATCCGGATGAACCTGATGTCGTCCCGGTCCAGAGTGACGGACTTTTGATACCAGGTAATCAACTTGATCTAAATGAGCGTATGGATCGAATAGCGCGGCACTTTACGCCTTATCACGACACTTTGGATGCGCTGATAAAGGACCATCGCCCCGCGCTTATTTTGTCATTACACAGCTTTACGCCGCAATTGGCGAGCCGCCCGGATGAACAAAGACCCTGGGAGTTGGGCGTGTTGTATAATGAACAAGAAGCGCCATCCAAATGCGCCATTTCCTTTCTGGAGTCAGCCGGAATATATGTTGGCGATCAGTTGCCATATTCGGGCAAAATTCTGAATGCGACCATGAACCGCCATGCGGAAGGCAACGATATTCCTTATATCGGGATCGAATTGCGCCAAGACTTTATAATCGAAAATGAAGGGCAAGAAAGATTCACCCGGATTTTGACAGAGATGTGTCATTTTGTTTCAGAAAAGCTTGGCTTGGGCCTTCAAAAGACATAGAGGCGCGGCTGTATCAGGAGTTCAATATGCCGCACCAGTTTGACAAGTCGAAATTACCCAGCCGTCATGTCTCGATGGGACCGGAACGAGCTCCGCATCGGAGCTATTATTATGCGATGGGTCTAACGGCCGAAGAAATCGCTCGACCATTTGTTGGCGTGGTTTCCGCCGGAAATGACAGTGCGCCCTGCAACACCACGTTGGATGCGCAAGCCGACGTGGCTCGCAAAGGTGTCGAACAAGGCGGAGGAATGCCGCGCCGGTTTAATACTATTACCGTTACCGATGGTATTGCCATGGGGCACCAAGGGATGAAATCATCGCTCATAAGTCGTGAGGTCATTGCGGATTCCGTCGAGCTTTCGGTACGCGGTCATTGCTACGATGCGCTGGTCGGCTTTGCAGGATGCGATAAATCTTTGCCCGGGATGATGATGGCAATGCTTCGTTTGAATGTGCCATCTATTTTTGTGTATGGCGGATCCATTCTTCCGGGCCGTTACAAGGACAAGGACGTCACAGTAAAAGACGTTTTTGAAATTGTCGGCAAATATGCAGCCGGAGCATGCCCCCTGTCCGAAGTGGAAGAACTTGAGCGGGTGGCTTGCCCCGGTCATGGCGCATGCGGCGGCCAGTACACGGCAAATACAATGGCATGCGTGGGCGAGGCTATCGGATTATCCCTACCGAACAGTAACATGGCGCCTGCACCTTATTCCACTCGCGAACAGATTGCCCATGCCGCAGGTGTACAGGTCATGGATTTACTTGCCAAAAATATAAGGCCGCGGGACATTTGCACGAGGGACGCATTTATCAACGCCGCACGAATTGTTGCCGCAACGGGTGGATCGACAAATGGCGCGCTGCATTTGCCTGCAATGGCCCACGAAGCCGGGATTTCATTCGATCTGTTTGACGTTGCAGAAATTTTCAAAACCACTCCATATATGGCCGATCTGCAACCCGGTGGACAGTTTGTTGCACGCGATATGTGCGACGCGGGTGGTGTATATATGTTGATGAAGTCCCTGCTGGGTGAGGGGCTTTTACATGGCGAGTGCATGACGGTTACCGGCAAGACTTTGGGTGAGAATATCGAAGAAGTTACCTGGAATCCGGATCAGAAGGTTATTTATCCGGCAAGCGCCCCAATTACGCCGACAGGTGGCGTTGTCGGCCTGCGCGGCACATTGGCTCCTGAAGGTGCAATTGTTAAAGTCGCAGGAATGGAACGTTTGAAATTCACCGGACCTGCTCAGGTATTTGATTGCGAGGAAGACTGCTTCGCTGCTGTTGAGGCACGTCAAATTCGTGAAGGTTCCGTTATAGTGATCCGTTATGAAGGCCCCAAAGGAGGCCCGGGAATGCGCGAGATGTTGTCCACGACGGCTGCGCTTTATGGGCAGGGCATGGGCGAGAAGGTTGCCTTGATTACTGACGGCCGTTTTTCAGGCGCCACCCGCGGTTTCTGTATCGGCCATGTCGGACCGGAGGCCGCCGAATGCGGGCCTATAGCGTTAATCGAAGATGGTGATGAAATCATCATTGATGCCGATAACGGCATTATTGATCTGAACGTTGACCCGGAAGCTTTGGAAAATCGACGGAAAAGCTGGCAGCCGCGATCGACGGATTACGGATCAGGCGCATTATGGCGTTACGCCCAGAATGTCGGGCCAGCCTATCAGGGGGCGGTGACGCACCCAGGTGGGCAAGCTGAAACACATGTTTATGCGGATATCTGATACGTTTGCTACTTGGGCGGCATTCATTTCGCTATCAGGGTGTGGAGGGGGCGACCAAAGTAAGGCGGAAAAGGAAGCTGCCAAGGATGCTGCCCTGAACGGCAAGATAGAATGCGCATTGTCGGGATCTTCCCTGTTTGAAAGAATATGTACCACCGAACAAATATCCGGAAGCGAAGGCAGTATTCTTGTCATTCGTCATCCTGATGGCGGTTTTCGGCGCTTTGACATTTTGACCGATGGGCGCGGCCTTGCACCCGCCGATGGATTTGACGAAACCCGGATCAATCTTATTGATGACGGTATGATTGAGGTTAGTTCAGGTGACGATAAATATCGCTTACCGGCTCAAATAAAGGGCAACAGCGCGTCGACAGATGTCAAAGGCGATAAAGAGGCTGGTTGATTGTAAACAGCTTCACGGGCATGGGGCGCTATGACCGTAACAAATGAAATTATCAGGGTGGCTGCAAGAGGCGATGGTGTCACCGCAGATGGCCGTTATGTGGCCCACGCGGCGCCGGGCGATGTCCTTGATCCTTCGGGGGGCTTGATACACGGTCCACATCATAACACGCCGCCTTGCCAGCATTTTCCGCTGTGTGGCGGGTGTCAATTGCAGCATTTGGATGAAGAGAGTCTCCGGATATTTATCGCGGATAGGGTGACGCATGCCCTCGCCACGCAACAAGTTGATATTGGCGAAATCATGCCGGTTCATCTGTCACCACCGTCGACACGGCGGCGCGTTGCTGTGCGATCCGCATGGGCAGGGAAGCAATTACAACTGGGTTTCAGTACCGAAAAAAGCCATCGTATCATTGACTTGCGCCAATGTGACGTCATGGCGCCGCAGTTGTTTGCGCTCCTCAAACCCTTGCGGGAATTGCTTGCCCCTCGGCTTAATCGTGCGCGGCAGGTCCAGATAAAACTGGCGATTGTTGATCAGGGTATTGATGTGCTCATTGAAAATTGGATCGCCAATGATCTCGATACCCATGAGGCGCTTTCGGAATTTGCCAAAACACATGGCCTTGCCCGTCTGTCATTAGACGAAGGCTATGGTCCAGTGCCTTTCTGGGAACCTGAGCCCGTTACCGTTACATTAGGCGGCGTCGCTGTTGCCTATCCGCCCTATGGATTTCTGCAAGCAACACCCGATGGAGAGGTTGCACTTATTGCAGCAGTCCATCAGGTTGTTGGCGCAAAGAATATCATCGCAGATCTGTTTGCCGGTTTGGGGACATTTGCCCTTTCATTGGGTTCCCCGCGAAAAATATATGCGGGCGAAGCCGATCGTGAAGCGATTGCGGGCTTGAAAGCCGCCGTCGGTCGGGCGGGTCGTACAATCTTCACCGAGCATCGTGATCTGTTCAGGAGACCGCTGAGCAGTGAAGAGCTGAATAAATTTGAGGCGGTTATCCTAGATCCCCCGCGTGCAGGCGCCAAGGAACAGATTGTCCAACTAGCGGCCTCTAAGGTTTCCGACATTGCATATGTCAGTTGCAATCCTGCAAGCTTTGCACGCGATGCAAAAACATTGGTGTCCGCCGGATATAGGTTGCAACGAATTTGGCCAGTGGGACAGTTTCGTTGGTCAACCCATATCGAACTTGTCGGGCAATTTAGCCGTTAGCAAATACAGTCATTACAGCGTGCACGGTTAGAGCCATAAGAGCCAGTGATGAGAGCGCGAATAATGTGAAGCGCACTATTATCCGGTTCCACAGTGCTTGAACAAGACTATGGGCTATCCGTAAGCCAACATAAGCCCAAGCGATAGTTGCGTTTAAGCCATCACCCCAACCGGTAATTGCGAGTAACAACGCAACCGCATAGAATACCGTAGGTGCTTCATGTAAGTGATTGTAATTATGCGCTATCCATTGCGTCGGTGCAGGTAAAACCTGATCCAGATCGCTACCCTTGCCGCCCGTCCATTTATTAAGGTCAAGTTCCTTTACCTTTTGCATGGCCGGGATCCGGGTAATATACATCCAAAGCCACATGAGCATGGTCCATGCGGCCAAAACGGCCACTGGTTGAAGAATATCACTTTGCATTTTAGTCCCCCCTTAAATTGTTGCCAAAACGGCGTGAACCGCAAGTACCACCAGACAAATGGTCGCCAATACAAATATTGTAAAGCGGACCATCACCACGTTCACGAGCGACTGGTACAGCGAATGGATAATTCGCAATATTGTATATCCCCACGCAAAATTGACCATTAACGGCGTTGAAGCCCCGGCCATCGCAATAATGAGAATGGCCGCATAAAATATCGTCGGTTGTTCCATTAAGTGTGTGTAATTATGCGACTTCCAGTTCACATTGGCTGGTAGTACAGGTTCCAGATCTTGTCCTCGCCCGCCCGGTGGCGCGGCCTTGAGGTCCATCCCCGATTTAAAGATGGCAGGAAACCGTGTGGCTGCTAACCACAAAAGCATAAACAGCGACCAGGCAACAAGCACCGCAGCCGGAGCTAAAATTGATGTGTCCATGAAAAGACCCTCCCACATTATTGAATATAGGAGGGTGCTGCACCAAAATTAAATTGTCAATTGCAACTTATTTTTGAGACATCGAAGCAGGAGAGATTCGACGCCCCGCATCATTGGCGGGTTGTCTGATATAAAGCGAAGCCATTGGCTCGTCTTCAACATTTACCGTTTCGGTTTCGCCAAAACCATTGAACTCGGTCCGCATGGCGCAACCATAAGCCCCCAACATGCCGACTTCGATATAATCACCTGCCTGAACATCATCCGGTAAAATAAACGGCCCGGCCATATGATCCATATCGTCGCAGGTAGGGCCGTAGAAGCTGAATTCTGCCATCTGGGCCCCAATTGCGGTGTCCGTGCGGAGCAACGCCACAGGAAAGCGCCAACCCACATGGGCCGCGTCAAAAAGCGAGCCATAGGCACCATCGTTGATATAAAGTTCCTGACCGCGTCGTTTTTCAACACGTACAAGTAACGATGCATATTCCGCGCACAACGCACGACCCGGTTCACACCACAATTCCGCAGAATAGCTGATGGGCAGATCTTCGAACATATCGTGTATTACGTTGAAATAGTTTTCAAGCGCGGGAGGTTCCATGCCAGGATAGACTGAGGGAAATCCGCCGCCCACATCGACAATATCGACAGTTACAGACGCCTTTACAATTGCGGCGCGAACATGTTCCATTGCCTCTGCGTAGGCCGTCGGCGTCATTGCCTGGCTGCCGACATGGAAACAAATACCCAAGGCATCGGCAACCTGACGCGTTGCAACGAGTAAATCGGACACCTCAGCAGGATCAGCACCGAATTTTGATGCAAGGCTGAGCTTGGCATGTTCGGACGACACGCGAATGCGAACGCATAATTCAAGATCAGTCGCATTGTTGGTTGCACGGACAATTTTCTGCAGCTCTTCGTGGCTATCGAGACTGAAAGTGCGGACGCCGTGGTTATGATAAGCCTGTGCGATGGCGCGTTCAGATTTTACCGGATGCATGAAACATAGTTTTGCGTCAGGCAAAAACTTGTCCACCAATCGCACTTCGCCAAGCGAAGCGACATCATAATGCGTAATTCCGGCATCCCACAGCAATTCTAGCAGCGCAGGCGACGGATTTGCTTTCACCGCATAGAGCGACTTGCCCTGAAACTTCTCAACGAAGAAACGGGCAGCGCGCGTTGCGGCGTGCGGGCGAAGGAGCGTGATTGGTTCGTCCGGGCGAAGCGCGCGGACTACAGCAAGTGCGTCAGTGTTCTCGTACAACTCAAGGGACCCCCAAAAAATAACGGTAAACGACAAGGCTGCCTTGCGGTTATTGGAAGTCCCCCTGGGGCAGCGGAGGGTGCGTATATGGGGAGGCGGTTAGGATGTAAAGAAAAAATCGAACTAATTATTACATTTTTATGACTTAGCTCAATCGGTCGCGGAATTCGATCCATTCGAACGATTTCACACAATGGAGAGCGTCAGTTTCGCTATTCCACAACCATATCGAGGGGAGTGGTACGCCGTTGAAGGTGTTGGTCTTGACCATCGAATAATGCGCCTGATCGAGAAAAGCGAATCGCGCTCCGGGCTCTGCGGCGACGGGCAGACGGTAATCGCCAATGATGTCGCCTGCGAGGCATGAAGGGCCGCCCAAGCGCACTGCGTGGCCATCTGCGCGCTCACCTAGCATCGCGGGGCGATAGGGGGCTTCGATAACGTCGGGCATATGGCATGTGGCGCTGATGTCAGTAATCGCCACCGGCATGCCGTTATCGAATACGTCGAGCAACTCACCCACCAAGATGCCTGCATCGAGCGCGATGGCCTCGCCGGGTTCGAGATAGATTTCGAGGCCGGTTTCTGCG
>NZ_JBJXFW010000028.1:0-83503 GCF_046154385.1 Sphingorhabdus sp. | reverse complement strand
GGCGCACTTCGTTACGAAGGCGTCCATGGCGCGGCGCTCGCCTTTGCCAAGAAATACAAGCTGGTCCGCGAGGGCTGGAACGGCTTCAACGTCCTCCATTTCGCCGCAGCGCGCATGGGCGGCTTGATGCTGGGCTATGCGCATGACGGTGGGATCAAGGCGTTAGCGAAGAAGAAGCCGAAACTGGCGTTCTTCCTGGGCGCAGACGAGGTTGATTACAGCCTCTTTGCCAAAACGTTCAAAGTCTATATCGGCCATCATGGCGATCAGGGTGCACATCATGCCGACGTGATCCTTCCCGGTGCCGCTTATAGCGAGAAATCGGGAACTTATGTGAATCTCGAAGGTCGCGTCCAACGCGGCGAGCTCGCGGTGTTCCCCCCCGGGGACGCACGAGAGGATTGGGCGATTTTCCGCGCGCTTTCCGATGTGCTCGGCAAGCGTCTACCGTTCGACAGCCTCGACGCATTGCGCGCTGAAATGGCCAAGGCTATCCCGGCTCTTGGCCAAGAAGGTCTGGCCGAATATGGCTGGAGCGAACCCAAACTGTCTGCCACCGTCAGCGGCAAAATCGCCGACTATCCCATCAAGGATTTTTACCTGACCAATGCCATCTGCCGCGCATCGGAGACGATGCAACGTTGTTCGGCTGAACTGGTGCATGGCGAAGAATTTCTGGAGGCTGCGGAATGAGGGCACAGCTCGCCACTACGCACACTGTCACCCTGAACTTGTTTCAGGGTCTTACTGCTTCGACGTCAATAATTAAGATGCTGAAACAAGTTCAGCATGACGGATTGGGGGAAGTGAAGTGACCTCATTCTTCCAATCCCTCGGCATGTCTTATGAAGGTGCGTGGTTTACCGCCACCATTGCCGGGATTTTGCTTATCGCGTTACCGCTCATGCTGGCAGTCGCGATGATCATTTACGCGGAACGCAAATTATGGGCCGCCTTTGCGCTGCGCCGTGGTCCGAACGTGGTTGGACCCTTCGGTGTCCTCCAATCCTTCGCCGACGGTTTGAAGGTGTTCCTGCAGGAAACCATCATCCCAAGCGCATCGAACAGGGGGCTGTTCCTGATCGCGCCGATCATTACCTTTACCGTGGCGTTGATGGCGTGGGCGGTTATTCCCTTTGCCGATGGCGTCGTGCTTGCCGACATCAATGTCGGCCTGCTCTACATCCTCGCGATCAGCAGCCTTGGGGTCTACGGCGTTGTGATTTCGGGGTGGGCGTCCAACTCCAAATATCCATTCTATTCCGCGATGCGCGCCGCCGCGCAGATGATTTCCTATGAAGTCTCTATTGGTTTCATCCTGATCTGCGTCGTTCTGTGGGCGGGCACGTTCAACATGGGCGGCATTATTGCCGCGCAAAAGGGCCATGTGCTTGGCTTTATAAACGCTTTTGCCCTCAACCCGCTGCTCTTCCCGATTTCGGTGATGTTCCTGATCAGCGCCATGGCCGAAACGGCGCGCGCACCGTTCGATTTGACCGAAGCGGAAAGCGAACTGGTCGCCGGGTACCAGACCGAATATTCGTCAATGGCCTTCGCGCTTTTCTGGCTTGGCGAATATGCCAATGTACTGCTGATGTGCGCGCTGAACGCGATCCTCTTCTGGGGCGGATGGCTGCCGCCGGTCGATTGGGCACCGCTCTATATGGTGCCGGGCATCATCTGGTTCTTCGGCAAGATCCTTTTGATGTTCTTCATCTTCGCGTGGGTAAAGTCCACAGTCCCCCGCTACCGCTATGACCAACTGATGCGTCTGGGTTGGAAGATATTCCTGCCGATCTCGCTGTTCTGGGTATTTTTGGTGAGCGGCTACCTCATGTTGACGGGACATTTTGTATGACCACCATCGCCCATCTCATCAAGTCCTTCACCTTGTGGGAATTCGTCAAGGCGCATTGGCTGACCTTGCAATATTTCTTCAAGCCCAAGGCGACGGTGAACTATCCGTTCGAAAAGAACCCGCTTAGCCCACGTTTCCGGGGTGAACATGCACTGCGGCGTTATCCCAATGGCGAGGAACGTTGCATCGCGTGCAAGCTGTGCGAGGCAGTGTGTCCGGCGCAGGCGATCACGATCGAGGCCGAGCCGCGCGAAGACGGCAGCCGCCGGACCACGCGCTACGACATCGATATGACGAAGTGCATCTATTGCGGTTTCTGTCAGGAAGCCTGCCCTGTCGATGCCATCGTTGAAGGGCCGAATTTTGAATATGCCACCGAAACGCGTGAGGAGCTTCTCTATGACAAGAACAAGCTGCTCGCCAACGGCGACAAGTGGGAACGCGCGATTGCCGCGAACCTTGCCGCCGATGCGGCCTATCGATAAGGGGCGCGGATTGTGATTCAGGTCATCTCATTTTACCTCTTCGCCAGCATCCTCATCGCGTCGGCCACAATGGTGATTTTTGCGCGCAATCCGGTGCACAGCGTGCTGTGGTTGATTGTCGCCTTTTTTAACGCGGCGGGGCTAATGGTCCTGATTGGTGCGGAATTCATCGCGATGTTGCTCGTCATTGTTTATGTCGGTGCAGTCGCGGTACTCTTCCTCTTTGTCGTGATGATGCTCGACATTGATTTTGCCGAATTGCGGGCCGGTTTTGTCAAAAACGTACCGCTTGGGCTGTTGCTGGCGGTCATACTGGTGGCGGAACTCATTCTCGGCGTCGGTGCCTATCGCGCCGGTGCGGTCAAGCTGGGAACGCCAGAAGCTGGACCGGCAACGGTGTCCAACGGCGTGCCAAATATCGAGGCTATCGGGAACCTGCTCTACAGCAAATATATCTTCCTGTTCGAAAGTGCCGGTTTGATCCTGCTCGTCGCTATGGTCGGCGCGATTGTTCTGACCCACCGCCGTAGTCACGGAACAAAGGGACAGAATATCAACAGCCAGAATATGCGCCGTCCACAGGATGCAACGCGCAACGTGAATCAGCCGGTCGGGCAGGGGGTCGAACTGTGACCCTTCGACAAGCTCAGGGTGAGCGGAACAAAGGAGTGCTTCGCACATGATCGGGATAGAACATTATCTGGTGGTCAGTTCCATCCTGTTTGTGATGGGCGTGCTCGGCATCTTCCTGAACCGCAAGAATATCATCATCATCTTGATGGCGATTGAACTGATCTTGCTCGCCGTGAACATCAACCTTGTGGCGTTCAGCGCTTTCTTGGGCGATCTGACCGGGCAGATTTTCGCGATGTTCGTCCTGACCGTCGCGGCCAGCGAGGCGGCCATCGGGCTTGCCATATTGGTTATTTATTTCCGTGGTCGCGGCACCATTGCCGTTGACGATGTCAACCGGATGAAGGGGTAAACATCCAGTGACTTCGATACATATCATCGTTTTCCTGCCGCTCTTGGCAGCGCTGATCGCGGGTCTTGGCCAGCGTTTTATCGGTGCCGTGGCGGCCAAGACGATCACGACCGCCGGCCTGTTTACCGCCTGCCTTTTGAGCTGGCCGATCTTCATAGGCTTCCTGACCGGCGGCGAGAAAGCATATGTCGAACCGGTCATGACTTGGGTCCAGTCCGGTGCGCTTGCCTTTGACTGGGAATTGCGCGTCGATGCGCTCACCGCAGTCATGCTAGTCGTTATCACCACCGTGTCCGCGCTCGTCCACCTGTATAGCTGGGGCTATATGGAGGAAGACCCGGACCAGCCGCGCTTCTTCGCTTATCTGTCGCTGTTTACCTTCGCCATGCTCATGCTGGTGACCGCGAATAATCTGGTGCAGATGTTCTTCGGTTGGGAAGGGGTCGGCCTTGCGTCCTATCTGCTGATTGGTTTCTGGTACAAGAAGCCCAGCGCAAATGCCGCTGCGATCAAGGCGTTTGTAGTCAACCGCGTCGGTGACTTGGGCTTCATGCTCGGTATCTTTGGTGTTTTCTGGCTGTTCGGCACTGTTTCGATCCCCGATATCCTCGCTGCTGCGCCGGACAAAGTAGGGTCGAGCATCGGTTTCCTCGGCTACCGCGTGGACACGATGAGCCTGCTCTGCGTCCTGCTGTTCATCGGCGCAATGGGTAAATCGGCACAGTTGGGCCTGCACACATGGCTCCCCGACGCGATGGAAGGCCCGACACCTGTGTCGGCGCTGATCCACGCCGCGACGATGGTGACCGCTGGCGTGTTCATGGTCTGCCGCTTGTCGCCGCTGTTTGAAACAAGCCAGTTTGCGCTGGATGTCGTCACGATTGTCGGTGCAACGACCGCAATTTTTGCCGCGACAGTGGGTCTGGTCCAGACCGACATCAAACGCGTCATCGCCTATTCGACCTGTTCCCAGCTCGGCTATATGTTTTTCGCCGCCGGCACCGGTGCCTATGGCGCCGCAATGTTCCATCTGTTTACCCATGCATTCTTTAAGGCGTTGCTGTTCTTGGGCGCAGGTTCGGTGATCCATGCTATGCACCATGAACAGGATATGCGCTATTATGGCGGCCTGCGGAAGCATATCCCGCTGACCTTTTGGGCAATGATGGCGGGAACGCTCGCCATTACCGGGGTGGGCATAGTGGGTGTCGGTGGATTTGCTGGCTTCTATTCCAAGGACGCCATTATTGAGGCTGCCTTTGCCAGCGGATCGACCTACCATATGTATGGCTTTGCTATTGGCGTTGTCGCGGCATTGCTGACCAGCTTCTATAGCTGGCGTCTGATGTTCCTAACATTCTTCGGAAAGCCGCGCTGGATCCAGAGCGAGCATATCCAGCACAGCGTCCACAAGACGCCCGAAACGGCAGCAGATTCAACGGGCGGTTACCACCCCCACGAAAGCCCGCTAACGATGCTCATTCCGCTCGGGGTGTTGACCCTTGGTGCAGTATTTGCAGGCTTTCTGTTCCACGGTGGCTTCATCGAGGCGGAGACGGGCAAGGAATTCTGGGCCAACAGCACACTCTATTTCAACGAGCATCTGATGCATGCGATGCATGAAGTGCCGCTATGGGTGAAATTGTCGTCAACGGTGGCGATGCTGATCGGTCTCGCGGTTGCGTATCTGATGTACCAGCGCTCCGACGATGCGCCGCACAAGGTCGCAACCATGTTCGCTCCGCTCTACCGTTTCTTCCTCAACAAATGGTATTTTGACGAACTCTATAACCTGATTTTCGTCCGTCCGGCCTTTTGGTTCGGCCGCCTTTTCTGGCAGCAGGGGGACATTGGCATCATTGATAAATATGGTCCCAATGGTTCCGCCGCGTTGGTGAGCTTCAGCAGCCGGATGGCTGTGCGGATGCAGTCGGGATATCTTTACACCTATGCACTGGTCATGCTTTTGGGCCTTGTCGCGGCGGTTAGCTGGATGATGGTGAAAGCATAATGAACGCCTCAGCACTCCCAATTCTTTCGATCATGCTGGCTATCCCGATGGTGGCCGCAATCGCCTGTCTGTTTGCGCGCGCCGAAACCGCCCGTCTGCTGGCGCTGGGCGCAACTCTATTCAATCTTGCATTGGGCGCGTGGCTGTGGGTCAGCTACGATCCCGCAGGTGCGCAGTGGCAATTTGTCGAAAGCCTGCAGTTGTTCGGCCCTATAGGCTGGAAACTGGGCATTGATGGCATTTCCCTGACGCTCATCATGCTGTCGGTATTCCTGATGCCGATCTGCATCGGGGCAAGCTGGCACGCCATACAAAAGCGCGTTGGCGAATATATGGCCGCGTTCCTCCTGATGGAAACGCTGATGATTGGCGTATTTGCGGCGCAGGATTTGCTGTTATTCTACATCTTCTTCGAAGCCGGCCTGATCCCGATGTATTTGATCATCGGCATCTGGGGTGGGGCAGAGCGGATTTACGCCTCTTATAAATTCTTCCTCTACACGCTTCTTGGCTCGGTCGTAATGCTGATCGCCATGTTGTGGATGATCCAGACTGCCGGAACTGCAGACATCCCAACGTTGCTTAATACCGATTTCCCGGTCGAGGCGCAGAAATGGCTATGGTTGGCATTCTTTGCGAGCTTTGCCGTGAAAATGCCGATGTGGCCAGTCCACACATGGTTGCCGGATGCCCACGTGCAGGCACCGACTGCGGGCTCGGTCATATTGGCGGGCGTCTTGCTGAAAATGGGCGGATATGGCTTCCTGCGTTTCTCGCTGCCGATGTTCCCCGAAGCGAGCGCGGACTTCATTCCTTTGGTTTTCGGCCTGTCGATGGTCGCCGTAGTGTACACCTCGCTCGTTGCGCTTGTGCAAAACGATATGAAGAAGCTGATCGCCTATTCGTCCGTCGCCCATATGGCGATTGTGACCGTGGGTCTGTTCACCTTTAACCAGCAAGGAATCGAAGGCGCGATTATCGTTATGTTGAGCCATGGTCTGGTCTCAGGCGCGCTGTTCCTGTGCGTCGGGGTGATCTATGACAGGCTGCATACCCGCGAAATCAGCCGCTATGGCGGATTGAGCATCAACATGCCCAAATATGCATTGCTGTTCATGTTGTTTACAATGGCGAGCGTGGGGCTACCCGGAACTAGCGGTTTCGTAGGCGAATTCCTTTCATTGGCAGGCGCATACAAGGTTTCGACCTGGGCGACCTTGATTGCAACAACCGGTATCATTTTAGGCGCGGGCTATATGCTGTACCTTTATCGCCGCATTGCTTTTGGCGAACAGAAAAACGCCGATGCAGCAGCAATGCCTGACATTGATGGTCGGGAAATGTGGCTTCTTGCGCCGATGGCGGCCGCAGTATTGTGGATGGGTGTTTATCCGGAAACCTTCCTCGCCCCCATACGGCGGGATGTAGCAACAATCGTGGCGCGGGTAGAGCGTGCTGCCCCAGTGGGTGATAGTAAATTGAAAGAGAATGATCCTACTACCGCGAAATATCGGGTCGGGGGCCATAATGAAGAAAAGAACAGGGCTGAGGGGAGCCACCACTAATGGACCTTAATGCTTCACTTTTCCTTGTTCGTCCCGAGGTTATTCTCAGCTTCTCCGCGCTTGTCTTGCTGCTTCTTTCTGCATGGCGGAGCGAAGCTGGCCGGTTGGCGAGTATCTTGGCCGTTGCTGCGCTGGTTGGCGCTGGTGCCTATGTAGTCCAGTTTATGGCAGCAGGTACCGATGCCTTGGCGTTTGACGGTCTGATCGGCAACGATGCCTTTGGCAACTTTGCCAAGATATTGATCTACTTTGCCGCCGCCATCTCGTTGATGATCGCCCCGCGTTTCCTAGAAAAAATGGGCGCAATGCGGGCGGAATATCCCGTACTGATCCTGCTTGCTGCCATTGGCATGGGCGTCATGGTGTCGGCGACGGATCTGGTGACGCTCTACATCGGGCTGGAACTCAACAGCCTGGCCGCTTATGTTTTGGCGAGTTTTGCGCGCTATGACGGGCGTTCGGCCGAAGCCGGTTTGAAATATTTCGTACTTGGCGCGCTGGCGAGCGGAATTCTTCTCTTTGGCATGTCGTTACTCTACGGCTTTACCGGTTCGACGAGCTTTAGCGCGATCGGGGCGGTTCTGAATGGCGACATCAGCCTTGGAATGATCTTCGGCATTGTCTTCGTTCTATCCGGTTTGGCCTTCAAGATTAGTGCTGCGCCATTTCATATGTGGACTCCGGACGTATATGAAGGTGCACCAACACCGGTAACCGCCTTTTTTGCGAGTGCACCTAAAGTAGCTGCAACTGTGCTCATGGTTCGTGTTGTAATTGAGGCGTTTGGGAATGAAGCGATGGTCTGGCAACAGATCATCATCGTTGTGGCGCTGATGTCGATCATCATCGGTGCCGTCGGCGCAATTGGGCAGCAGAATTTGAAACGCCTGTTGGCTTACAGCTCTATCAACAATATCGGCTTCATCCTCATCGGCTTGGCCGCAGGGACAGAGCAAGGTGTTGCCGGGATGCTGGTCTATTTGGCGATCTATGTCGCCATGACATTGGGTAGCTTCATCGTGTTGATGCAGTTGAAAGCGCATGACGGATCGTATCGGGAAACATTTGACGACATCACCGGACTGTCGAAAACCCGTCCGGCTTTGGCCGCAGTGTTCGCCATCTTCATGTTCAGCCTTGCAGGGATTCCCCCTCTATTCGGTTTCTGGGGCAAGCTAGTGGTGTTTCAAGCCGCTGTGGCTGCGAACCTGCTTCCGCTTGCGGTCATCGGCATCGCTGCCTCGGTAATTGGCGCGTTCTATTATCTGAAGGTCGTCAAGGTCATGTATTTTGACGAACCGGCAGATGTGATTGCGCCGTCCGACGACGCGGTCTTGAGCTGGACCGGTGGCATTATGGCTGTGGCAGTGTCACCGCTCGGCTATCTCGCCATTCCGGTTCTGGCCGCTGTGTCGGCCCAGGCCGCAAGGGCGCTCTTCTGAACCCCATTTTCGAAGAAGTTGCATTGACCGGGTCGACCAACGCCGACCTGCTGCAACGTGCGGCTATCGGCGCGCCGGAAGGTTTATGGCTTCGCGCTGATGCACAGGACGGCGGCCGTGGCCGTATGGGACGCAGTTGGGAAAGCCCCGCTGGTAATTTGTTCGCCAGTACCATCGTGCGTCTGCAACCGACCGATCCGCAGGCACCGTCGCTGGCGTTTGTTGCAGCCTTGGCGGTGCGCGACACGTTGCATCAAATTGCACCGGAATGCGTCGTGCAGATCAAATGGCCCAATGACGTTTTGTCGTCAGACGGTGCCAAATTATGCGGTATCTTACTCGAACGGACGGGTGACGCGGTTGTTGTTGGTATCGGTATCAATTTAACCTCGTCACCCGAGATTCCGGGGCGTGCGACATCCAATCTGAAAACACTTGGCGTCCTGCCACCGCATTCGCAAGCCGTCACGGAGATTTTGGCATCGAACATGGCAATCTGGTTGGCGCGCTGGCGTCAATATGGTTTGCAAGCGTTGACCACGGAATGGCAAAAGGCGGCTCATCCCGTTGGAACGGCGCTTTCGGTGCAGCTACCCAATGGGGAACGCGAAGATGGACTTTACGGCGGGCTGACCGCAGACGGGGCGTTGCTGCTTCGCTTGGCGGATGGGACGATCCATGCCATTCATGCCGCCGATGTTTTTCTTGTTTAAGCAGAGGACCGACTATGCTGCTCGCCATTGATACCGGCAACACCAACGTCAAATTCGCGCTGGTCGACGATAGCGGAGAAATTGTGAAACGATGGCGCATCGCCACTGATGCCCGGCGCACGGCTGATGAATATGCCGTCTGGCTTGATCAATTGATTCAGATGGCTGGTTTCCAACGGTCTGATATCAAGGCAGTCATTATTGCCACGGTTGTGCCCCGCGCACTTCACAATTTGCAATTGCTGGCTAGCAATTATTTTGGTTGTGACGCTTTGGTCGCCGGACGTGGCTCGATGGAATGGGGCATTGACCTAAAGGTTGCCGAACCAAAATCCGTTGGTGCGGACCGCGCGGTCAATGCGATTGCGGCCCAGGCCATTGCCCCGGGTGATAAGTTGGTTATCAGCTTTGGTACCGCAACAACATTTGACTATATCGGCCCTGATGGATCGTATCGCGGCGGCAGCATTGCGCCGGGCGTTAATCTCAGTCTCGATGCCCTTTACGCCGCAGCTGCCATGTTGCCGCGGATTGCAATCGAACCGCCGCCAAATGAAAGTGTAATTGGTACGACAACTGTTGGACAAATGCAGATTGGTATCTATTGGGGCTATGTGGCGATGATCGAAGGGATGATTGCACGAATGAAAGCTGAAATTGGCAATCCAGTTACGGTTATCGCAACCGGAGGTCTTGCCATATTATTTCAGCAACATGGCCATTTATTTGACCGGGTAGAACCGGATTTGACGCTGCGGGGGCTAGCGCTTTTATACAGGAATAGAGACAAACAAAAATGACTACCCCGAAAAATGAACTTCTTTTCCTGGCGCTCGGCGGGTCGAACGAGATTGGCATGAATGTCAATCTCTATGGCTGTCAGGGTAAATGGGTTATGGTTGACCTTGGCCTGACATTTGCAAATTCAGAATATCCCGGCATCGATTTGGTATTGCCGGATTTGGATTTTATCGAACAGCGTAAGGACGATCTTCTGGGCATCGTTCTGACACATGGGCATGAAGATCATATTGGCGCGGTCGCTTATTTTGCTGCGGACCTTGGCGTGCCGCTTTATGCATCGCCTTTCACGGCCACTCTTATACGCGGTAAATTGGAAGAAGAAGGAATCGCGGACAGCGTTGAGCTGAATATCATTCCGATGGAAGGCAGTTTCGACTTGGGACCCTTTGGGTTCCAGTTTGTCACTCTCGCACATTCAATTCTTGAAATGAGCGCTTGTGTCATATCAACCCCTTACGGCAAGGTTTTTCACACCGGTGATTGGAAATTGGACGAGCAACCCGTTATCGGACTGCCATCCACTGAAGAGCAACTCACCGCAATTGGAAATGACGGCATATTGGCTTTGATATGCGATTCAACCAACGCGTTTAATTCAGGCGATAGCGGAAGCGAAGGTAGCGTGAAGGCCGATCTCTTGCGGTCTGTAAAAGCAGCGAAAGGTCGGGTGTTGCTTACGACTTTTGCTTCTAACGCGGCACGCCTGCAAACAATGGGTGAAGTCGCGCGCGAAACTGGCAGGACATTATGCTTCGCCGGGCGTTCATTGCACCGAATAATTGAAGCGGCTCAAGCCAATGGCTACCTTAAAGAATTGCCTAAAACAGTTGATATGGAGGCGGTCGACGGTTTGGCGAGAAAAGATGTTATGGTGGTTGCAACGGGGGGGCAGGGCGAAGCGAGAGCGGCGCTGGCGCGCATTTCAGACGGAAACCATCCGGTCAAATTAGAAGAAGGCGATACCGTCATATTCTCGTCGAAACAGATACCGGGCAATGAAATCGCTATTGGTGTCATAATGAATAAACTTGCCGAACGAAACATCCTGACGGTCACCGAGAAGCAGGCCCATGTCCATGTTTCCGGTCATCCGGGGCAACCGGAATTGGCAAAGCTCTATGATTGGATACGGCCTTCTGTTCTGGTCCCTGTGCATGGTGAACGCCGTCATATGGCTGAACAGGCCAGATTTGCGAAAGCCCATGGTGTAGAAAATACGCTTGTTCAATCCAATGGTGATGTCGTCCGCCTTGCGCCGGGCAATCCCGAAATAATTGGGAAAGAGAGAACCGGCAGGCTGATACTAGACGGGGATACGATCATTGCTGCGGATGGCGTTACCATGAACGAACGGCGCAAATTATCATGGTATGGCTTGATTTCTGTGGCGCTTGCTCTGGATAGTCAGGATCGTTTGCTGGGAAATCCACAGATACGGTTACACGGAATTCCCATCGAAGAAGATTTGGAAGATTTCATTGATGATGCAACCGACGCAGTCGTAAAAGCCGTTCGTGAAAATAAAGGCGACTTTGAAAAATTGCGCGAAAACGTGAGATTGGCAGTTCGCCGTGTCGCGACCAGTTGGACCGGCAAAAAGCCGATTGTAGACGTCATAATTTTGGAAACAGCATGAGTTTAACATCAATCATAGCGATCTATGCGCTTTTTTGGGTAATGAGTGCGTTTGTGATATTACCGATCGGCGTTAAGACACACGAAGAATTGGGCATGGAGAGAATACCCGGTCAGGCGGACAGTGCACCGGGGAATTTTCGTCCAGGCTTGATCATTTTGCGAACGACGCTTTTGTCGGCGGCACTCTTTGCGCTATATTATGCAAATTACAATTATGGCTGGATAACCCGCCATAGTTTCGACTTTCTTATATCACCACCCAATAACTAAGTTCAATTGCGAAGCCGTTCAATCGCTTGGGCCAAGGCAACATATAGCTTGCCGACATCGGATGAAAGCAACGTAACACAGATTGCGTTCCCGTCACGCGTGCTAAGCAAAACGCGCATCATGGCTTCGAAATCATGAATGTAGCGATTTACATGCTCACGAAATTCCGCATCCTGTCCGTAGTGCGTTGCAATTGTCCGCGTTTCACCAGCATCCAAAAGCCGAACCGCACGCCTGGTAAAGACGCCTCTGTCACCTTTTAGATAAGCTGCCCAGGCAGTGTCGGTCACTTCATTGGAAAGTATCTTGGCAACGTCAATAGACGTGGAATTCAAGGATTCCGTGAGCAGAACCATGCGTCTCGAGAAACTGTCGTCGTCAATTCCCTCGAAGCTATTGCGATTTTCCGTGATGCGCTTTTCGAGATTGTTTGCGAGCTCATTTAACTCTGCAATCTGAGCCGTGATCGCAATTGTTGACGCCTCTGACAACGACAGATTTCGTTCAACGGCTGTTTGAACAAGCTCACTCATTGATTTGATCTGGACGTCGATTGCCTTGGCTAGGGACTGTTGATTCTGTTCGATCAACCGGTCCGCAACATGAACAAGCTCTGCATCAATAATCTCGCGGCTGTCATGAGCTGCCTTTTGCGTGGTTTCACGCAATCCGTTGAGTGACTCGTTCAGCTTGGCTTGTGCCTCTTCGGTAATTGCATCAAGCAAGGTACGTGTTTCGGCGAGCGCGGACGTGAGTGTTTCGACCTGTTCATGGCGGGCAACAAAATGTGCATCGCTGTCGGCCATAATTTTCTCAACATTTTCCCGCTGATCGTGGATCATGTTCCCAAGAATATGTGTTTTTTCGATCAGTGCTTCACTGAGCGCATTAAGTTCATTTGCGCTACCCGAAGCGGTATTGAGTTGTTCGGCCGCAGACGAAAATTGCGAATCCATCATTGCAATGGATTCAGGAATCTTGCTGGAAATTTCTGTATTAACGGCATTCAGTGCTGTTAACAGTCGATTTGAAAGTTCCATAAGTGATTGTGTTATATGCTGATTATTATTCAGGTCGGCGCCAACAGCCCGCGTACTTTCGCTTAGCGCTGAAACGGCAAACGCCAACTTTGCCGTTTGGTCGGTCGCGGCCTGATCTATTTCCGTAATTCTGGCGGAACTTAATCCAATATGCTTTTCAACTTCGCCGATGATGGCGAATATCCGCCCTCGTTCTTCTTCCGATTGTTGTGATAATCCGGAGAGACTTTTTTCGACCTCCGATAAATTCTCACCAATTTTCGCTGCGCTCTTTTCCACAAAGTGATCCAAATTGTTGAGAGTTGATCCCACTTTTTGAATCATATTATCGGCTGCATTGCTTAAAAGCTCAGCCGACACAGCCGCCCGCTTTTCGCTTTCGGTGCTTGCAATTTCCAGGGTACTGGCACTTTCACGAGATATTTTGTCGAGTTTCTCGAAAACCACGTCGGCGCGCGTGCCTACCTGATCAATATATTCCCGCGTTGAAATGCCTGCTTCGCTGATGCGCTCAAGGCCTGATATTAAAAGTTTTATTTGAAGCTGCGCGTTGCTTCCCGCGCTGCCTATCTGGTTCGTTACATCTTTGGCCGCGCTTGTAACCACCGGCAAATGCTTGCGTAATTGCTCGAGATTCGTCGTCGCGGCGTTACTGACCGTTTCTAAAGTCTTCGCCTTTTGGTCACTGTCGGCCAATGCTTCCGACAATATCCCGGCCGCTTCAATCATATGTTGGGATGAACGCTTTCCAACTGATTCCAATTCAAGTGCATTTTGCGCCAAAAATTGGCGCGCCATAGAAATTTCTTCGTTAACAGTCCGCATTCTACGCTCAAGCGCCATGCTTTCTTTTCTAAGCGATAACGCGACATTGCCAAAACGCACCGATTCTGAGCGACTGTGTCGCATCGTAATCAGCCAGCCAACTGCAAGTAACAGCATCGGCATAGCCCACATGCTGATTAAAGAAATTGAGCGTTCGATCGACAGCCCAAGCGACGCTTCTGCATAATATACAACCGTAAAAAAGGCAGTCCAGGAAATAGAAAGAGCAAGTATGAAGCAAGGAATTATATATTGTTTCCAGTTACTTGTGCTATCATTTTGATATTCCCAATCAAGCTCAGGATCACCACCTTCAAGGTCCGCGTCGGTTATGAAAGGTGAGCTATCTGTCGAAGCTTCGGAAACCTGCAAATCTATTGCCAATTCGCTCGGTTCCATTTGCCTGTTGAGGCCGATAATTTTTGATCGTGCAGTCATAACAACCTGTTTACCATATTTTATCCACAGGGAAACGCAAAGTTAACCCTATGTTCGATATAAGTTTTGAATGTCTATAGATTATGGCTCTTTTGACACAGCCTTGAAAGCTGCTGCAGGCGAAGATGATACGCTCATCGCGGAACTTCGTGCGTCATTTGTCGATAGTGCAAAAAGGCAGTTAAGCCTGCTTTCTCGGTCGCGTTGCGACGCAAATTGGCAATACACAAGTTGGCGATTAAAAGGGTTGGCAGCAAGCTTTGGCGCAACTCGGCTAATGGTTTTAGCGGACGAAGCGGTGGATGGGGCTCCTGGCGACCCTGTGGTTTTGCGAAAAATTGTTGCTGCGATAAACGAAATCGAGACCCACGAAATCAGAGCATAATATTTAAAGTTGCTATCGGGACCTTATCCGGGTCGCCACAGAATGCAGCGGACATCGCCGCATTCTGTAAATGCATTCCAAATAAAATTGTTGGCAATGAGACGTGATAGCCCATATCGGGCTGCATGATGCCTAACTCTGGTCACCAAGCTAATAGCGTAGCCCTTCTATCGATCGCTAATGTCAATGCACATGTTTCTGATGAGAAACCTGGGCGTGATGCGATTCAGGTAGCGGGGCAAAGCGTATTAGAGCTTCAGTTAAAGGCCATTCGAAACGCGGGTTGCTCGTTTTTTATTATCGAAGTGGACAATGTTTCTGGCCCATTGTTAGCGCTTGTTGATCGCCTACGGCAGGATGGAGTTTCGATAGAGTTTGCCCGAACGCCCAATGATCTTCGATCGCTGGTGCAAGATGGAATGAAGCTTTTCATTCTGGCAGAAGATCATTTTTATTCAGATGCTTTGATGTCTCAACTCATGTCGCAAGACACTTCATATATAGCGACATTAGATAGCCGTGATGAAAATTCCGACTTTGAACGGATCGATCTAAATACCCGCTGGGCAGGATTTGCTTCACTTGAAGCCAATGTGGTTCAAACCATCAGCGATCTTCCTGATGATTGGAGCTTGATGTCGTCTCTACTTCGGCACGCCATTCAAAAAAAGGTCGCGTTCCTTCCGATTATGCAAGCTAATTTGCAGAATATGGATATCGCGATACTCGGTGATTTACACAAAGCGGAGAGACTAAGCCAACATATCATCAAAAGTCGCGCCGAAATAACGAAGGGATGGGTTGAGCGATTTCTATTCGCTCCCATCGCGGGTTTGTTGGCTCCTAAGATCTGGAAAAAACATCGACTTTCATCGCTCTTAAGATTTTTCGGCAGCACATGTGCCGCGGTAAGTGTCGGATTTGCCCTGTTCGATATGACGATCTGGGCCTTGTTTGCAGCGTTGTTAGCGTTGTTTTGCAACTATCTAAATATAATTGTTCGCGGCGCAGCACAAGTTCCGAACACCGGCGCTGGGTTTGATCGGCTGTTCTGGCTAATAATCTGCATATCAGGTTTTGCGGTTGCTCATTCGCATAGCAATGATGGATCCGATCCGATCATTTTCATGGCTATGATAATGGGGTTGGCCGTTCTGGCGCAACGGTTGAGCTTACCCCGCTGGATAGAAACCATATTATTCTCGCCCTCGCTTATTGCCATTTTCTTGGTCTTTTTTGCGTTGGCATCGGCATTTTTGATGGGAATTAAATTTTTGATGATAGCCCAGCTCGCACTCCTTATCGGGGGGCGATATCTATCTGATAGAAAACACGTAAAGAATGATTAGACTTAAAGTGACGTTAACCTTTTACGGTTACCATTGATGCCATAATCAGCTTGGAAAATCCGTTGGATCACGGTTTTAACGAAAATTTGGAATTATCCAAAGTTGCAGCCCGGCATGCTAGCAACGTCCATGCAATGTGCAGCGACGTCGCGGCAATTATTTTTCCAAAGGCAATGAATCCTCCAAGCGAAGCCACAATTAACAATGTATCGGCAAAGCTTATCCAGTTGGTGTCCGATCTGGAAGCCAAACTACACAGTGCTTCAAATTCGCATGTTTCTAAAACCTGGGGCGTTCTGGCGTCTTCGGGATTTTTACGTGAAGCAGACTTAATTGATTTCACTTTGGCGCGGACAGCCGAAGAACGTCTAGAGGCGTCTTTAGCAACTCCAATGGCAACTTTGGCCACAAAATTGCTTGATCATTCGGATGGTAACATCGCGGATGCCGCGCAAACATTGTTAGCGGCGGAAAGTTTGCATAAATTCGGTGCAGGGAGCAGCTTTCTTGGTCTGTCTCCCGAGCTATTACACAAATTATGCTGGAGAATTGTCGCGGCAGTCGAGGTTACTGAAGGCGGCAGAAATCCTGAAATAATCTCATCAACAAAACTACTGATTTCGCAATATTCCGAGGCTGATCGCGCTTTGGATGCCGCCAGAAAGATCGTACATTTTTCGAGCAACGCGGAAGTTAAAGATTTCTTTCGACCAGAGGTTTCCGGTCTGTGCTTACACGTAGCGGCATTATCGGCCCAATTGGAATTGGATTATGATCATGTGTTACACCTGCTGAATGCATCTTCGCCGGCGCCATATGCTCTAATGCTTGCCGCCTGCGATATTGCCAAAGATCAAGCAATCCGTAATATACTTCTGTTTTACGGAGACCGTATTTCGTCCCATGACTTCGGTGTCTTTGAAGCGGGTTATGGTGAAATTACGCGCGAAGATGCATTGGAAGAAATTGCGTTCTGGGCTTCAGAAAGATCGCAATATCTAGCTTCGGGCAAAGCCGGATGAACGGTTCAAACTTATCACGCCCAATTTGCGGAGAAGTCGATCTGGACGGGCGGCTGCTGCGCGCTGACGATGCTTTGCTGCGGTTAAATCGGCGAGCTGGTGGGGTGGACGGTGGATTACTTGCGGTTCCGGCAATCGCCAAGATCATCAAGTTATCACTCAACTTGCAAATGAAGCTATCACGCGCAGTCCGCGTTGCCGACACCGACGAGTATCTGGAGCTTTGGATCGAAGTATATCCTACGCCGCACATCGCCAAAGTTTCGATTGTTGGATGGCGGGCATTGCCTGTATCCAAAAAGAAGGATCTGTTATCATCAACAACGTCGTCCCGGTTCGAAAACGAGATGATCTTTGATCAAAAGGTACGTTTAATAAATGCGAAGGGTATTACGGCACACGGTTTAGTATCCTCTGACTTTGGCAAAAGTGGCGCAGACGTGCTTTCAAATGTTTTCGAAAACGGCGAAACCTTATCAAGTCTTATTGACGCAATGTCAGTTGGAGCCATTTTCAAGAATACACCATTCAAGCGGTTATTTGATGGTTTGACCATTGATGTCAGCGGCCAGCCAATAATGGATGACCAGCAAGTAATCGCGGGATACAGGCTCCGATTTGAGGCGCTTTGCGAGCCGACATTACCGGCGGTAAATACAGTGGGCAGCGATGTAGCGGGCAATCTTTTTGGCAAGAATCTAGCACCTGTTCTGAGGCAACCACTGGGGCGAATAATAGCGAATGCGGAAACAATCGGTGCAGAGTTGCAGGGGCCGATACGAGAAAATTATGCACTTTATGCCCGAGATATAGCCAATGCCGCGCGGCATTTGTCGGCATTGGTTGATGATCTGGGTGATTTGGAAGCGGTAGAACGGAGCGATTTTCAGACGGCTCGCGACACCATTGAATTGGGCGATGTAGCGCGGAGGGTTGCCGGATTACTCGCGCTAAAAGCCGCCGATCACCGAATTAAAATCACTACACCGACGGATATTACAAATGTCGTAGCAATTGCCGAATTCCGCAGAACATTACAAATTCTGCTAAACTTGGTCAATAACGCCATTCGGTATTCGTCCGACGGTACAACCGTAATTATCGAAACTGCGACCATCGACGGATATGCCGTTGTAACTGTCAGCGACGAGGGAAAAGGAATATCCGTTGATGACCGCGAAAAAGTTTTTCAAAAATTTGAAAGGCTTGGCAGATCGGGTGACGGCGGTAGCGGTCTGGGTCTTTATATTTCCCGTCGACTGGCACGCGCCATGGGTGGCGAACTTATGGTAACGGAATCAGAAGGGGGAGGAGCCAAATTCGTCCTCCGCCTTCCAAACTCCTGACCGGTTACCGATCATCAAATGAGGGGTAAGAGCGCAACTGTGGGCCCGTATAAAGCTGACGCGGGCGTCCGATTTTCTGGCCTGGATCCGAAATCATCTCGTTCCATTGCGCGACCCAGCCGACGGTTCGGGAAAGGGCGAACAATACCGTGAACATTTCTGTCGGGAAACCAATAGCCGACAAGATTATTCCAGAATAAAAATCGACATTGGGGAACAGTTTCTTTTCGATGAAATATGGGTCGTTCAATGCCATTTCTTCAAGCTGAAGCGCCACGTCAAAAATTGGATCGCTCACCTTTAATTCAGTCAAAACGTCTCTTACCGTTTTCTGCATCACGGTCGCCCGAGGGTCGTAGTTTTTATAAACGCGATGTCCGAAGCCCATCAAACGGAACGGATCATTCTTGTCCTTTGCGCGTTCGATATAATGCGGAATTCGGTCAGGCGTCCCAATTTCGCGAAGCATGTTAAGCGCGGCTTCATTAGCCCCGCCATGTGCTGGGCCCCAGAGGCATGCAATGCCTGCCGCGATGCAAGCAAATGGATTTGCACCGGACGAACCGGCCAGGCGCACCGTGGAGGTGGATGCGTTTTGTTCATGGTCGGCGTGCAAAATGAAAATGCGATCCAACGCCCGCTCGATGACCGGATTTACCACATAAGGTTCCGCCGGCACGCCAAAGGTCATGCGAAGAAAATTACCTGTATAAGACAGGCTGTTATCCGGATAAAGGAAGGGCTGACCTATGGAATATTTATAGGCCATTGCGGCGATTGTCGGCATCTTTGCGATCAACCGATGGCTCGAAATCATGCGATGGGTTGGATCGCTGATGTCGGTGGAGTCATGATAAAATGCCGATAACGCCCCGACTACACCGCACATGATCGCCATCGGATGGCCGTCGCGACGAAAACCGCGATAAAAGGTCGCAAGTTGTTCATGCAACATTGTATGCCGTGAAATGGTGTGGCTGAATTCGCTCAACTGCGTTTTACTGGGCAACTCTCCGTTCAGTAAAAGGTACGAAACCTCCATGAAACTCGATTTTTCGGAGAGCTCTTCAATTGAGTAGCCACGGTGAAGCAAAATGCCTTCGTCACCATCAATGAATGTAATGGCTGATTCACAACTTGCCGTTGAAGTAAAGCCGGGGTCGAATGTGAAATGGTCCGAAGCACCGTATAATTTACGGATGTCTAGAACGTCAGGCCCCTCATTGCCTTTCATTATAGGCAGTGCGTAGCTGTTATCCCCAATTGTCAGCGTTGCATTGTTTTCAGCCATTTTCAAACTCCATTATTTTCAACCCGGTGCACCGGATGTCCCTGTTTCAAGCCCCATGGTTCAAGCACACTCCCAAACCAAGTTCCATGTTCGACAAAAGGCATAATAAACGCCAGATGTGTTTGCTTTAGGCCCCTCAACTGCCGCTATTTCTGCTGGAGAAACCGGCATTATCATTTTGTCGGCAATGGTGTGAAAATACACGGTCGTCAAGGCAAAGCATTTAGTTTCGCCGTAGTTATATTTGTTATCTGTGACATAGATGCTACGCTCCTGACATGATTGGGTTTTTCGGCTATTGTATGCGCGCGCGACGATGGAAAATTGTATATCCAACCCATATCATCCCTCGGATAGAAAATTGGTTCGATCATGAACGCGATCAATTGCCGCTGTGGTTGCCCGTATTTATCGGGATTGGGATTGGACTTTGGCAATTTGCAGGAACGGACAGGATTGTTCCGTTCCTTTTGATCTTCGGATCGATTTCGATCGGCGGAATATATGTCGGTTTCGAACGCAGATTTGGCCAGGTGCTTGTGATAGCCGGCATTGCCCTGTCGGTGGGTTATGGCGCCATCGCGGTAAAATCTGATCAGGTTGCCGCCCCGGTTTTGGGTAAAATCTGGGTTGGCACATTGTACGGCAGAATTGCAAAGGTCGAAAGGCTTGGAGCGCGCGACGTTGTTCGCCTTGAACTGAAAACCGGCGGTCAGCACAGCCTGCCGCCAAAAATCAGGATCAACCTCAAGCCCGAACAATATGAAAACAAGAATTTCATGGTCGGTGCAATTATTTTGACCCGCGCGCGGCTGATGCCGCCCGCTGCGCCGGCCTTGCCCGGAGGATATGATTTTGCGAGGCGCGCCTGGTTCCAAGGCATTGGCGCGACCGGAAGCGCGATTGGCCCGGTTTCGATTTATAAAAATTCTGAAGATGGCTCGATTATCGGCGATGCTCGCACAGCGTTGACCCAGCATATCATTCGCCAAATGCCCAAAACCACGGGCGAAATCGGCGCCGCACTGATAACCGGCGATCAAGGGAATATTGATCCGGTGGATGCACAGGCCATGCGAGATAGCGGAATGGCGCATCTGTTATCGATCAGCGGTTTGCACGTCACCGCTGTGGTAGGTTTCCTGTTCCTTTTGAGCAGCAGAACCTTGTCGTTAATTCCCCCCGTCGCGCTTCGACTTACGGTTCCGTTATTATCGGCGTGCTTTGCGGCCTTGGGCGCAGTTGCGTATACGTTGCTCGCAGGTGCAGAAGTTCCAACGGTCCGGTCATGCATTGCGGCCCTTCTTATCCTTCTTGCCCTGGCAATAGGACGGGATGCACTGACGCTTCGACTGGTCGCATTTGGAGCCTGCGTCATTTTGCTGCTTTGGCCGGAATCTATGGCGGGGCCAAGTTTCCAGCTCAGCTTTGCTGCGGTGACAACTATTTTACTTTTGCACGAAACGGCGTGGATGAAGCAATGGACCGCACTACAAGAAGAGGGTTTTATTGCGCGGATGGCGCGCGGCTTGGTTACTTTGATCATCACCGGTGTCGCGATAGAGCTGGTGTTGGCACCAATCGCCTTGTTCCATTTCCATCGCACTGGAATGTATAGTGCATTGGCCAATGTTGTTGCCATCCCATTGACCACTTTTATCATAATGCCCTCGCAAGCATTGGCTTTGATTGCGGATATTGCAGGATTAGGCGCGCCATTCTGGTGGATTGCGGGGCAGGGTATCATGGCAATCCTGATGATTGCGCGATATTTCAGCGGACTGCCTGGAGCCGTCACAATGTTGCCGGCTATGCCGCTTTGGGCGTTTCTGGCCATTATTGGGGGAGGGTTGATCGCAGGGTTACTGAAGAGCCGATTGCGGTTTGCAGGGTTTGTATCGTTGGTAGCCGGATTTCTTGCGATGTTCACTTCGCCGCGCCCTGACATTTTGGTGACGGGGGATGGGCAGCATTTGGCTTTGGTCCAGCCCGATGGGGATGTTGCGTTTTCACGTTCGCAAATTGGCGAGTTTTCTCGGGATATGTTGATGGAAAAGGCGGGAACACAGGTTGAGCCGATAGCGATTGAACGATGGCGCGGCGCGCAATGTTCGCCTGATAACTGCGTCATATCGATACTCCGCGACGGGCGAAAGTGGTTGATCCTTGCCACCCGAACGCCATATCCGATACCGGCGATGGAAATGGCAGCGGCGTGCAAGCGGGTTGATATCGTGATCAGCGACCGGTGGTTGCCATTTTCTTGTCGGCCCAGATGGTTCAAGGCAGATAGGAAAATGCTCTCCGAAACCGGGGGGCTGGCCTTCTATTTACCACAAAACAGGCTTGTGACCGTCAATGACAACAACGCGCATTATCCCTGGGTAAAGGCCGCCCGTGCCGCAAGGGCACAGGCCGACCTACCTCAATGATAGCGCCGTAATAGCCCCGCAAGCTTGCCCTGCACCTCAACCTCATGCGCCTCGAAATATTGCGGTTCGTAAGCCTGATTGGCGGGGTCCAACCGGATCCTTTGTCCATCACGGCGCAGATATTTCAAGGTTGCTTCTTCACCGCGCACCAAGGCAACGACAATTTCGCCATCCCGCGCTGTGTTCGCTTTTTTGATCAGGGCATAGTCGCCGTCCAAAATGCCCGCTTCGACCATAGAGTCGCCCGACACCTCAAGCGCATAATGCTCTCCGCTGCCCAACAAAGCCATCGGCACCGAAAGCGAGCTTTGACCCTCCAACGCCTCAATCGGAACACCGGCAGCGATCTTGCCGTGCAAAGGAATTTCCAGAACGTCATTGGCCGCCACTGGCAGATTGACCTGCGCCTTGTTTGAAGCGATGGCAGGGGTCAGCTTGGTGATCGTAGCCGACCTGCTGCTCCCGCCTTCGGGCATCTTCATCACTTCAAGTGCGCGGGCACGATTGGCCAGCCGCCGGATAAATCCACGTTCTTCAAGCGCGCCAATTAACCGGTGCACACCTGACTTGCTCTTCAGGTCCAAAGCTTCCTTCATCTCTTCAAAAGAAGGAGAGATACCGCTGCCTTCCAGGCGTTGATGAATGAAAAGAAGCAATTCATGTTGTTTCGCGGTGAGCATTATCGTGTTCCCGATGGTTTGAACATGGCAGGAACGATTAGGGAACATATTGGATCAAGTCAAGAACAATAAATTCCGTACTTTCCCAACATTCAATCCAACAAATGATAATATCTTTTTGACTCGGCTGAAGCTTGGGGCAGGTTTTTCCGGGGGTTGATGATCAGGGCATTGGCCTCCGAAAGTGGGGTTATTAAGCCGCTGTCGCGTCTGTAAATATCTGAAATATAACTATTTATTATCAAAGCGCGGAAATATTCGGTGCGTGGGCCCGGTTCGGGCAATGTGCATTCATCCCGCAGCAGAAAACTCTCCGGAAATGGAGCTTTGGACCCGGCCAAATGTCGCAATAAAGGCAACAGGAACAAAAACGCGGTGACAAAGGCGGAGGAGGGGTTCCCCGGCAATCCCAGCACAACCGAAGATCCAAGCCGACCCGCCATCAACGGCTTGCCCGGCCGCATAGCAACTTTCCAAAAATCAATCTCGGCACCGACGTTCCGCAATGCCGGTTGCACAAGATCATGATCGCCCACCGACGCGCCGCCGCTGGTCACTATAATGTCGGATCCGATGCACGCACGCAGCATTGCCTCGATGTCTTCAAGCCGGTCGGCAACGATCCCCCTGTCGTCAATGTCGCAGGGCAGGGACGCCAGCATCGCCGACAACATGACATTGTTTGACGAAGGGATATGGGCATCATCGCACTCGACCCCTGCCGGTTGCAGCTCATCGCCGGTTGCAATGATCGAGATTTTGGGTCGCCGACCGACAAAAAGCGCGCCATATCCTGCCATCACCGCAGCGGCTATGGCCCCTGCATTCAACCTTTGGCCCGGTGTCAAAAGAGCGTCGCCCTTTGAAAAATCTCCACCCTTGCGCCGGATATGCGCGCCGGTTTCCGGTGGCCCATCACCGGCCAGATTCAGGGTGACGCCGTCACGCGAAGTTTCTTCCTGTATCAAAATGCTGTCGGCGCCCTTTGGCACATGCGCGCCTGTAAAAATCCGCACGGCTTCGCCCGGACCGACATCGCCGGAAAAGGGCCGCCCCGCCGCGCTTTCGCCAATAACGTGCCAAGGGCCGGGCAAGTCGGCAAAGCGAATGGCATAGCCATCCATTGCCGATAAATCTGCCGATGGTTGCGTGCGCCGTGCGATGACCGGTTCAGCAAGATAATGGCCGACACAGGCGGCAACCGGCCTGCTGATCGGGGGCAGTGGATCGGCCAGCGCCAATAATCGGGCTTGTGCCTCCGCGACATTTAACATTCGCCGCGGCTCCATTCGCCGGATTTCCCGCCCGTCTTCGATAGAAGCTGGATCCCGGACAGCACCATGCCCTTATCAACCGCCTTGGCCATATCGTATATAGTCAAAAGCGCGACCGAAACTGCGGCCATCGCCTCCATCTCAACGCCGGTTTGTCCATTCAACCGGACCACAGCGGTCGCGCGGATGCCGCTTTCTTCAAATGCAAAATCAACGGCCACTTTCGACAGCATCGTCGGATGGCACAGGGGAATGAGTTCGGCCGTTTTCTTCGCCGCCATGATGCCCGCGATGCGCGCGGTGGCCAATACATCGCCTTTTTTGGCGGTGCCTTCGCGGATCGCGTCCAGTGCGTCGCGTGACATTGAAATGCGACCTTCGGCAACGGCCTCGCGCGCGGTGTCCGCCTTTGTCGACACATCCACCATATGTGCAGCGCCTGTGGCATCGAGATGGGTAAGTTTTGTCATAAGCTCTTATTGCATCGGGCGGACCATGAAGTCGAGGGGGGTATAAAAGCTACAGCGAAGGTCCACACCCTATCTTTGCCGCTACGGCACGGCTGTTCGTAAAACCGCCATTTGACAGCGACAACCGGCTGTGGCTAACCGGCGATTAAACACGCAATTAAGAGAGGATTCGACCTATGGCTCTTCCGGCAATTTTTGACAAACTCCGTCTGCCGATTATCGGTTCCCCATTGTTCATCGTTTCGGGTCCCGAATTGGTGATCGCGCAATGCAAGGCAGGCGTCGTCGGATCCTTTCCCGCGCTGAATGCCCGTCCGGCAAGCCAGCTTGACGAATGGCTGCACCAGATTACCGAGGAACTGGCCGCGCATAACCGCGACAATCCAGACCGTCCGGCCGCACCTTATGCCGTCAACCAGATCGTGCATAAATCGAACAACCGCCTCCAAGAAGATATCGCGACCTGCGCCAAATGGCAGGTGCCTGTGACCATTACATCTTTGGGCGCGCAGGAAGAATTGAATAAGGCCGTGCATAGCTGGGGCGGAATTGTCCTGCATGATGTCATCAACGACCGTTTCGCGCACAAGGCGATTGAAAAGGGCGCGGATGGCTTAATCCCGGTCGCAGCGGGAGCAGGTGGTCACGCCGGCGTTACGTCGCCTTTCGCTTTGATGCGTGAAATCCGGGAATGGTTTGATGGGCCTGTCGCGCTTTCGGGTTCGATTGCCCACGGCGCATCCGTTTTGGCGGCGCAGGCAATGGGCGCAGACCTCGCCTATATCGGCAGCGCGTTTATCGCGACCAAAGAAGCCAATGCGGTCGAAGGATATAAGGACAATATCGTAGAGGCAAAGGCCGCCGATATTGTGTATTCCGACCTGTTCACCGGCGTCAGCGGTAACTATCTGCGCCAGTCAATCGAACGCGCTGGTATGGACCCCAATAACCTGCCCAAGGGCGATATTTCGACCATGGACTTCGGATCCGGTGGCAACAGCGAGGCCAAGGCGTGGAAGGATATATGGGGCTCCGGCCAAGGAATAGGCGCCGTTAAAGCCGTGAAGACGGTGGCCGAATTTGTCGACCAGCTGGAAAGCGAGTATCGCGCGGCGAAGGAAAATCTGGACAAGGTTTACCGCGGATAGGTTTTTGCGTTGAGAGCATTGCTTGTTTGAATATCTCTCGCCCCTGTCTCCTTCAAGGGAGAGGGACTTGGTCCTCTTTCTCCCCTCCCGCAAGCGGGGGGTGAACTGGCGCACATGCCTCCCCTCCCGCTTGCGGGAGGGGCTGGGGGAGGCTGAGTCGGTAAGGTCCCAAGGCGCGCCTGCGGCACGCCCCCTCCCTTAACCCCTCCCGCAAGCGGGAGGGGGATTGGTTCTTGCCTTAAATATAACTGTCACTCTAGAGCCGAAGGCCTGCAGAGCACAATTTGTTTCAGGGTGACGTTTTTTTTGGGTGGGGTGACGGGGCTTTTTGGACAGGCGGTGGCGGATTTGTTGGGGGGCTTGGGTGATTTTTCAAAATTTCGAGAATTAAATTTCGTACCTTGAAACCAAATGGACCGGACCACCGAACAGGGTAATAACCTGACCGTAATATGGCCCCCCCCTCATCATAGCGGTCAGGCACCTTTTTTATGGAGTGTGTCGCGTGAAGAAAATTTTGCTCCTGATTCTTGCCACTGGAGTTGCTGCACCGTTGGTGTTTGCCGAAACCGCAGTGGCTCGTCCGGTCTATGTTGCCTCGCAAAATGAGGGTGTCGCGGTTAATGGTTTTGATACCGTCAGCTATTTTCGCGGCAATGGCACGCCTGTAAAGGGCAATGCGGCGTTTACCGTGCGTTATGACGGTGCCGACTATCATTTTGCGAATGCTGAAAACGCCGAAGCTTTCAAAGCCGATCCGGCGGCATTCGCGCCGCAATATGGCGGTCATTGTTCATGGGCAATGGCACGCGGCTATCTCGCACCCGGTGATCCGAAACAATATCGCGTGGTTGATGGAAAACTCTACCTCAACTTTAACGCTGAAGTGCGGGCGATGTGGCTCAAAGACATCGCGGGATTCATTAAGCAAGGCGATGTGAATTGGCCAACATTCCCCGATGACGCCAAATTCGGAGCATGATTTGTGGGCGGCATGGGGGCAGGCGGTAAAACGTCTGTCCTCATAGTCTACGTCCTACGTGGGGACCGTCCATAAAAGGACAGTCCCCGGCGTTGCTTCATGCGGGGACTTTCCCCAACATCAGGACGCTTTTTCGAACGCGACTGAAATATCGAGCGCCACGTCGTCGGAAATAACCGGAACGCCATAAGACACGCCAAATTCGCTCCGCTTGATGGTCGTGGTGGCGTGAAAGCCGACCGTGGCTTTCTTGTTGAACGGATTGTTACCTGCGCCCGAAAACTTTGCGTCCAGTACAACGGGCTTTGTTACGCCATTAAGCGTCAGATCGCCTGTGATCTTTGCCGTCATGCCGCTGGCTTCGACTTTGGTCGACACAAATTTGGCATCTGCAGGGGCAGCACCGAAAAAGTCGGCTTTCCCGCCATTCTTACCGGGCGCCAGCATATGGCCGGTCAAGCCTGCACTGGCAGTCGTCAATTTGCCAACCGGAATAGTGATGTCGACCTTGGCCGCATTCGGGTTTGTAGGATCAATATCCAGAGTACCGGTGGCGTCGCCAAAAATACCGAAATAATCGTTGAAGCCGAAATGGCTGACGCGCCAGCCGATCAACGTATGGCCTGGGTCTGTTTTATATGTGCCGGCGGCAACGCGGCTCACATCGGCGACACCGGGCAATTGTGGTGCGCTTTGCGCCATCAAGGGAACGGCTGCCAACAGGGGAAGGGCGAGTAAGAGTTTACGCATGGGGGATGCTCCAAAAATAAAAGGGGACGCACCAATGTTGATGTGTCCACTTAAATAGTCAAGCTTTGATAGTGACTGATGTGTTGGGGACAGTCCCCAAGGGGACAGTCCCCGTGGAACGCGACGCCGGGGACTGTCCCTTTAGGGACTGTCCCCTTAACACGACGATGGGGGCAGTCCCCAAGGGGACCGTCCCCGTAGGACACAGCTCCGGGGACTGTCCCTTTAGGGACTGTCCCCTTAAACCCAACTGCCTAGTTTTTTGCTTGGTCGACCAACTTATTCTTTGCGATCCATGGCATCATGGCGCGCAATTGGGCGCCTGTGGCTTCGATCGGATGGGCAGCCGCCGCCTTGCGCGCGGCTTTCAGTTCGGGTTGACCGGCGCGGTTGTCGAGCACGAAATTCTTGACGAAGCGGCCCGACTGGATGTCGGCCAAAACGCGCTTCATTTCGGCCTTGGTTTCATCGGTGATGATGCGAGGACCTGTGGTGATGTCGCCATATTCGGCGGTGTTGCTGATTGAATAGCGCATATTGGCAATGCCGCCTTCATAGAGCAAATCGACGATCAGCTTGGTTTCATGCAGGCATTCGAAATAGGCCATTTCCGGGGCATATCCCGCCTCGGTCAGGGTTTCGAATCCGGCCTGGATCAAATGGGTGATGCCGCCGCATAGAACGGCCTGTTCGCCGAACAGATCGGTTTCGCACTCTTCACGGAAGTTGGTTTCGATAATCCCGCTGCGTCCGCCGCCAACACCGCTGGCATAAGCAAGCGCGATGTCATGTGCGTTGCCGCTGGCATCTTGCGCAATGGCGATCAGGCAGGGGACGCCGCCGCCCTTTTGATATTCGCTGCGGACCGTATGGCCGGGGCCCTTGGGGGCGATCATGATGACATCGACATCGGCGCGTGGTTCAATGAGGCCGAAATGGACGTTGAGGCCATGGGCAAAGGCGAGTGCCGCGCCGGGCTTCATATTGGCGTGCAGGTCATCCGCATAGATTGCCGCCTGATGCTCGTCGGGTGCAAGGATCATCAAAATGTCCGCCCAAGCCGCGGCATCGGCGTTGGCGAGGACCTTGAAACCGGCGGCTTCGGCCTTCTTTGCGGTGGCTGATCCAGCGCGCAAGGCAATCGCCACATCGGCAACGCCGCTGTCGCGCAGGTTTTGCGCATGGGCATGACCCTGACTGCCATAGCCGACAATCGCGATCTTCTTGTCCTTGATGAGGCCGAGGTCACAATCGGCGTCGTAATAAACCTTCATCTTAATATTCCCTTTTCCATTATCGTCACCCTGAACTTGTTTCAGGGTCTTAATATTGCGCCGTCGAAAGCAGGACCCTGAAACAAGTTCAGGGTGACGGCGGTTTTGAATCCCTTATATTTAACTCGCTTCGCTGCCCCGCATCAGGCCAACAATTCCGGTGCGGCCAACCTCGACAAGGCCGACTTCGCGCATCAATGTGACGAAGGTGTCGATCTTGTCGGGGCCACCTGTGATTTCAAAAATAAAGCTGCTGACCGTCGCGTCTATGACGCGGGCACGGTAAATGTCGGCCAACCGCATCGCCTCGACCCTCTGGTCGCCGGACCCCTGGACCTTTACCAGCGCCAGTTCGCGTTCGACATGGGGGCCTGCCTCGGTCAGGTCGGTTACCTTGTGCACCGGTACCAGACGTTCGCACTGCGCGATAATCTGGTCGATGACGGGCGGTGGGCCTTTGGTGACAATGGTGATGCGGCTTGTCGTATGGTCTTCGCTAATATCGGCGACGGTAAGGCTATCGATATTGTACCCGCGCGATGTGAACATGCCGGCGATTCGGGCCAATGTACCGGCTTCGTTATCAACGGTGAGCGTCAGCACGTGCCGTTCGGAGATTTCTTCCTTGATATGCATTATACCAGCGCCTTTGCTTCATCGTCCATCGTTCCGGAAACTTCGTCGGAATTCAGGATCATCTCCGTGTGCGCGGCGCCCGACGGGATCATCGGGAAGCAATTCGCCTTTTTCGAAACGCGGCAATCGAACATGACGGGGCCATCATAGGCAAGCATTTCCGCAATGGCCGCGTCCAGTTCCTCCGGCTTTTCGCAACGTATGCCTTTCCAGCCATAGGCTTCGGCCAATGCGACAAAGTCGGGCAGGCTGTCCGAATAGCTTTCGGAATAGCGGCTTTCATAGGTCAGTTCCTGCCATTGGCGGACCATGCCCATCCATTCATTGTTGAGGATGAAGACCTTCACCGGCAGGCGATATTGGGTGGCGGTGCCCATTTCCTGAATGTTCATCTGGATCGATGCTTCACCGGCGATATCGATGACCAGCGCGTCGGGATTGCCCATTTGTGCGCCAATGGCGGCAGGCAGGCCATAACCCATCGTGCCAAGGCCGCCACTGGTCAGCCATTTGTTAGGCGCATCAAAATGGAAATGCTGCGCCGCCCACATCTGGTGCTGTCCAACTTCGGTCGTGATGATCGGGGCCTTGTCCTTCGTTGCGGCAAACAGCCGTTCGATGGCATATTGCGGCATGATTTCGGCGGCGCTGCCGGGATAGTTCAAACATTCCACCGCGCGCCATCCCTTGATCCGCGCCCACCATTCGGTCAGCGGCTGCGGCTTATATTTGCGCCCCTTCCAGACGTCGATCATCTGTTGCAAGGCGATGCCGACATCGGCCACGATCGGCAAATCGACGCGGATGGTCTTGTTGATTGAGCTGCGGTCGATATCGATATGCACCTTGATGCTGTCAGGGGAAAATGCATCCAGCCGACCCGTGACCCTATCATCAAAGCGCGCGCCAAAGCAAAACATCACATCGCACTGGTTCATCGCCATATTGGCTTCATAGGTGCCATGCATCCCAAGCATCCCTAGCCATGCGTCGCCCGAGGCCGGATACGCGCCAAGGCCCATCAACGTCGATGTGACCGGAGCCCCGCATAGTTCGGCCAGTTCACGCAAAGCGGCGCTGGCGTGCGGGCCGGAGTTGATGATACCACCGCCTGTATAAAAAATAGGTGCCTTGGCGTTGGCAAGCAGTTCCACGGCCCGGTTAATAGCGCCATAATCCGCTTCACCCGCCGGGTGAAAACGATTGGGTGTGGTGTTCTTTATGTCGGTGCGCGCGGTTGCGACCTGCACATTTTTGGGGATGTCGATGACAACCGGGCCGGGCCGGCCCTTGGTCGCAATCATAAACGCCTCCCGCACGGTGGTGGCGAGGTCGGCGGGGTCTTTCACCAGATAATTATGCTTCGAACAATGCCGCGTGATGCCGACCGTATCCGCTTCCTGAAAGGCATCGGTGCCGATCAGGGTGGTCGCGACTTGTCCGGTAAGGACAATCATCGGTATCGAATCCAGAAATGCGTCAGCGATACCCGTCACCGCATTGGTCGCCCCGGGGCCGGACGTTACCAAAACAACGCCGGGTTTGCCGGTGGATCGGGCATAGCCTTCGGCCGCATGGGCAGCGCCAGCCTCATGCCGGACAAGGACGTGCTTGATCTTTTTCTGTTGGAACAAGGCGTCGTAAATCGGCAAAACCGCGCCGCCGGGATATCCGAATACGGTATCCACCCCTTGTTCAACGAGGCAGTCGATCAATATTTCCGCACCGGATTTTTCGGGCACTTTGTTGTCCTGTTCGATAATGTTTACATCGCCGCGCGATATGGCTTTTTGCCATGCTGCGCTGCAATAGATTTAGCAAGAGGGGTGCCACTAGTTATTAGATTATGCCGTGTCAATCATTATTATTGTAATAATCTTTCAATTTCATTCCCATTTTCGATACATATAACATTTTCTATCCGGGTCCAATCCTCCGGTGATTGGTTTCTAAACCATGTATATTGCCGTTTTGCATATTGCCTTGTCGCAATTTTACCCAGTCTGATGGCTTCATCATGCGCTATTTCGCCGGAAAGACAGGCGGATATTTCGCGCACTCCAATCGCCCGCATAACCGGCGCATCTCCGGGTAAATTGCGCGCCAGCAAGGCGGAAACCTCGTGGAGCGCACCGGCATCCATCATGCCGTCAAATCGCTGGTCACATCGTTGGTACAACCAATCACGCGGAGGCAGCAATAACACCGGTCGAAGGTCAACATCGTCAGCGATCCCCCCGACTTTATCCCGCCGCCAATCGGCGATGCTGCGCCCGGTTGTCTGAACAACCTCCAGCGCGCGGGCGATACGGCTGCTGTCGGTTGGGGACAAGGTATCGGCCATGACAGGATCCAGGCTTTGCAACGCCGCAAAGCTGTCCACCACATTCTGGCTCCGGATCGCGGCACGCACCAAAGGGTCGATAGTCGGAATCGGCGCAATTCCATCCAGCAAGGTTCTCAGGTAAAGTCCGGTACCCCCGACCAACACAGGTAAAGCGCCGGATTGATGGGCATTTGCGATTTCCAGTTTGGCGTCGGCGGCCCATTGCGCCGCGGAACATGGTGTCGCCCCATCGAGGTAACCGAACAGACGGTGTGCTGTGCTTGCCAATTCCTCGGGCGATGGTTGCGCGCTCAATATCGGTAAGTCGGAATATACTTGCGCGCTATCGGCATTGATAATCACAATATTACGCTTTTTTGCCAGATGCAGCGCGAGTGCGGTCTTGCCGCTGGCGGTTGGACCCGCAATAAGCGCCAACTTCGGCTTTGTTTCAGGATTCGGTATGCCCATCGCAACGTTAATAGCAGCAGATTTCGCCGAGAGCGGAGTAATTTCCGAAGCCTGCGATCGTCTGGCGCAGGCAGGCTGCATCCCGGCGGAGATTGAATGGATCGATGCCGGCAAAGCCCTGGACATCGGCTTTACCGGCGATATTGCAAACGCCCGTCTGGCGCTGTCCCCGCTTGAGGCGGATTTTGACATCATCTGCCAATCCAGCCTCCATCGCCGCAAGATGTTGCTGGTATCCGATATGGATAGCACGATGATTACCGTCGAATGTATCGACGAACTGGCTGACTATGCCGGTATAAAGGCCGAAATCGCCGCGATTACCGAGCGTGCAATGGCAGGCGAGCTTGATTTTGCCGAGGCGTTGAAAGCACGGGTGGCGCTGTTGGCCGGCATGGACGAGAAAATCATTGCCCAATGTATAGAAGAACGGGTCCGTCCCATGCAGGGCGCAGAAATATTGGTCCGTACTATGGCCGCTTGGGGCGCCCACAATGTACTTGTATCGGGCGGTTTTACAAGTTTCACCAACACTGTCGCCTGCATTCTGGGCTTTGCGGAAGTGCACGCCAATGTTTTGGAAATCGTTGATGGCCGACTGACGGGCGCTCTAATTGGAAATATCGTCGATGCGGTTGCAAAACGCGCGGTTCTGGAATCAGCGGTGGCGGGGCAGGGCATATCTATGGAAATGGCTGTTGCTGTGGGTGACGGTGCAAATGATTTGCCGATGGTCGCGTCTGCCGTTGCCGGGGGCGGGATCGGTGCAGGATATCACGCAAGACCGGTTTTGGCCTCTGCCTCCAATTTTGCCATTCGGCACAACGACCTGACGGCGTTGCTCTATGCCCAAGGCGTCGGACGTGATCTTTGGGCGGAAGGCTAAGATCAGGGCCGATTAAAATTTGAACAGGTTGAGATTATGGATATAAATCACGCCTTGTTTGATAATATCATGATCTGATTGAGGACGATGACATGCGTAAATTTCTGCCGGTGCTGTTCCTTCCCTTGATCGCAGGGTGCACAACAATTGCGCCATCTCCGGCCGCATCCGACATATTCACGGCGGATTTGGTGCGCGGCGATGGGTCCTCTGCGGGTGTGGCAACGATAACAAAGCGAGGTAACGGGGTTTTCTTTAGCCTGAAATCGCAAGCGACGCTTGCCGGTACTTTCGGAATGCACCTGCATAGCATTGGGAAGTGCGAAGGACCCGATTTCGCCAGTGCAGGGGGGCATTGGAACCCCGGGATGAAACAACATGGGCGCGATAACCCGATGGGCCCGCATAATGGTGACCTTCCCAATGCCGTTGCCGGTCCCGATAAAAAGATGACGTTGGAATTCCAGATGCCCGATATAGTGTTAAAAGGCGAAGGCGGTTTGCTCGATGCGGACGGCGCGGCGCTGATTGTTCACGAAAAGGCGGATGATTATAAAACCGACCCAACAGGAAATAGCGGCAAACGCATGATATGCGGCGTGTTTAAGGGATGATGCTTGGGCAGAAGGTGTTGGGGACAGTCCCTGAAGGGACAGTCCCCGCTGATTTTAAAGGAAGGTGTTGGGGACAGTCCCCGCTGATTCTACAGGGACTGTCCCCGTGGGGACTGTCCCTAACGCTGCCTTCTGACGAAAAAAGGCACCTAAGCCTTGTCGGCGAACAATAACGTGCCTGGCGCGACCTGTTGAAGTATCTGTCCGATATCATTTTGGTCAAAGGCGAAGCAGCCTTGGCTTCTGCCGATTTTGCCTTGTTCCTGAATGAGTGACCTGTTCACATACCAGGCCGGATGGATGACAATCGCGCGCGCCTCCGCTTGGTCATTTTGCGGTTCGAGGCCGAGCAAACGTCGCGACTCTCCATATTGGCCGAAATAGGTGTCACCGACAACATAAGCGCCAGCGGACGTGGCTTCTGACCCATGTGTGTTGGAAAAGCTTTGCACCCAGCCGCTGTGTTGGGGATCTGATCCTTTGCCGTGGGCCACCAGAAATGACGTGGCTTTCCCGTTTTGCAAATCGACGATATAAAAACGCGGGTCGCGCGAGGGTTTTGAAAAATCGGCGATGGCCAACCTGTCAACAACGACGATACGCGAGCGATTTGTGTCCAGAGCCGCCTTCGCCCGCGCGAGCAATATAGGAGGAGGGGCCGCGCCGGCAGGATTTCCGGTGCCTGAACGGAAAATGATTTCGCTTGCAGTTGACGGAGCCGCGATTGCTGTTGCGCCCACTATCGCCGATTGAATAAATTGTCTGCGTCCGAAAACTGTCATCATGTCACTGATAGTGCCTATCAAGGATTGCCAAAAGCCTTACGGCCAGCATTTGGCCGCAAATTGCGGACGGTTAAGCGCGATAATTTCTTTGGTCATATGCATAATCGGGTCGAAACCGGTTCAAACAGTTGCTAAGAACGTCAGAATAATCTGGTCGCATCGCGCACTTTAACGTTTACCCGGGGCAATTTCATGCAATTCCTTGCGTTCATTCGCAGATCTATCGCGACCATCCTCATCTGTTCTGCAGTATCTGCATTGGCGCAAACCGAAGAAGGGTCTGCTGCTCTTCAAATATCGTCACCGCCGGCAAGCCAGTCGTCCGTGCCTGAGCAAAGTACCCCGAATAGTACCCCTATAGTCACTCCACCGCCGGTTGCTCCACCGCCGGTTGCGAAACCGGTCCCTAAACCGGTCCGCAAGAAAGGACCTGTCGACGCGCTTAAGCCGGGCCAATATGTCTGGGAAACGCAGGAAGTTTATGAAGGTCCGATGAAAATTGTGATCGTTCTCGATATCCAGCGTATTTACGTGTTCCAGAACGACAAACTGCTTGGATTTAGTACCATTTCTTCAGGTAAAAAGGGCAAAGAAACGCCCACCGGTTATTTCAACATCCTCCAGAAGAACATCGATCATAAATCCAACCTGTATAGCAATGCGCCGATGCCCTATATGCAGCGTCTGACGTGGGACGGCATTGCCCTGCATGGCGGGCACCTTCCGGGCTATCCGGCATCGCATGGTTGCATTCGTTTGCCGCATCCATTTGCAAAGTCGCTTTTTGGTGCGACTCAAATGAACCAAGAGGTTCTTGTGCTGCAGAACATCTCTACTCCGATCAAGCGGCCCGAACCTAAAGTGGAGCCGTTGCCAGCACCCGCAACAGCCCCGGATTTGCCTGAAAAGAGCACCGGCGGGACATCGCCGGACGTCTTGCCAAAGTCAGGCTGATGCAGAATCCCGATTGACGTTTACGCTAACGTAAAGTAGTGACGCTAGTGCAATGAGAAGGGAAAGGGTCTTCATGGATCATCTGTCACGCAATGAAGGGCACGCCGATGCAACGATTGACACACCAGATGAATTCAATCGCGATTCCTTCACGATATCCGATCTATCTAATGAATTTGACGTCACCGCCCGTGCTTTACGATTTTATGAAGATCAGGGCCTGATATCACCAGAACGGCTCGGGCTGGCGCGGATATATTCCAAGCGAGATCGGGCGCGATTGGCCTGGATATTGCGCGCGAAGCGCGTCGGGTTCAGCCTTGCGGAAATTCGGGAAATGATTGACCTTTACGATTTGAACGACGGTCGCAATATCCAGCGCCGCGTGACGATTGAAAAATGCCGCGATCGGATCAATTTGTTGAAAGCGCAGCGTGACGATATCGAAAGCGCAATCAACGAACTGACCGACTTTGTCTTCATGGTTGAAAAGGTCGAAGAGTCCGAGAAATCGGCCGCGGCCTGAAACTTTTTTCACTTATTCTTCGAAGGACATATCATGCCACATTATCAAGCCCCAGTCCGTGACACTCAATTTGTTATCAACGAAGTCTTGGGAATCGAACGCTTCGCCAATTTGCCCGGTTTTGAAAATGCCAGTGCCGACATGATCGAAGCGATCTTGGGTGAAGGCGCGAAGTTCGTCGAGGGCGTGCTGTTTCCGCTCAATCAGGTGGGTGACTTGCAAGGCTGCACCCGGCACGAAGATGGCAGCGTGACGACACCCGATGGGTTCAAGGACGCCTATGCACAATATTGCGCGGCTGGATGGGGGACATTGTCGGCTCCTGCCGAATTTGGCGGTCAGGGCATGCCGCATATCGTGTCGATGGCGTTCGAAGAATATATGGCCAGTTCCAACATGGCGTTTGCCATGTACCCCGGCCTGACCCATGGCGCTGTATCGGCGATACTGGTCAAAGGCAGCGAAGAGCAAAAGGCCAAATATGCCCCGAACATGATCTCGGGCAAATGGGGCGGCACCATGAACCTGACGGAGCCGCATTGCGGCACCGATCTGGGTCTGATCCGCACCAAGGCGGTTCCCAATGGCGATGGGTCACATTCCATTACCGGCATGAAAATCTTCATTTCGTCGGGTGAACATGATTTGACCGAAAATATCATCCATCTGGTGCTGGCAAAGACACCCGATGCGCCGGACAATGTGAAGGGCATCTCGCTGTTCATCGTACCCAAATTCCTGGTCAATGAAGACGGAACGCTGGGCGCACGCAACGCGCTTTCCTGTGGTTCGATTGAACATAAAATGGGCATTCACGGCAATTCTACTTGCGTGATGAACTATGACGGCGCGACCGGCTATCTGGTTGGTGAGGAGAATAAGGGTCTCGCTGCGATGTTCATCATGATGAATATCGCGCGGTTGGGCGTTGGACAACAAGGTCTGGGCATCGCCGAAGTGGCCTATCAAAACGCGGTGCATTATGCGCAGGACCGGCGGCAGGGTCGTGCATTGACAGGACCAAAGGACCTGGATCAGAAAGCGGACACGCTGTTCGTGCACCCCGATGTGCGCAGAATGTTGCTCGACGCCAAGGCATTTACCGAAGCGATGCGCGCCTTATGTCTATGGGGCGCATTGCAGGCCGATTTGCTGCACCACGCTCAGACCGAGGAAGAACGGCAGATGGCCGACGACCTGTTGTCTTTGCTGACGCCGGTGATCAAAGGATATGGCACGGACAAGGGCTATGAAGTCGCGACCAACGCGCAACAGGTCTATGGCGGACATGGCTATATTGGCGAATGGGGCATGGAACAATATGTCCGCGATGCCCGGATCGCCATGATCTATGAAGGCACCAACGGCGTGCAGGCAATGGATCTGGTCGGACGCAAGCTGGCGCAAAATGGTGGCCGTGCGGTTCAGGCGTTTTTCAAGGTTGTCGACGACGAGTGCGCTTCGGCAAAATCGGGCGCGCTGGCTGACTTTGCGGGACGTCTCGAAAAAGCCAACGGAGAATTGAAGGCGGCGACAATGTGGTTCATGCAAAATGGCATGGCGAACCCGGACAATGTCGGGGCAGGTGCACATCATTATATGCACATCATGGGGATCGTCGCGCTCGGGCTGCAATGGCTTCGTATGGCCGAAGCGGCGCAGCGGTCGTTGGACGCTGGTACCGGAAACTCCGCCTTTTATGAAACCAAGCTTGTTACGGCGCGCTATTTTGCTGAACGCTTCTTGCCCGATTGCGGCGCGCTGCGTCGCAAGATCGAGGCCGGAAGCGAAGCCATCATGGCGTTGTCGCCAGAAATGTTCGCTGTCGCCTGACGGCAAAGGGAGCATGGGTTGCGACGGGAGGAGGGCGGTTTTCGAGCAGCCTTCCCCCCGACACAGGTCGACGCATCACGCTGGTGCCCGCGGTGCTTTTGTCCGACTATCGGTAATGACAGGGGGTTGGCTTTTAAGGAGCAACCAATGTCTTATAAATATAACCGGGTCGCAAACACTGTAGTTTCGGCACTCGCTATTTTCACACTGCACAGCGCGGCATTCGCGCAAATGGCACCTGCGCCCGAAGGGACGGTGCCACCGCCCACCATTGATTCAAACGAGGATGGCAAACCAGACGCATGGGACCGCGATGGAAACGGGGTGCCCGATGCGTGGGATGTGAACGGTGATGGAAAGCCTGACTTGTTCGATGACAATGGCGATGGCAAGCCAGACGACAAAATGGAAAAGAAAACCAAGCCGTAATAAGGAGCGCCTTCGGGTCGCAAGGGGCGCTCAAAAGCGGGGCAAAGAGATGTGCCGGGGTTTTACCGCCCCGGCACATCCGGTTTATTCAACTGGCAGGAAATCCGGCACCGACAGATAACGCTCGCCGGTGTCATAGTTGAAGCCCAATATCCGGCTGCCTGCGGGCAATTCGGGAATTTTCTGCGCGATGGCCGCCAATGTTGCCCCCGATGAAATGCCGACCAGCATGCCTTCTTCGCGGGCCGCGCGCCGGGCTGTTTCTTTTGCGCTTTCGGGATCAACCTGAATTACACCGTCCAGCAAAGCGGTGTGCAGATTGGCCGGGATGAATCCTGCGCCTATGCCTTGGATGGCATGTGGCCCCGGTTGGCCGCCGCTGATGACGGGGGACAATGTGGGTTCGACCGCAAAAATCTTGATGGCGGGCCAAGCCTTTTTCAACACTTCGGCGCATCCGGTGATATGTCCGCCTGTGCCAACGCCGGTAATCATGACGTCGATCGGCGTATCGGCGAAATCGGCCAATATTTCCTGCGCCGTGGTGCGGACGTGTACATCGATATTTGCGGGATTTTCAAATTGTTGCGGCATCCAGGAATTGGGCGTTCCGGCAACCAGCTCCATCGCGCGCTCGATGGCGCCTTTCATACCCTTTTCACGGGGCGTCAGGTCAAATGTCGCACCATAAGCAAGCATCAGGCGGCGGCGTTCGAGCGACATGGATTCGGGCATGACAAGGATCAGCCGATAGCCCTTGACCGCAGCAACCATCGCCAGCCCCACGCCGGTATTCCCCGAAGTCGGCTCGATAATCGTGCCGCCGGGTTTCAGGCTGCCGTCCTTTTCCGCGGCCTCGATCATGGCAAGGCCGATCCGGTCCTTGATTGATCCACCGGGGTTTGATCGTTCCGATTTCACCCACACTTCCGCGTCGGGGAACATCCGTCCCAACCGGATATGCGGACTGTTGCCAATGGTTTCGAGGATGGATTGCGCTTTCATGGACTTTTTCCTCTATATTGCGGTTCAAATGTGCGGGCATTTTTAAGCTCGGGAAACAGCCATGCCCATAGGCCTGTTACCATTATGGCACCCGCGCCGCCAAAAACAACCGCGCCGACAGGTCCAAGCAAAGCGGCGGCAACACCGGATTGCAGTTCGCCCAGTTCATTGGATGCGGAAATTGCGAGGCCGGATACCGAGCTAACCCGGCCGCGCATATCGTCCGGTGTGTTCAATTGCACCAGAGACGAACGGACATATACAGACAACATATCGGATGCGCCCAGGATTATAAGCATAACCAACGCAACCGCCATTCCGGCACCCATGTTAAGAAATTCGATCCGGCCATCGCCAAATATGTGGGCACCGATTTCATGACTTAATCCAAATCCGATGGTCGCCACACCAAATATGACAACAGACCATAGCATCTTGCTGCCGACATTGTGCCGCAACGGACGAAGCGTTAAAAGCAGCGCGACAAGAGATGCGCCAATCGCAGGAGCGGCGCGCAATTGGCCCAGACCATCGGGCCCCACGTGCAATATATCCCGGGCATAAACAGGCAGCAAAGCCGTTGCTCCGGCGAGCAGCACCGCAAATAAATCGAGTGTAATCGCGCCCAGTAAAAACCGTTCCGTCCAGGTATATCGCATTCCGTCGACCATTTGCCGGATCGGATGTACTTTCGCTTCCATCGGTGGCGGAAATACAGGTTTGACGAAGCTGAGGCTGATGGTTGCCAGCAACAAAAGAGCGGCGGCTGCCCAATATGGGGCGGATGGATTGGCCGCGAACAACAAGCCGCCGCCTGCTGGACCAAATACGGACCCGACTTGCCATGCAATAGAACTCAGCGCGATGGCGCGGGGCAGGGACGCAGGCGGCACAATATTCGGCGCGATCGCCGACATCGCCGGCCCCACAAAGACCCGTGCTACGCCATGCAATGCGGCAAACAGGAACAGCAGGGGTAGGGTGAGTGAATCCTGAAAGGTGAACCAACCCAGCGCCAAAGCGACCAGCATATCAACACAATTCGCCAACCGGGCCACAGTCCGCCGTTCCCACCGGTCGGCCGCCCAGCCTGCAACCGGAGTCAGCAATGCGAGCGGGATGAACTGGAATAATCCCAATAGTCCGAGTTGAAACGATGCTTCGCGGATCGACATGCCGTAGTCGCTGCGTGCGATGTCATAGGCCTGATATCCGATAACGACGACCATACCCATTGTCGCGAGGACCGCCATAAACCGGCTGAGCCAAAAATAGCGGTAGTCGGGGATAGAAAGTGGGTGGACTTCGGCTGCGGTCATCCTTTGGCTCACTATGGATGTAACGGCGGATAGGCAAGTTGGTAGTCCGGCCTATATCCTGAAATTGCGTTTAGCTGCTCCAAGGGGACAGTCCCTGAAGGGACAGTCTCCAAGGTCGCGTTCTAAGCTGCTCCAAGGGGACAGTCCTCAAGATCGTGTTCTGCGGGGACTGTCCCTTCAGGGACTGTCCCCAACATTGCAGGGGGATTGATATTTCGCGCGAAAAAAAACTTCAGGACACAAAAACCGATAAAGCCTGCGCCTTTTCCGCCAACTCCGGTGTCAGATCATAAATGATCTCACGGACTTGCACGGTGCCTTCAATTCTGGAAATGCGGATGTCCTTGGATATTGAAGAATCCGGATTTTCAGGATCGTGAAATGTTCTGACGATCGGTTGCGAAAAATCTTCCGGATTTTCACCTGTTACTATTGCAAATGTACCATCGGTAAGCTGTACCACGGTTCCGATTGGCGAAATGCCGAGGCTTTCGATAAAACTTCGGAGCAACGTTTGGTCGAAATGACCTTTCCAGCTTAACATTTTTGATAACGCTACCGCGCCGGACAGCGGCGCATTGTAACTGCGCTGTGACGTGATCGCGTCATACACGTCGCAGATGGCGGCCATCCGCGCTGCGAGACTTAAATCCTCACCCTTTATTTTATTGGGATAGCCCGTGCCGTCCATTTTTTCGTGATGGTTCAAGCACACATCCAATGCGGTTTCGGTCCCGCATTTCGCCGACGACAATATGGCGTGGCCTTTTTCCGGATGACTGCGGACAATGCGCCATTCTTCTTCATCCAACTTGGCCGGTTTATTCAATATCACGTCAGGGATCGTCATTTTTCCAAGGTCATGGAGCATTCCGGCCATTCCCAGATCTTGCACGACAACCTCATCCAACCCGAGCTTACGTCCCAGATTTATCATTAAGGCGCATACAGAAACTGAATGCAGGAACGTGTATTCATCCTTTGTTTTCAGCCGTGCGACATTCAAAATGATCGATGGATCTTTGGTAACGCTATCCGAAATCTGCGCGACCAGATTTGTTATTTTGCGGGTCGAAATGGATTTGCCCATCCGCGCGTTGCCGAACAGCGTCATCACTTCGGTCTTGGACCGGTGCAACATTTTTGAAGCGCGCTGCATCTCGGCTTCGCGCGCCGCACCGACCAAGGGCACCGGTTTGCTATCAGGCCCATTTGGCACAGGCGTTTTTGGCGCAGGTTTGGGTGTAGCTGGGTTCACATCGAAATGGGCAAAGTCAGCTTTCTCCGGGGCGCTGGCGACATCCGGAACCGGGTCATGCCTTGGTTGCGGGCCAAGCCCTTTGCTATCGTCAATGACAATCACCCGCGTTCCCAATGACAAAAGCGTCGATAAATCGGCTTCGTTATTGATCAGAAATCGCCGCCGCCAGAACGGATGATTATACCAGGACAGGTCAAGTGAATGGACGTACATTCCGACCCGAAGTTGTTCGGGCTTGATTTCAATTAGCATGGCGATCTACGTCCGAACGGCCCTCTTGGTGCAGTAACCAGGATTCAAGTTCACTATATTTATAAGCGTTAACCAGCTTCAGCCCGGCTGAATCGGCGTTGCACCAAATGACGACAGCGCGGTGGCGGGGTAATCCGTCAGCTTCGATCATTACAGCTGTTCCAGCGGGAATGTTGGACAGGTCAATTACCCGCAGTCCGGATGCCGAAATATCAATAATCTGGCAAATCTGGTTGCCGTCTGCGGTTTCAATTGTGGCCGGGGCAAAGCAGCAAAAGCGCGGCGGCCTTGGTTTAATACGCATGATACTGGATTCGGTCCGTTTCCAGATTTCATTGAGATCAATGGCGTTCTGGAATTCCACGCCCGCTTGTGATTGTCGAACCCAGCGAACGATGCCGCTCAATTTCAGGTTCGAACGGAACTCGATTTCGATGGGCTGTCCGACTTGCAGCTCGATCAGCGTTTCGATGTTCGCGCCTTTGACGGAAATGTTCAGGATACGGCACGGCTGTTGCCGGCCACCAGCGTCCAGCTTCGCCGTCAGCATCACCGAAACCTGACGCTCGCCCGAACGCCGTTCGCTGGTCGGCTGGGCCTCGTCCGATACTGGGGTTGAAACAGTGTTCAACGAAGGGTTCAGTTCCATGAATGGTCCATTTCCGAGATGCTACGTTACGTGCACCCTGCATTTCATGGATTTACGGCAGTTGTCCGCGGATATTTAGGGTTTTTTCCAAATTTCTCTTTGTGCGCCGTTCGCTATGTGACTAATTGGTCCAGATGAATTTAACCGATGCGGAACGAATGGAATCAAGCCTGATTGCCGGCGCGGAAGCCGGGGTCGAATTGCGCTTTATCTTGTTCCGGAAATTTTTTGCGATTTGGCCCGATCGACAGGCCGATTTCCTGAATTTGGATGCGGCATCACGGCGTATGACTGATGAAACACTTGAAATGCTTATCGGCCTTGCGAAAGGCGAGGAACAATGGGTCTGGCCACTGGTTGCCGAACTTGCATTTACCCATCGCAGTTACGGCCAATTGCCTTGGGCCGAATATGAAAGCTGGATCGAATTAACCATAGAAACCGTCGGCGAAGCCGCCGGTGCCGCATGGAGCTTGGAAACAGAAGCGGCCTGGACGCGTCAGGCAGAGCGATTGAAAACCCTGATTTTGGAAGCGCGCACCGGGTGGGACGAAGTCATGCCTGGCCATGTCGCAGGCCGCCTTTCACCCCGGTGATATGAAACTGTCCATAACCCGCTTGCGCCCCGCAACCTCAAAATCGATTTCCAGCTTGTTGCCCTCGATTTCGGCAACGGTGCCATATCCGAATTTTTCATGAAAGACCCGCATACCGACCGACACGTCGGTGCGGCCTTTATTGCCAAGACTTACCGCGCTGCGTGTGTTTTCGGCGATGCGTTGTGGGCGGGGATTGAAACCGCCGCTGGTTGCGGCGCGTTGCCAGCCGGGACCACGCGCATTGCTGCGGCCCTGATTGGCAACTGCAAGATGGGCGAAAGGATCGGATTGTTCCGACCAATTGGCCCGCCATAATGATGCGCCGCCCGTCATCGTCTGTTCTGCCTCGATATGGTCAAGCGGCAATTCTTCGATAAACCGGCTCGGGATACTGGAAGTCCATTGGCCGTAGATACGCCGGTTGGCGGCATGGATGATGGTGCATTTGCGCCGCGCACGGGTAATCGCGACATAAGCGAGGCGGCGTTCTTCCTCCAGTGAGGCGAGGCCGCCTTCGTCCAGCGCGCGTTGCGAGGGAAAAATGCCGTCTTCCCATCCTACGAGAAAAATATTTTCATATTCAAGGCCCTTGGCGGCATGGATCGTCATGATCGTTATACTCGCCCCGGTGTCGCCCCGGTCGTTGTCCATGACGAGACTGACATGTTCCAGAAACTCGCCCAAAGTTTCATATTCCTCCATCGCACGCGCAAGTTCGTTCAGGTTTTCAAGCCGTCCTGACGCCTCCACACTGCGTTCGGCCTGCAAAATCGCGGTATATCCACTCTCGTCGAGAATCAGGCGAGTCAGATCGGCAGGGGTGATGCGTGATGCCTCGTCGCGCCAGCGGGCGATGTCGACCACAAGGTCGGCAAGGGACTTGCGCGCTTTGCCGGAAAGTTCGTCCGTACAGACGAGCCGGGCGGCGGCAACACTGAGGGGAGCTTGGTCGGCGCGCGCCAATATGTGGATTTTTTCCACAGCCTTATCCCCAATGCCGCGCTTGGGGACATTGACGATACGTTCAAACGCAAGGTCGTCCGCTGGTTGATTTACCACCCGCAAATAGGCAATGGCATCGCGGATTTCGGCCCGTTCATAGAAACGGAAGCCGCCGACAATGCGGTAGTTCAGGCCGATTTGTATGAAGCGGTCTTCAAATTCGCGGGTCTGGTGCTGCGCGCGGACCAGGATTGCGATGCTGTCGAGGCTTTCCCCCTTATATTGCAGGCTCTCAATCTCCTCACCGACTCGCCGGGCTTCTTCGGGGCCATCCCATACGCCGATGATCCGGACCTTTTCGCCTTCATCCAGTTCCGTCCACAGGGTCTTGCCCAGACGCGCGCTGTTGGCGTCGATCAAGCCGCTGGCGGCGGCGAGGATGTGGGGCGTACTGCGGTAATTTTGCTCAAGCTTGATGATCTTCGCGCCCGGAAAATCCTTTTCAAAACGCAGGATATTGGCAACCTCCGCCCCGCGCCAGGAATAGATGCTTTGGTCGTCATCGCCGACGCAACAGATATTCTTACGCTTCTGCGCGAGCAGACGTAGCCAGAGATACTGGACGGCGTTCGTGTCCTGATATTCGTCCACCAGGATATATTTGAACTGCGCCTGAAATTTCTCAAGAATATCGCGGTGGTTCTTGAGCAGGTTCAACCCGTGCAGCAGCAAATCACCGAAGTCGCAGGCGTTTAAGGCCAGAAGCCGCGCCTGATACAGCGCGTACATCCGCTGCCCCTTGCCATTGGCATAGGCTTCATTGTCGGCAGCATCGAGGTCGGAGGGCGATTTTCCGGCGTTTTTCCACTTGTCGAGCAAGGCCGCAAGACCGCGGGCAGGGAAGCGTTTTTCGTCAAGATCCTCGGACTGGATCAACTGTTTCAACAGGCGGATCTGGTCGTCGGTGTCGATGATGGTGAAATTGCTCTGCAAGCCGATAATTTCGGCATGACGGCGGAGCAGCTTTGCACCGATGCTGTGGAACGTCCCGAGCCATGGCATGCCCTCCACTGCCTCGCCCACCATCGCACCAATCCGTTCACGCATCTCGCGCGCGGCCTTGTTGGTGAAGGTCACGGCCAATATTTCCGATGGCCATGCAAGACGCATAAATAATATCTGTGCCATACGTGCAGTCAGGGCAGCGGTTTTTCCAGTGCCAGCTCCCGCCAGCAACAAGACCGGCCCTTCGGTGGTTAGCACGGCTTCGCGTTGCGGGGCATTCAGGCCGTGCAACCACGGCGGATCGGATTGTAAGCTTGCTTCGGGCATCTGCGAACAGTTAGGGAACGGAACGCCTCGGTGCAAGCTTTGCAAACACCCGTCCGTCGATTGCGACAAGACCAAGTGCAATCAACGCCGCGCCGATCATTTCCTTTGTTGCAAAAGATTCCCCCAGCGCAAGGACCCCAAGCATGATTGCGACGACGGGCTGGATAAATGCAACAAGCATCGCATTGGATGCACCTGCGCGGTCGATCAGCCGGAAATAGAGGAAATAAGCGAAAGCTGTAGATGGAATGGCAAGGCCGATCGCACCCAACCACGCATCCCATCGGGCAAAGGGAAGGGTCCATGGATGGTCGAAAAACAGCATGAACGGCAGGATGAGTATTGCCGCGGTGAACACTTGCCCTGTGGCGACCACAATCGGTGTCATGGTGGATTGTGATAAAGTCCGCCCGTAAATCGCGGCGACAGCATAGAGGACGGTCGCGCTGAGGCAGGCGATTTGCGCCAGAACATCGCTCGTCATCCCCTTCAGCGCGCCGGTTCCAACCATCACGATGATACCTGCCAGCCCCAGCAATACGCCCGCTATCCGTGACGGTGTGGCTTTTTCATGCCGTGTAAACAGATGGGCAAGAACGACACCCCATAAAGGTGTCGTCGCATTCAAAATGGAGCCGAGCCCGGTACTGATATGGGATTGGCCCCAGAAAAACAGCATGAAAGGAAAGGCAGCGTTCAACGCGCCCAGCACAAATAGCTGCTGCCAACTTCGACGATCGGTCGGCAGTTTCTGCCCCAAATATGCCAAAGCGATCAGCATGGGGGGCACCGCAAGCGCCATCCGCAGAAAGGCGAGGGTAATCGGCGGAAAGCTACGTAAGCCAAGCGCAATCAGGAAAAATGCACCGCCCCAAATCAGCGACAGCAGCATGATGATGCCCCAATCGCCACCCGACATTCTGGGGCTGGTCATATGATTTCATCCGGGCGAAGAAGCGTAAGGCGCGCCTTGCCCACATTGCGGACCGTATCGATCACAAAGCCTTTGACGTCGATAGTTTCCTTGGTGTCGGTTTCGACACTTATCCAGGCGGATGGGGCGAACCAGCGCAAGCGCGCCAATTTGTCGAGCGCAACCGAACCCGCACCGCTGGCATAAGGAGGGTCCATGAACACGAGGTCGAAAGGCTTGATGGCCGAACCCAGTGAAAGCACCGAGCCGCGCTTAATGTCTGTCTGCGCCTTGGCACCGAGCTTGTCGATATTGGTTTCCAGCGCCTTGAGCGCCAACGCATCCTGTTCGACAAATGTGCAATGCGCCGCACCGCGCGACAAGGCTTCCAGCCCCAATGCGCCGGATCCGGCAAACAGGTCCAGAACCGCCAAATCCTCGAACGAACCCAGGCGACTGTTCAGCATGGAAAACAGCGTTTCGCGGGTGCGATCTGCGGTCGGTCGTGTCGTGTCCCCTTTTGGGGCCACCAAAGGGCGTGACCGCCACTGACCGGCAATTATCCTCATAACTCCCCTTCCGCTTGCGGGAGGGGCAGGGGGAGGGTGAAGGTTGGAAAGAGGTGGTGAGGTGCGTGATCCTCCCCTAACCCCTCCTGCAAGCGGGCGGGGGACTTCACTTCAAGGTCTTTCGAAACTCGATCAGGTCCACCCTGCGCACCTCTCCGACAGTGCCAGGGGCCATATCGCCCAACACAAAAGGTCCGTACCGTGTGCGGATCAGGCGGCTGACTTCAAGCCCGAGATGTTCCAATACACGCCGTACTTCGCGGTTTTTGCCCTCGGTAAGGGTCATTTCCAGCCAGCCATTGCGTCCGGTCCGCCGTTCCAGATTGGCGTCGATTTTGCCGTAACGCACGCCGTCAATCTCGACCCCGTGGATAAGCTCCTCAAGTTGATCCTGCGATACATCGCCAAAACATCGGGCCCGGTAGGTGCGTTCAACGCCAGTGGACGGCAGTTCCATCTGCCGTTTGAATTCGCCATCATTCGTCAGCAGCAGCAAACCTTCAGTATTCAAGTCGAGCCGACCAATCGGCATCAGACGCGGCAAGTCCTTGGGCAAAACATCGTATATAGTTTTGCGCCCACTAAAATCGCGTTCGGCCGTCAGACATCCCTCGGGTTTATGGAAGAGATAGAGCTGGGTTGGCGCCGGTTGCCCCACAGCCTTGCCATCCACAGCAACGCCATGCAGCGATTTTAGCAATGTCGCGGGCGTTTCAACTTTCTCGCCATTCAGGGTGATCCGGCCATCGGCGATCATCCGTTCAATTTCCCGTCGCGAGGCAACACCGGCGCGTGCGAGCAATTTTGCGATGCGTTCCTCTCCATCCGCGCGCTCTAGCGCGCCCTTGGATGGCGCGGCATCCGGCTTTGGCTTTCGGACAGGTTTTGCGTCCCAGCGCAGGCGGGGTGGTTTGGCGGGGCGCGCGGGCGCTCTGGTTGGTGGTTTGGCCATGATTGCGCCTTTGACGCATTGCGATTGAAAAGTCACGTCACTGTTAAAGTCACTTCATTGTTAAAGTCACTGGCCATTCAGGAAAATGGCGTTAGTCATTCAGACAAAGAATATCGGAGGGGTCCGGATGTCGGTCGATTTAATACGCTTTTTCATCTTTGTTGCGATCCTTGCATCTTTGCCTGTGATCGCGCTGCTCGTTCCGGCCTTTCGACCCTATCTCCGTAAAAATCCGGTCATCACCTTTCTTTTGGGCATATCGAGCGGATTCCCGCTGACCCTTCTTGTCGCCACGATGACATTTTGGCTGGCAAAAGTGGGAATTGACACAGCAACGATCGGTTTCGCAGTGGCATTGGGGATTCCCTATACAATCAAGTTTCTTTGGGCGCCTTTGGTCGACAAACTGCATCTGCCCTTTTTAACAAAAGCCTTCGGCCAGCGACGCAGTTGGCTGTTTTTCGTGCAGGCGCTGCTTTTCTTTTCAATATGGCAGTTGGGGGCAAGCAATCCGCAACCAGGTAATATGACCCTATTTGCCGTCTGGGCGCTCATAACGGCATTCCTCTCTGCGACGCAGGACATTGTCATCGATGCGTATAGAATCGAGATATTGGAGGAAGACGAATTTGCCCACGGGACTGCGACAAACCAGTTTGGATATCGCACCGGAAATCTTATTGCGGGTGCAGGCACCATCTATTTTGCCTCCCAAGAAGGATTGGGCCTAGGATGGGCTACGGCTTATGGATTGACCGCTTTCTGTATCGTTCCTGCCATTATTGGTGCGCTTTGGGCGGGCCCAGGCAAATTTGTAGACCGGTTCGCTCATGTATCCGGGATGAAGCCTGGCCAGTGGTTAACCGAGGCGGTGGTCAATCCCTTCCGCGAATTTCTGACACGTCATGGTGCGTTCATCATATTGGGTTTTGTGCTGGTTTACAAAGTGGGCGATGCCATGGGGCAGGCAATGCTCAGTCCGATGATCGTCGATCTCGGCTTTTCCGATCTTGATTATATTTCCGCGAACAAGCTCTGGGGCTTTGGCGCGTTGATTGTCGGCTCGGCCTTGGGCGCGCCTTTTATTTTGTGGCTTGGCATGGGGCGTGCGCTTCTGATTTCGGGTCTGATGATGATGTTTTCGAATGTCATGTTCATGCTCTTGGCGGTGTCCGGCAACAATTACTGGATGATGGTTGCCGCGATTTGCACCGAAAATATGACCAGCGGCATCGGCCTGACCGTGTTCACTACCTATTTGTCGGGGCTTTCAAGTATCGCCTACACAGCTACGCAATTTGCCCTTCTGTCCTCCTTTGCAGGTGTCGGACGGACATTCATGGCGGGGCCTGCGGGTATCGTTGCGGAAAAGGTGGGTTGGGTCGGTTTCTGGGGCTTTACCGTTGCGGCAGCTATCCCGGGCATGATCCTGTTATGGGTGTTGTGGAGCAAAGGCTATGTCGTGCAGAGTATCCATCAGGTGGAAGCTGTTGACGAAAAGGCGCTGAAAGAACCGGTGGGCGCAGCGCGCATCTTCGGCTTTGTCCTGATTGTTGCGGGTTTGATCGGGCTCCTTCTGTCGCAACCTTTGGAATTCGCGAATAGCATCACAGCTATTTTTGCAGCGGTCTTGGCACTGGGTGGCTTGCTGGCTTGGAAGGGACAGGGAAAGCCTTCGGGTTCGCAAATTTCATAGTCTTTGAAATAAGGAGATTGTCACCCTGAACTTGTTTCAGGGTCCATTCGTCAGCCTATTTCTGCCCATTGAGTGTAAGCGGCACAGTTACGCAAGCTTATGTTCGTTTTAGTCGAAAAGATGACGCTTCATGATGGACCCTGAAACAAGTTCAGGTTGACGGTGTGGAGATGAGTTCAATCCGGAATCTGCTCATTCTCGCGTAAAACTTCGCCCGCAAGATAAAGCGAACCGCAGATTAGCACGTCGCCGCTTGCCTTATTTGCCGCGATTCGGTCCAAAGCTTCGGACACGGTAGCGACCGGTTTCGCGTCCACTAAACACATATCGCCCTGGACTAACAAGCAGATATCCTTTGGATCATGATGCTCATGTCCGGGGATGGGCACCGCATGCAGGGAAGCGATCTTATCAGCGAACGGCTTTAGAAAACCGACCGCATCTTTGTTTTTGAGCATTCCGACAATGACATGCACAGGCGGGCCGTCGGTTAGCAATTTTGCAATAGCAACGCCGGCGTCTGGATTATGCCCTCCATCCAGCCAGAGTGTGCGGCCTTTTGGCAATTTGGCCTTTAATGGCCCGTCCGCCAACATTTGCATCCGCGCAGGCCATCGGGTCCATTCCATGGCCGCGGACAAAGCTGCCTCGGGGATGGCGAGCGCGGACTGGTGACGGAGCATCGCAATAGCAAGAGCGGCATTATCCGCTTGGTGTGTACCGGACATGCGGGGCAGGGGGAGGGTGAGCTTCCCTTTATCATCGCGGTAATGCAGGCGCCCTTCATAAATCGCGGCATCCCAGTCTGTGCCGCGCGCGAGCAGCTTTGCACCCGTCCGCTGGGCCGTCGCGCTGATCGTATCCACCATCGATGCCGCGTATTTCTGAATGAGCAAGGGCGACTCCGCTTTTGCGATGCCGGCCTTTTCAAAGGCGATACGGTCGAGCGGTGCTTCGGGCGTACCTGCTTCGGGCGCAAGCAGAAATGCCTCGTGGTCAATGCCAAGCGACGCAATTCCACATGCGACAGGGCTTGCGAGAACATTGGTTGCGTCAAGCCGTCCGCCCAAACCGACTTCAAAGATGCAGGCATCTGCGGGCGTGCGAGCAAAGGCAAGGAATGCAACGGCGGTGGTGACTTCGAAAAAGCTAGCCTGCAATCCCTCAGCTTGGTCGAGCACTTCAGACAGCAGCGACGCGAGAGGTCCGTCGTCGATCAATTGCCCTGCGACGCGGATTCGTTCGTTAAAGCGCACCAGATGCGGGCTGGAGTAAACATGCGCCGTCATCCCGGCTGCCTCTATAGCACTGCGGAGAAAGGCACAGGTGGACCCTTTGCCGTTTGTGCCCGCAACATGGAACGTTGGAGGCAAATGGTGATGCGGATTGCCAAGCCGGTCGAGCACGGCGGTAATTCGTTCCAAGCCCAGAACATCGCGTCCGGGGGACAGCTTGGTCAGCCTGTCCAGCTGCGCTTGAACAGCAGGGTTGGTGGAGTGGGCGTGATCAGGCATAAGATGACTTCAAAGATGATGTGTGATTTTGCAACCTATATTGTCACCCCACACCCGTCTTTCTTCTCCCGCCCAATCTTTGTCCTCCCCGCCGTCCCAGCCATTGTCATCACCGCGAAGGCGGGGATCCATGGCGTGACGTATCTGTTTGAATGGTTCGCACGAAGGCACGAAGGCACAAAGAAGTTGCTTCGTGTCTTTGTGCGAACCAAAATCGTCTCGTGTGTAGAAGTATCAGACCATGGATCTCCGCCTACGCGGGGATGACGAAGAGAGGTAAGAAATGGATACGCGTCGGCCACCCCAGACACTGTCATCCCCGCGAAGGCGGGGATCCATGGCGGGATCTAGCGGTTCAAATCAAACCATAAATCGCGCCACTCTGGGTTGTTTTGTTCGATAAGGTTTATCTTCCAAGCACGGTTCCACTTCTTCAACTGCTTTTCCCGCTTTATCGCATCTCTGACGTCAACATATTGTTCATAATATACCAACCGTGTTGTGCGGTTTTCCTTTGAAAATCCGGGGTAAAGCTTTTCGCGATGTTCATGAACACGGCGATAGAGGTCATTGGTAACGCCGATGTAGGTCGTACCATTTTTCTGGCTAGCCATGATGTAGATGAAGTAGGTAGGTTGCACGGGTAGACCATGGATCCCCGCCTATGCGGGGATGACAATGGGAGGGATAGCGGTTCAGGCCGCCTTTTTCTCGGGTGCCAGATAACCAATTAACTGCGACAAAACACCGCGCAGGTCGTGGCGGTGGGTGACCATATCGATCATGCCATGTTCAAGCAGATATTCCGCACGCTGGAACCCTTCGGGCAGTTTTTCGCGGATTGTCTGTTCGATCACCCGTTGTCCTGCAAAACCGATAAGCGCACCCGGCTCTGCAATTTGTACGTCGCCGAGCATGGCATAGGATGCCGTTACACCTCCTGTGGTCGGATCGGTCAGCACCACGATGTAGGGCAGGCCGGCATCGTGGAGCATCTGGATCGCCACGGTGGAACGCGGCATCTGCATCAGGGACAAAATCCCTTCCTGCATCCGCGCCCCGCCAGCGGCCGTGAATATGACATAAGGGCATTTGGCGCGGATGGCAGTTTTTACCGCGTCGACAAAAGCTTCGCCAACCGCCATGCCCATTGAACCGCCCATGAAGGCGAAATCCTGAACGCTGACGACGGCGGTTTGGCCGTTGATTTCGCCTTTGGCGCTGATCATGGCATCTTGCTCGCCGGTGGCGAGGCGAGCGGCTTTTATCCGGTCGACATATTTCTTGGTATCTTTGAATTTCAACGGATCTTCACCCACCACAGGGGGCTTCAGCACATTATAGCTGTCATCGTCGAACAGGGCTGCAAACCGTTCTGCCGGACCGATGCGTCCATGATGGTCACATTTGGGGCAGACTGACTGATTTTCCTCAAATTCCTTAAGGAAAATCATGGCGTTACACCCCTTGCATTTGTGCCAGAGTGTTTCCGCAGTCTCGCGCTTGGCGATGAAGGGGATGGCGTTGCGGACGCGGGTGACCCAGTTCATATTCAGGCCTTTCTGGCTGCGACAATTGCGTGTTTCAGGGATGCCACATAATCCTGCAGGGCACCAGCGGCATTGCTGCCATGCTGCGCGACCAGTTCCACAAGGGCGGACCCGACCACCACCCCATCCGCCACGCGGGTAATGTTGGCCGCCTGTTCCGGCGTGCGGACGCCAAAGCCGACGGCGACGGGCAGGTCGGTATAGGCTTTCAGGCGGGCGACTGCCTCGTCAATGCTGGTTTGGGCCGCCTGTTGCAGGCCGGTAATCCCGGCGACGCTGACATAATATAGAAAGCCGGAGGCACCATCCAGAACCGCGGGCAAGCGCGCTTTGTCGGTGGTGGGCGTGGCAAGGCGGATCAGGTCGATCCCTGCCGAGCGCAGCAATGGGCCAAGTTCGGCGTCTTCTTCTGGCGGTATGTCGACACAGATGACCCCATCGACGCCTGCCTTGTTGCACTCGGACGCAAACCATTCGCCGCCCCGGATCGTCATCGGGTTCGCATAGCCCATCAGGACCAGTGGGGTGTCGGGGTGGCGCGCGCGGAATGCGGCGGCGATTACGAAAATATCGGCGGTGGTTGTGCCAGCGGCAAGGCTGCGGATATTCGCCTCCTGGATTGCGGGACCGTCTGCCATCGGGTCGGTAAAGGGCATCCCCAATTCGATTACATCCGCGCCGCCTGCGACAAGTGCGTCGAGGTTGGCCGCTGTGTCGCCATCTCCTGCAGTAATAAAGGTGACGAGCGCGGGGTGTGGTTTGGAAAAGGCGGAAGAGAGGCGGGTCATTCGGAATCTTTCAATTCCACCACAAGTATACGCGCTTCGCCGACCGGATGAGCAACATGTTCGTCACCTTCTTCGACTGATACGCCCTGACCGGCCTTCAGATGAATTATCCTTTCCACGCCGTCCTCCCGAACATGCATGTCGACCGCACCATCCAAAACAACAAAAACTTCCTTGCCGGAATTTTTATGCCATTTGTAAGGCTGGTCGGTCCAATGCATTCTGACAGTTACGTCGCCAAAATCACTAAGCAAATCACTGCCCCACGCCCGTTCTGCGGTAAAATTTTGGGCCGAAAACTGTTTCATATCATCGTCCCCAGAGCCTCGGCCACAGTGAAGATATCCTTGTCCCCACGGCCGCACAGATTCGCCAAAATGATCTGGTCGCGGTCCAATTTCTTGGCCTCGCGTTCCACAGCGGCTATCGCGTGGGCGGGTTCTAGGGCCGGGATGATGCCTTCGGTCCGGCACAGCAATTGGAAGGCGCTCAGCGCCTCGACATCGGTTACGCTGTCGTAACGCACGCGGCCAATTTCTTTCAGCCAGCTATGCTCGGGCCCGATGCCGGGATAATCAAGCCCCGCGGAAATCGAATGCGCCTCCGCGATTTGGCCGTCTTCGTCTTGAAGCAAATAGGTCTTGTTGCCGTGCAAAATACCGGGGCGTCCGCCCGCAAGGCTCGCGGCATGTTCCTTGTCGAGGCCATGTCCTGCGGCCTCGACACCCAGCATTGCAACGTCTTTGTCGTCGAGGAATGGGTGGAACAGGCCAATTGCGTTCGATCCGCCGCCAATTGCTGCAACCAGCATATCGGGCAAGCGGCCCGTCCGGCTTAGCATCTGGGCGCGGGCTTCCTTGCCGATGACGCTTTGAAAGTCACGAACCAGTTCTGGATAGGGATGCGGTCCGGCAGCTGTGCCGATGATGTAGAACGTGTCGTGCACATTGGCGACCCAGTCGCGCAGGCCTTCGTTCATGGCGTCCTTGAGTGTACCCGCGCCGCTGGTGACCGGGATAACCTCTGCACCAAGCAAACGCATACGGAATACGTTGGGTTGCTGCCGTTCGATGTCTTTCGCGCCCATATAGATGAAGCAGGGCAGGCCAAAGCGCGCGCATACGGTGGCTGTTGCAACGCCATGCTGTCCCGCGCCGGTTTCGGCGATGATACGCGTCTTGCCCATCCGCATGGCGAGCAAAATCTGGCCGATGCAGTTGTTGATCTTGTGTGCACCGGTATGGTTCAGTTCGTCGCGCTTGAACCAGATTTGCGCGCCTTTGCCCTCAGGCGCGGTTTTGCGAACTTCCTCGGTCAGCCGCTCGGCATAATATAGCGGGGACGGGCGACCGACATAATGTTCGAGCAAATCGTCAAACTGCGCTTGAAACGCTGGGTCTGTTTTGGCGAGTCGGTAGTGCCGTTCGAGATCAAGCACCAGTGGCATCAGTGTTTCGGCGACATATCGCCCGCCAAACTGGCCAAAATGGCCACGCTCGTCGGGTTGGTTGCGAAAAGAGTTCGGGGTGGGTTCAGCTGTTGTCATAGTCGCGCACCGCTTTGCAGAACTCGTCAATCTTGTCCATATCCTTGATGCCCGGCGCAGATTCCACGCCCGACGAAGTATCCACCATCGGTGCGCGTGTCTGTCGCAGTGCGTCCGCCACATTTGTCGAAGTCAGGCCGCCCGCCAAAGCCCACGGCAACTGATGCCGGTGATCGGCCAAAAGCGACCAGTCAAACCGCATCCCGGTGCCTCCGGGTAAGGCCTGAGCCGGAGCATCGAACAACAAAAGATCGGCGGCACCGACAAAGCGGGCACTATTCTTCAACGTTTCGGCGTCCTTGACGCCCAGCGCTTTCCAGATTTCCATCGACGTTGCTTCTTTTAACAAGCGAAGCCATTGGTGCGTTTCGGTGCCATGAAACTGGACCACATCGGGCTTCACAATTTCGAGTGCTTTGACCGTGTAACCGGGTTCGGCATTGACAAGCAGAAGAACGACCTTCACCTGTTCCGGCGTCCGCATCCGCAAGGACGCTGCTTGCTCAAGGTTCACATAACGCGGACTTGGTTCGTAATTGTTCAGCCCAATATGCGTCGCGCCACTCTTTGTTGCAGCAACGATTTCAGCTTCGGTCTTCAGGCCGCAAATTTTGATGTGGGTTGGCATGGCAACCCCAAACCACATTTGTTATTCTTGCGAAAGCGGGAATCCACGGTCTGATATTTTTTACATGAGACGATTTGGTTCGCACAAAGACACAAAGACACGAAGCAACTTCTTTATGCCTTCGTGCGAACCATTCTAGTCGACAAGTCAAGTCATGGATTCCCGCATTCGCGGGAATGACAAAGTGTGGGCCTGGGTTTTGGCGTGTTCAAAACGTAACCCGATATTGTCATCCCCGCGTAGGCGGGGATCCATGGGCCACCCTTGCCGCCTAACAACGCCTATTGTTCGCACAAAGACACAAAGACACGAAGCAACTTCTTTGTGCCTTCGTGTCTTCGTGCGAACCCTATTTCCGACAAGTCAGGCCATGGATTCCCGCCTTCGCGCGAATGACCAAATTGCGGGGTATGGCGTTAAGCGGGATTCTGCATCAACCATTGCATTTCAAAACGATCAAGACATTGGCCGTCCACATCAACGGTTTCCTTCTTTACGATTTCAAAACCCATCGCGGAAAATGCCGGTTGAGCCATCAGGCTGGCATGAACAAGAATCTTTGAATGACCCTGAGACAGTGCCAATTTGAAGATCATAGCATATAATATTCGAAATATCCCGGTGCCCTGAAACGCAGGCCGGATGAACGCTAAATCAAGATATCCGTCTTGTTTCAGGCTCATCAAACCAACAATGGTAGCTTCATTTTCTGCAATAGCTATTGACTGTTCTACCAAATGCCTATGCCATTCAGGGCCAGATCGCGGCTCTTCAACCCAGGCGCGACGCTGGGCTTCGTTGTAAAGGCTGGGACCGTTTCTGACGGCATCAAAGATAACTTCGCCCAAAACATCATAGTCGGCTGAATCTGCCCAACGGTAATTTACGGTCATTTATGTGATCCTGACGCTCTTTACAGCGTCCCGACAATGGCCCGCGCCGCATCATCCGGATTCTCGGCCTTGGTAATGGGCCGGCCCACCACGAGAACGCTAGCGCCGTCGTCACGCGCTTGCCGTGGGGTCACTGTGCGTTTCTGGTCGCCGCTATGGCCGCCCTCCGGGCGTAAACCTGGTACCACGAAAAAGCCGTCTTTCCAAAGTTTCTTGACCGCCTTCACCTCATGACCTGAACAGACAATACCGTCCAGCCCGGCCTCTTGCGCCAATGCGGCGAGGCGGGCCACCTGCACATCCGGGCCATCTGGTACGCCGATACGGCTAAGGTCATGGTCATCAAGACTGGTGAGCACTGTCACCGCCACGACCTTCGTATGCGCTCCTGCAGCGGCCTTGGCATCCTCCATCATCGCGCGGCCACCGGCGGCGTGGATCGTAACGATAGCAGGTTCAAGTGCGTGTATCGCCTGCATGGCTTTGGCAACCGTGTTGGGAATGTCGTGCAATTTCAGATCGAGAAAAATCGGCAGTCCCAATTTCTGCACTTCATGCACCCCATGATGGCCATTGGCGCAGAAAAATTCGAGGCCGAGTTTAACGCCGCCAACATGATTTTTGATACGTTTGGTGAGGTCCAGCGCAGCGTCGAGATAAGGCGTATCAATTGCCACATACAGCGGGTTCGTCATGCAGCATCTCCCGATGTATAAATGGGTTTGGGTGTGGTCGGAGGGGTTGGCGGAGTTATGGCGGTTCGCTGGTTCCCCTCCAAAGTCAAAATTCGCCGCCGCATACGCCACAATATTGTGCGGTGAACAAAATATAAGGGAAAAAAGCCCAAAATGAATGCAGCAATCACCAAAGCCGGCAATTTGGTGTCAAGGCGCATGCCGCCCCACAGGCTGACGGAAACGGGAACCCAGTTGTTTGTTGCAAACACAATCAGGCCGACAACTATGGTCACCCAGATCAGTGTTTTCAAAAATCGCATGGGGGGTCGGCTCCTTTTATCTTACCTTATGGAAAGATTGTCGCCTTGGGTAGGGGAAGAATTGATTATTGCTTTTACCCGCTCAAAATATCTAACCCATCACCCTGAAACAAGTTCAAGGTGATGTTGCGGAGAGATTTTCATGACTTGGTCACCAAAAAACCCGATATTGTCATCCCCGCGAAGACGGGGATCCATGGTCTGATGTTTCCACACACGAGAGGATTTTGGTTCGCACAAAGACACAAAGACACGAAGCAACTTCTTTGTGCCTTCATGTCTTCGTGCGAACCGTATTTCCGAAAAGTCAGGCCATGGATTCCCGCCTGCGCGGGAATGACAAAGTGTGGGGCTCAGTTTCGGCGTCTATAAACGCAACCGTCCTACGAAGGCCAAAGGGTAGAGAGGCAAAATGGACCCTGGAACGTAGTCACCAAAGGTGAAACAAGTTCAGGGTGACGGTGGGTGGTGTCACCGATGTTATTGCGTAACGTCCCAATTCCACGTGGATAACCTACCCAAACACCCGGTCAAAAATCGTTTCGACATGTTTGAAATGATAATCAAGATTGAACCGGTCTTCGATTTCCTCCGCGCTCATCTTGGCGGCAATATCAGGATCTGCCTTGAGCAGTTCCAAAAGCGACAATGCCCCATCGGATTCCCATACCTTCATCGCGTTGCGTTGGACGATGGAATAGCTGTCCTCTCGGCTGATGCCGGCTTGGGTGAGGGCAAGCAGAACACGCTGTGAATGAACAAGGCCGCCCATGCGGTCGAGATTTTTTTGCATACGGGCGGGATAAACCAGCAGTTTATCGACAACACCGGTCAAACGGCCCAGTGCGAAATCGAGCGTGATCGTCGCGTCGGGGCCGATATAGCGCTCCACCGAGGAGTGCGAGATATCCCTCTCATGCCACAGCGCGACATTTTCCATCGCGGGTGTCACCGCGCTGCGAACCATACGGGCAAGTCCCGTCAGATTTTCGGTCAGGATCGGATTGCGTTTGTGCGGCATCGCCGAACTGCCTTTTTGACCTGGCGAGAAATATTCTTCCGCCTCCAACACTTCGGTGCGTTGCAGATGACGGATTTCGATGGCGAGCCGTTCGATGGACGATGCAATAACGCCCAGAATTGCAAAAAACATAGCATGCCGGTCACGCGGTATGACCTGTGTTGAAACGGGCTCAACCGATAGCCCCAGCTTAGAAGCCACATGTGCTTCCACTTTGGGGTCGATATTGGCAAATGTGCCGACGGCGCCCGATATCGCGCAGGTCGCAATTTCGGCCCGGGCCGCGACCAGGCGCTCGCGTCCGCGCGCAAATTCCGCATAGGCCTGCGCTAGCTTCAATCCGAAGGTCACGGGTTCTGCGTGGATGCCATGGCTTCGGCCAATGGTGGGGGTGAATTTATGCTCCATCGCCCGCGATTTCAGGGCCGCAAGCAGCGCATCCATATCGGCCAGCAGAAGGTCGGTTGCCTGCGTCAACTGCACTGCAAGGCACGTATCCAGAACATCCGAGGAAGTCATGCCCTGATGCATGAAGCGTGCTTCATCGCCAACTTGTTCGGCAACCCATGTCAGGAACGCGATAACATCATGCTTGGTGACTGCTTCGATGGCATCGATTGCCGTTACGTCGATAGCAGGGTTGGTCGCCCACCACGCCCAAAGGGCTTCGGCAGCAGATTTTGGTACGACACCCAGTTCCGCAAGCGCGTCCGTTGCATGCGCCTCGATTTCAAACCAGATGCGGAACCGGTTCTCCGGTTCCCAGATTTTGGTCATGGCGGGGCGGGAATAACGAGGGATCATGGGCGCAGCTTTCAGCAGAATGTCAGAGTCGCGGCCCCGTTAGCAGAGCAGGCGTTTGATAACAAATCTGTGGATTGCTGAATTCGCCACTTTGCGCGTCGCGCAACCGCCGCTATCGGGGCTGCAATGTCCGATACAGTTGATACATTGCCCGAAGACCCGTTCGACGCCATCGTTGATGCGCCTTTTGATGCGGCCTTGTCCGAACGCTATCTGATTTACGCGATGTCGACGATTACCGCGCGGTCCTTGCCGGATTTGCGCGACGGTCTGAAACCGGTGCACCGGCGGCTTTTGTGGGCGATGCGGTTGCTGAAGCTTGATCCGTCGCAGGGGTACAAAAAATGCGCCCGCGTTGTGGGCGATGTCATCGGTAAATATCACCCCCATGGTGACCAGTCGGTCTACGATGCGATGGTGCGCCTCGCGCAGACATTTTCGCTCCGTTATCCGCTGGTCGACGGACAGGGGAATTTTGGCAATATCGATGGCGATAATGCAGCGGCGTATCGTTATACCGAAGCCCGCCTGACCAAGACCGCCATCGAGTTGATGAATGGGCTGGACGAGAACGCAGCGGATTTCCGTCCAACCTATAATGGCGAGGATGAAGAGCCGGAGGTTATGCCAGGGCTTTTCCCCAATTTGCTCGCCAATGGGGCAAGCGGGATTGCTGTGGGCATGGCGACGAGCATACCATCGCACAATGTCGCGGAAATCATTGATGCGGCGACGCTGTTGATTGACGAACCTTCTGCATCGCATGAGCAGATTATGAGCATCGTTCAGGGCCCGGATTTTGCAACGGGTGGCCTGTTGGTCGACAGCAAAGACGTCATCAGCGCCGCCTATGCCAGCGGTCGTGGGGCCATGCGCGTCCGCGCACGCTTTTCAACCGGGCGTGACGAGGCAGGGAATTGGGAACAAAGCGGCGTTGAAAAACAGTCGGGCGGCACATGGCAACTCGTCGTCTCGGAAATTCCTTATCAGGTGCAAAAGGGCAAGTTGATCGAGCAAATCGCCCAACTGATTGCCGATAAAAAACTGCCAATATTGGAAGACATTCGCGACGAGAGTGACGAACTCATTCGTATCGTGCTGGTACCCAAAAGCCGTAATGTCGACCCGGATGACCTGAAAAATGCGCTATTCCGTCTGACTGACTTGGAAACCCGTTTTTCGCTCAATCTCAACGTATTGGATGCAGAGCGTACTCCGCGAGTCATGGGCATTGGCGAGGTGCTGCGGCACTGGCTGCACCATCAACTGGAAGTCTTGGTTCGCCGTTCACAGCACAGGCTCGACAAGATCGATGCCCGCCTGGAACTTCTTGCTGGCTATATCATTGCGTTTCTTAATCTGGACCGGATTATCGAAATCATCCGGACTGAGGATGAGCCCAAGCCAGTGATGATGGAGGAATTCCAGCTGAACGACCGGCAGGCAGAGGCGATCTTGAACATGCGTTTGCGGTCGCTGCGCCGGCTTGAGGAAATGGAACTCCGCCGCGAACTTGGCGAATTGCAGGCGGAACGCGAAGAATTGGTGAAGCTGATCGAGAGCCCCGCGCGGCAAAAGACGCGATTGAAAAAGGATTTGGCGGCGTTACGCAAAAGCTATGCCGAAGACACGCTCTTGGGCCGACGCCGCACGTCTTTGGAAGAAGCGGGGCAAGCGCGGGAAATTTCGCTGGAAGCCTTCGTCGAACGCGAACCGGTGACGGTCATCATGTCGAAACGGGGCTGGATTAAGGCCATGAAAGGCCATGCGGACCTGTCGGCGAAGGCAGATTATAAATTCAAGGAAGGCGATAGTCTGGCCTTCGCATTCCACACGCAGACGACGGACAAGATCCTGGTTGCGACGGCAAATGGCCGTTTCTACACATTGGGTGCGGACAAATTGCCGGGTGCGCGTGGCTTTGGTGAACCTGTCGGGTCGATGGTCGATATCGAAGCCGGCAATGACATTATATCCGTTTTTCCTGCCACCGCCAATGGACGGATGTTGCTGGCGGCCTCCACAGGCAAGGGCTTCATTGCGAAGATGGCGGATGTCATTGCCGAAACCCGAAAAGGGCGCGGCGTTGTAACGCTGAAACCGGGGGCCCAACTCAAGGTAGTACGACCAGCACCGCCGGAAACCGACGATGACGCAATGTTGAAAGACCAATATCTGTGCGTTGTCGGTGATAATCGCAAGCTGGTCGTCTTCCCGCTGAGCGAGGTGCCGGAAATGTCAAAGGGGCAGGGCGTGACACTGCAGCGCTATAAGGACGGCGGACTTGCAGATGCGATGTGCTTCCGGATGAGCGAGGGTTTAAGTTGGGCAATGGGCGGCGACAGCGGTCGGATGCGGACCGAACAAGACATGTCGCTGTGGCGTGTGGCACGCGGGGCCGCAGGAAGGCTCCCTCCGCAAGGATTTCCGCGAAATAACCGGTTTGACTAATATCCTGTCGCGCAAAAATTAACCAAATATCCACCACAACTTAGGTGACTATTTTTTACAACTGGTCCTTATGGCCTGTTGGAATGAAGCATATTATCCGACGCGATATTGCAGAATTGTCCCCTTTCAGCCCAAAGCTGATGAAGGTTACGGAGCCAAATCCGGTCGATCCGCGTTTGGAATTTGGCTGGTTGGCATCACTGCCAATCGCCGGTGCAATTTTCCGGTTGCAAGCAGACCGGGTCGAATATGTGTTGAGCAATCCCAAGTTCGATGATTTGGCGCTCGGCTTTGAACGCGAAGCGGGTTTGGACCTTGGAACGCTTGCTGACCGTGCGTTTTCGATGGTGGCAAGTGGACGGGAAACACATTTCGAATGTTGGCAATCCCCCGATCCGGTAAATAAGCGGGAACTGGAAATCAGCATCGCTCGTTTTGGCGCAGACGGTAATATGATCTTGCTGTCGATGGTGGACCGAACTGCCGAGGCGACCAGCCGGTTGAATCTGCGCCGGGAAATGCTGAGCGATAGCCTCACGGGCTTTTGCAACCGGACGGGATTTGAAGAAGAAATCGAAGTCAGAATTGACGCGTTGGCTGAAGCAGGGTCTGTTCAGGATTATGCCATTATCCTGTTCGATCTCGCTCGCTTCAGCCGGATAAACGAATCCGCCGGTGCGATGGTCGGTGACGAATTGATAATCACAGTCGCCCGACGTTTGAACTCACGCATTAGAAGCAACGAGATTTTGTGCCGCTTGGGCGGGAATGAATTCGCTTTGTTCGTGCAATTGGGCGGTGACTGCACGGACGTTAGCCGGATTGCAAACCGGCTCATGGACGCGTTTGCGACCCCATGTCAGCTCTCCAGCCTTGAAATACAGGTAGACTGCGCTGCTGCGGCGGCCATAGGAACAGTTGGTGACGACGACCCGATGGATACGTTGCGCCATGCCCAGATAGCCTTGAAAAAGGCGAAGATCACTAAATCTTTTGAGCTGTATACACCCGGGACAGTGGATACCGCACGGCGTCGGTTCAGTATGGAAACGGATCTCCGCCGCGCACTTCAAATGGGCGAGCTGGAATTGCATTATCAGCCCTTGGTTGATTTGGACACAGGGTCCTTGAGCGGATTCGAAGCCTTGGCGCGCTGGCATCATCCAGACCTTGGCGCGATTTCCCCGGAAGATTTTATACCCGTGGCCGAAGAAAGCGGGCTGATCGTTCCTTTGGGACGCTGGGCACTGCAGGAAGCCGCAAAGACAATCGCCCTGTGGGATTCCCGTTTGTCCGGTAATCAGGATTTCCGTATTTCGGTTAACATGTCGGCGGTACAAATACAGCGCGACGATGTGGTGGCTGCGGTTGACGAAGCCTTGCGCGGAGCCGGAATAGCCGGGAACCGTTTGACTCTGGAATTGACCGAAAGCGCGTTTATCAACGATCCTGCAGGTGCGAAGCATTTGCTCGACAATTTGAAAGCGCTGGATACCAATTTGGCAATGGATGATTTTGGCACGGGTTATTCCAACCTCGCCTATTTGCAGCAACTTCCGATCGATGTGTTGAAAATTGACCGCAGCTTTGTATCGGAAATGATGGTGAACAAGGACAAGCGGGCTATCGTTCGGACAGTCCTTTCTCTGGCCCGGGCATTGGGCATGAAAACCACCGCGGAAGGCATCGAAAGCAGCGAAATATCCGAAGTCTTACGCCGTTTGGGATGCTCCGTAGGCCAAGGATATTACTTTGCCCGTCCAATGATAGGCGAAGCGGCTTACGCGTTTCTCGGTGCAGACAGAAGCGTCTCAACCACCTGACGCGCGATTTCCAATTGTCGGTCGTGCGGCGGAAAATCTTCTTCCATCCATAAAGCTTCCACAGAATGAACTGTCTTGCCCACCATATGGCCGACAGGTAACCCAAGACTAATCAAATCGCCCCCTTTTACAACAAAGTCAGGCGCAATCCAATCTTTGAGCTTTGAAAGGCACGAGGGCAGGCAGCTGTTGTCACAGTATAGCATGGCCGCATCGGTGGCGCATTCCACACCATTTCGATAGGCTATTACCCTGATATTTTCAACGTCAGGGTCGGGAGTGTTTACCCGTTTGGTCAATTGCTCCCGCAACCGATTGGACAGTTTCAGGCGCGCTGCAACGCGGTCCACGATTACCGCATCGCGGGGTAACAAAGTCAGCAATCGCGCGGGAAGGGAAATTTTTTGATTGAACCCGGTTTCGCGAGCAAAGGTCTGTTCCAGATGATGCGCTGCTTCGTCTTTGAGTTCGGGCAGAAACGACCTGAATATGTCGTTTTCAATCATCAACCGCACCGAAAGGACCGGGTTGGGCAACACCATAAGCCGCGTCAATTCTTGAGCAATTCGTTCACGTGACAACGCGGTCAGGCCATGCGCTCCATTTTTGCATGCTAATAAAGCTGCCGGATCTACATAGCCGGAGCCGAAGCGCGCCAGAAACCGGAAAAAGCGTAAAATGCGGAGATAATCCTCGGCAATGCGCTGATTGGCATCGCCGATGAAACGCAGAATTCCGGCTTCCAGATCAGCTTGCCCGCCAAAATAGTCGAAAATCTCACCGCTTTCAGAATCGGCATAAAGGGCGTTGATGGTAAAATCGCGACGGGCCGCATCCTCGCGCCAGTTGGTCGAAAATGCGACCGTGGCGCGCCTGCCGTCTGTCGCTACATCGCGTCGTAAAGTTGTGATTTCATAGTTCTTGCCATCGACAACTGCCGTGACCGTCCCGTGGTCGATACCAGTAGGAACAGCCTTAATCCGCGCTGCGTCAAGGCGGTCAATTACGGTTGCCGGAATCAACGGTGTCGCCAAATCTACATCGGTAACATCAACGCCTTTTAGCGTATCGCGCACCGCACCGCCGACGATACGCGGACCACCCTGTTCATCGCGGAGAGCGGCAACGATGCGGCGCAAACTATCGGCGCGAAACCAAATGGTGTTTGCAAGCATGGAAGTCATTTCAGGCGACGCACCAAATTTGCGATGATACCGGCAGTAACACCCCAAATCCGACGGTCTTGCCATTGCATATCATAATAGGTCCGCCATTGCCCGTTCCATCGGGCCTCCTTCTTCATTGCATTGGCAGGATCAAGTAAAAAGGACAGGGGGACTTCAAACCAGTCTTCGACTTCGCCCGGGTTCGCCAAAAGGGGAAGGTCGGGGGGAATGATACCCACGACAGGTGCGATGCGATATCCACTTCCCGAGTAATAGGTGTCGGCAACGCCGATGACATTTACATCGTCTGGATTTAGGCTCAATTCTTCTTGCGCCTCACGCAATGCGGCCGACACTTCATCGGTGTCGGTATCGTCAATCTTGCCACCCGGAAAGGCAACTTGCCCCGCATGGCTGCGCAACCAGTCGGGTCTCTGGGTCAGGATTACCCCGGGTTCTGCCCTCTCGGTTATGGGAATGAGCACGGCGGCGGGGCGGTGGCGGACTTCACCAAGACTGCGTTCATCTTCAATTTCTATGCGCCGTGCAGGGTCAAGTGCGGCGGCCATATGTTCGATCCAGTTCATTCCGCCGAACCAATCGAATATGCCACACCTTTGCTCCACACCTCCGGTGCATCGGGGTTTTCGTTTAGGGCAATATCAGCCAATTCGTAGAAGACGGGTCGTGCGATTTTCGCCGTTAAACCTGCGCGGACGTGGAGGTAAAGGAGGCCATTGCGAATTTCAATGGGATTGTCCGGCCCCGCTACAACCAAATCATCGCTGTTCAGGCGAAACATGATCGTCCGTTTATTGCCTTCTCCTTCACTTTGCATTTCGACCGCTATGAACGGAGCGTCATCGACCAAAATAGATAATTTCTGCTGGGGTGTAACCAGCCAATATGTTCCGTCGGCATCACATCGTAACAGGCTGGAGAATGCCCGAACCATTGCCGGGCGTTGAATCTCGCCGCCTTGATGATACCATTTGCCATCGGGCGATATCCGCATTTCACTGTCACCAACTTGCGATGGTTGCCAGTTTTCGACGGCGGGCAATTTTCGTGCGGCGACGAGTTCGGCGACTTCTGCAAGGGTCAATGTAGCCAGATCTGGCGCTTCATAAGGCATAAGAAATCGATAAGGCCAAAGGTCGCAGCCGTCAAATGAAGGGCGAATTTCGCGGCTGAGGGTCTGGACCCAGATCAGCGTGCGATGGCAATGGGTGGTTTTCGGGGTTCCGCAGCAACAATCGCCTCGGTTCCCATGGGCCTGGTAAAATCCAGCCTTGTGTCGCGACCGAATCAAAACCGAAGCGACCATAATATTCGGGGTCACCGATTATCACCATTGGGGCATCCAAAGCTCGCTTTGCTTTAAGCATGTGATGCATGAGCATTTTTCCGATACCGACATTCTGTCGGTTCGACGCAACGGCCACGGGGCCGACCAGTATCAAGGGTGCTTTGCCAATCGCAACCGGCCAACATTGGATGCTGCCGACCAAATTGTCATTTAACATCATGCCAAAAGACAGATGGTCGATTACCGGCATAGCCTGGCGGAGCAAATATGCCGTGCGTTGATGCCGGTCCAAGCCAAAAGCATCATCCAAAAGAGCTTCGACGGCTTCACCGGAAACGCGGGAAAGGGAAATGGGCGTAAACACGTTTAAGGCATCGATGTTTCAGGATCACGTCGCGACAGCAAAAATAACGAAGTTAATGTTACAAGTCCAAGACTGGCGGCAACAAGGAAAATGGCGCCCGGAAAATAGATCGGGGCAGTTGCGCTCGTAAACATCGACAGCAGATTATTGTAAACCAATTGCGCCATCAAAAATGCCAAAGCCGACATGCTGCCATTCAATCCCTGCAGTTCGCCTTGTTGGTTCGGTGGCGTTCGCCGCGACATCATCGCGTTAATAGCGGGCATAGCCATGCCGGAAAATCCGTTCAGGATATTCAGCACAAGTGCAATTGTCCCATTGGTCAGAAACGCCGTAATCGCGAAGCTGGTCACGCCAAATGCCATGCCGATCATTGCCGTTTTCCGTTCGCCAAACCGTTTGACGACCTTGCCAATGACCAGCGACTGGAAAAGCAGCATGGATACCCCGACCAGCGTCAGGGAAATACCGACCATTTTGCTGTCCCAGCCAAATTGCGCAGGCGCGAAAAAGGAAAAGGATGAAGGATAGATATTGATCGCACAGACCCACAGAAAATAAATGAAGGCTATGGGCAAAATGCCCTTAATTTTCCCAAGATTGGCCAAGGCACCAAAGGGGTTAGCCCGACGCCATTCGAATCGACGCCGCCTGTCTTTGGCCATTGTTTCGGGAAATACAAAATACCCGTAGATACCATTTGCAAAGGCAAGGCCTGCGGCAACGAAGAAGGGCAGTCTTGTGCCATAGTCACCTAAAAAACCGCCAAGCGCTGGGCCGATAATAAATCCAAGTCCAAAGGCCGCACCAACTTTACCAAAGCTGGCAGCGCGATCTTCTGCGCTCGACATGTCGGCCATCGCTGCGTTGGCCGGGCCGAATATTGCACCAAATCCGCCAGCAATCGAGCGTCCGACAAACAGCCAGATTATAGAGGGAGCCAACCCCATGAGCAGGAAATCGACGCCAAACCCGAACAATGAAACCAGAAATACGGGGCGGCGTCCAAACCGGTCGCCAAGATTGCCCATCATCGGCCCCATTATGAACTGGAAAATGCCGTAAGCCGCACCAATCCAAGCGCCCAATTGCGTCGCTTCCGATAGGCTAAGTTGGGTAAGTTCCCTTATAAGATCGGGCAGAACCGGCATGATGATACCAAAGCCTGCCGAATATATGAACACCGTCAGCAAGATAAATCGCTTGGCACGTTTCTGCGAGGCAGGGTCGATTATCATGCCGCCTCCTGTCAGTTGAGCGGTATTTTGTCCAATTGAATGTCATGGGCAAACATAATTTTGAAGGGTAAATTGCCATCAAGAGGATCTTCGATTAGCATGAGGGGGTTATGTCGTCATGATAAGGAAACAGGTTTTGAACGAACAGGAAAATCCCGCCGATCAGGCCGAAGCTATTGTGCCGCCGAACGTCTCGTCAACGGCGATGCCGTTGGCCGAAAAGAAGAAATTCGATTATCAAGGCACATTCGTTCTTGTGGCAGGCGTCGGCGCATTATTGTGGGGCCTTGTGTCAGCTGTCGGGACTGGCTGGGGGTTCTGGGAATTTACGTCTGGATTAAAAGGCGTAACATGGGCGTTCTTCCTTGGGATAGGTGCCCTGTTATTTGGCGTATTATTTGGTTGGCGTGCGCGCAAGTCCATCGCGCCGCCACCGCGCACGCGCCGCTGGGCCGGTATGCTGATCGCTTTGGTCTATGTGGGATGGGTAGGAACGTTTTTGGTTTCCGCATTGTCGGTGCCCGCTATCCATGATGTTTCAACCGACCTGGCCGACCCTCCTGCATTCCGGACTCTCCAACTCAGGGCTGATAATCTGGACAATATTCCGGGCGCCGATGACGCGCAGATGAAAGGCCTTACCCCTCAACAGCGGTGGGTAACGGTTCATCAAAAGGCATATGGCGACATTCGTTCGGTGCGAATTAACGAACCTGTCCCCAATGTTGTTGCCAAGGCAGAGCGGTTGGCAAAGGCCCGGGGCTGGACGATAGCAATCGCCCTACCAGAAGAAGGGCGGATGGAAGCCACCGAAACCAGTGCATTTTTCCAGTTCAAGGACGACGTCGTCATCAGGGTGCGTCCAACGGATACCGGTGAAGGCAGCGTTGTCGATATGCGCTCTGTCAGCCGCGTCGGGGTTAGCGATTTGGGAATGAATGCAATGCGCATTCGATCCTTCCTCGCCGATTTGACCGGAACCGTGACGGCAGCGCGTTAGAATTTACGTCGATTGTCTATTTTTTCGGTGTTAGCTTAAGCAAGCGTCCTTCAGACCCGTTGTTGCCATCTTCGAGTATCCAGATGGCTCCATTAGGGCCTTGCTCGACCTCACGGATGCGGGCGCCCATGTCCCACTGGTCAGCTTTGGCGGCGTTTTCGCCATCCAGCTTTACCCTGACCAGAGCCTGGGCACCCAATCCACCGATGAAAGCATCGCCTTTCCATTCCGGAAACATGTCGCCAGAATAAATCATCAGGCCGCCGGGCGAGATCGCCGGGTTCCAATAGACCTTGGGGGCTTCATATCCGTCTCCGGTTTTGTGGTCGGGGATATCGTCAGTGAATGATCCATAATTGCGGCCATTTGACACCTTGGGATATCCATAATTAGCGGCTTTCTTGACAAGGTTCAATTCATCCCCGCCTTCAGGCCCCATTTCCTGATTCCATAAACGGCCCTGTGCATCAAAGGCGAGCCCCAGCGGGTTGCGATGTCCATAGGACCATATCTGTGATTTTACTCGGCCCTGATCATAAAATGGATTGTCAGAAGGCACCATGCCGCCATCGGTTAATCGGACGATCTTGCCCAAATTCTGGTTCAAATCTTGCGCAGGTTGAAATTTCTGCCGTTCGCCGCTGCTGATATACAGCATGGCGTCGGGGCCAAATGCCAATCGGTGGCCATAATGCCCTTGTCCTGAAACTTTGGGTTCCTGTCGCCAGATTATCTGGACATCGCTCAAAGCTGGCTTTGCATCGTCGAGTAGCAGCTTTGCGCGGGCAACCGCCGCGCCGAAGCCGCCTGCGCCAGCTTCGGCAAAGCTGAGATAGATATATTGATTATTGGCAAAGTCTGGATGGACTATAACATCGCCCAAGCCCCCTTGGCCGCCGTAAGCGACCTCCGGAACTCCCGCGATGTCAACCACAACGCCATCATTTTGCCAAAGTTTCAACTCTCCCTTTTTCTCCGTTATCAGCGCATAGGGTGTGCCCGGAATGAACGTCATGGCCCATGGCTGATTAAAGTCAGCGACCGCCGTAACATCAAAGGGCTTGTCACTGCTGACGGCCGCTGCGGCATCGCTGTTTGTTGGCTGACATGCGGCGATCATCAATGTTGCCGATAGCAATAAAGCGGGTTTGTTCATGGGGCGGTTCCTTTGCTGTGCATCGACACGAATTGGTGTGTGTACCCCTCGATAGCAAGAGGCTTGCATAATATCCTTATCGGCGATATACAGCTTCCATCCTTACATCGCGAGATTTTGGAAGCGCTGGCGCCTATCGGGGCCGGCACCCGAAAGCTTTGCATAAAAGCACAAGAAAGACCGACGTTGCCCGACCTCGACAAATTGTCCGCGTTGATATCGCCCGAAGCGCAAGCGCTTGGCTTTACGTTGGTGCGCGTTGCGTGGTTTGAAAATGGCGCGCAAGGTAGCGATGAGCCAACATTGCAAGTGATGGCGGAACGACCAGAGACTAGACAGCTTGGTATCGATGACTGCGCGGCGTTATCGCATCGTATCTCCGATCTGTTTGATGAACTTGATCCAATCGAAGAAGCCTATCGGTTGGAAGTCAGCTCGCCCGGGATCGACCGCCCGTTGACCCGTCTTGCCGATTTCACCGATTGGAAAGGGCATGAGGCGAAGATTGAACTTGCCGAGCCTATGGATGGCCGAAAGAATATGCGTGGCGATCTTGCTGGTGTTGATGGCGATATCATAATGGTCGATGACCGCAAAGCCGGACGTTTGACTTTTCCCTTTTCCGCGCTTGGCTCAGCCAAGCTGCTCTTGACAGACCGCCTTATTGCGTCGACTGCGCCCATCAACAGCGATGGGGCCGACGAAGTAGAGGCAGACCCCATTCACGACGAAGCACAGGAAGACGAAGAGTATGGCTAATACGATTGCCGCGAACAAGGCTGAATTGCTCGCAATTGCCAATGCGGTTGCATCTGAGAAGATGATCGACAAGTCGATTGTCGTCGAAGCTCTCGAAGAAGCGATCCAACGTGCTGCCCGTGCGCGTTATGGTGCGGAAAACGACATTCGTGCAAAGCTTGACACGCAGACCGGCGACCTTCGCTTGTGGCGCGTTGTCGAGGTTGTTGAAGAAGTTGAGGATTATTTCAAGCAGGTCGATCTTAAGCAGGCGGAAAAGCTGCAAAAGGGTTCGGTCGTGGGTGACTTTATCGTGGACCCGTTGCCTCCGGTGGATCTGGGCCGTATCGATGCGCAATCGGCCAAGCAGGTCATTTTCCAGAAAGTACGCGATGCCGAGCGTGAGCGTCAGTATGAAGAATTCAAGGAACGCGCTGGCGAGATTATCACCGGCGTCGTGAAGTCGGTCGAATTCGGCCACGTCGTCGTCGATTTGGGCCGTGCCGAGGGTGTCATTCGCCGCGACCAGCAAATTCCGCGCGAGGTTGTCCGCAACGGTGACCGCGTTCGTGCGCTCATCATGAAAGTGCAGCGCGAAAATCGCGGGCCGCAAATCCTGCTGAGCCGCGCGCATCCTGACTTCATGAAGAAGCTGTTTGCGCAGGAAGTTCCCGAAATCTACGACGGCGTGATTGAAATCAAGGCAGCCGCACGTGATCCCGGTAGCCGCGCCAAAATCGGTGTCATCAGCTACGACAGCAGCATCGACCCTGTCGGCGCCTGCGTCGGCATGAAGGGCAGCCGCGTGCAGGCTGTTGTTCAGGAAATGCAGGGCGAAAAGATCGACATCATTCCCTGGTCGGAAGATACCGCAACCTTCATCGTGAACGCGCTGCAGCCAGCAACGGTTAGCCGCGTGGTCATCGACGAAGAAGAAGGCCGCATCGAAGTCGTTGTGCCCGATGATCAGTTGAGCCTCGCGATCGGCCGCCGTGGACAGAATGTCCGTCTGGCCTCGCAATTGACGGGTCGTGGCATCGATATCATGACCGAAGCGGAATCGAGCGAGAAGCGGCAGAAGGAATTTGTCGAGCGTTCCGAAATGTTCCAGCAAGAGCTGGACGTTGACGAAACGCTGGCACAATTGCTGGTGGCCGAAGGCTTTAGCGAACTTGAAGAAGTTGCTTATGTCGATCCATCGGAAATTGCAGCGATCGAAGGATTTGATGAAGACTTGGCAGCGGAATTGCAAAACCGCGCGCAGGAAGCTCTGGAGCGTCGCGAAGAAGCCAACCGCACAGAACGGCGCGAGTTGGGTGTCGAAGATGCGCTGGCCGAACTGCCGATACTGACCGAAGCGATGCTGGTTGTGCTGGGTAAAGCGGGCATCAAGACGCTTGATGATCTGGCCGATTTGGCGACGGACGAGTTGATCCAGAAAGCACGCGAACCGCGCCGCAACGAACGCAGCGACCGCGAAGTGCGCCGCAATCGCACCGAAGACAAAGCAGGTATATTGGCTGTGTTCGGCTTGTCCGAAGAGCAAGGCAATGAGATCATCATGGCCGCACGTGCCCATTGGTTCGAAGAGGAGGACGCGGTTGCAGCGGACGACTCCCAATGAGGACCGACACTCCCCAATAAGGAAGTGCATATTATCGGGTGAGCATGGCGACCGTGCCACGCTCATTCGTCTAGCGCTCGGCCCCGATGGCAGTGTCGCGCCCGATGTGTTCGCCAAGGCTCCCGGTCGTGGCGCATGGATCGGCGTTAATCACGATGAACTGGCAAAGGCGCAGGCCAAGGGTAAGCTCGCCGGACTGCTTCGTCGTGCATTCAAGACTGAAAAAATTGAACTAATCGATGATATGGCCGGGCGGATTGAGCGTAGTCTTGAGAAGGCGTTTCTTGACCGGTTGGGCTTGGAAGCGCGGGCAGGGCATCTTATCTTGGGCGCCGAGAAGATTGATGCCGCATCACGCAGCGGTCAAGTTCGTTTGCTTTTACACGCATCGGACGCGAGCGCCGACGGCAGCGGAAAGCGTGATCAGGCATGGCGCGTTGGTGAAGATGCGGAAGGTTCCGGAAAAGGCGGTATAAAGCTGCCCGTCGACCGTGACCAATTGTCGGCGGCACTGGGACGGCAAAATGCCGTGCATGTCGCACTAATTGACCAAAAAGCGGCAGACAGGGTGACACATCATCTTGGACGCTGGCTAAATTTCAAAGGATGCAGTAATGCGCCCCTCGATTCCGGAAGCAATGCTTCGGAAAAGTGGGGCCCCGATACTGATATCCCCGCTATTGATTGAGTAAGGACGGGTTCTGTTTCGATGAGTGATGATACCAACAACAAGCCGACATTAACGCGCAAGCCGCTCACCTTGAGTCGCTCGCTTGAGTCGGGTGAAGTCAAACAGACCTTTAGCCACGGCCGCACCAACAAGGTTGTGGTCGAGGTAAAGCGCAAGAAACTGGTGGGCAAACCGGGTTATGCGCCTGAACCCGAAGCGGCACCACCGCCTCCGCCACCGCCCGTGGCGGTTGTGGCCGCTGCTCCAAAACCCGAACCTGCGCCAGCCCCTAAGCCTGTCGCAAATGATATGCTCAGCCGGCAGGAGCGTCAGGCAAAATTACTGCGTGAAGCCGAAGAAGCACGTTTGTCGATGCTCGAAGAAAGCCGTCGTCGCGAAGATGAGGCCCGGGCACGTGCAGCCGAAGAGGAAAAGTGGAGGGCAGAGGAAAATCGGAAAGCCGAGGAAGCCCCGCCTGCCGTTGTTGAAGTTGCAACGCCTGTGGTCGAACAGGAACCCGAAGAAACTGTCAGCAATGATGACGGCGCTGCGCCTGCTCCTCGCCGGTTTACGCCCGTGGAATCACCAAAGCGCCCCGCTGCTGCGCCCGCACCTACAGAGCGCGAGCGCGAAGAAGCGAAAAAGGCTCCGCACCGTCCGACCCGCGATCGCACCGCCGACCGGCGTCAATCGGGTAAGCTGACCGTTACCCGAGCACTTGATGATGATGAAGGTGCACGCGCCCGTTCGCTCGCAGCACTGAAGCGCGCCCGCGAAAAGGAAAAGCGCCTGCATGGTGGCGGTAATCGTACCGCACAGCCCAAGCAAAGCCGCGATGTTGTCGTGCCTGAAACCATCACGGTTCAGGAACTCGCCAACCGTATGGCCGAAAAGGGCAGCGATCTGGTCAAAGCCTTGTTTAAGATGGGTATGCCCGTCACGATCAATGAAACGATCGACCAGGATACGGCAGAATTGCTGGTTGAAGAATTTGGCCACAACATCACCCGCGTGTCCGATGCCGATGTCGACATTGTGCATGATGAAGACGTCGATGCCTCCGAAACGCAAAAGCCGCGTCCGCCCGTTGTTACGGTCATGGGCCATGTCGACCACGGAAAAACTTCGCTGCTTGATGCCTTGCGCGGTGCCAATGTCGTATCCGGTGAAGCCGGTGGCATTACCCAGCATATCGGTGCTTATCAGGTGAAGGCAAAGGACGGTTCTGTCATTACTTTCCTTGATACACCGGGCCACGAGGCCTTTACCCAGATGCGCCGTCGCGGCGCTTCGGTGACCGACATCGTGATCCTGGTTGTTGCCGCTGACGACGGCCTGATGCCTCAGACAATCGAAGCCATCAAGCATAGTAAGGAAGCTGGTGTGCCGATGATCGTCGCGATCAACAAGGTCGACAAGGAAGGCGCGAACCCGCAAAAGGTCCGTGAACGTCTGCTCGAACATGAAGTGATCGTCGAACAGATGGGCGGCGATGTGCAGGATGTTGAAGTCTCCGCACTGAAAAAGACCGGCCTCGACACATTGCTCGAAAAGCTGGCTTTACAGGCCGAGGTTATGGAATTGAAAGCCAATCCTGACCGCGCAGCAGAAGCAATCGTGGTGGAAGCCCAACTCGATAAGGGAAGGGGAGCCGTTGCGACGGTACTCGTCAAGCGCGGTACGTTGAAACGCGGCGACATCTTTGTCGTCGGGTCAGAGAGCGGAAAAGTCCGTGCCTTGATCAACGACAAGGGCCAGCAGGTTACCGAAGCAGGTCCTGCAACACCTGTGGAAGTGCTCGGTCTAACCGGCGTACCTTCGGCAGGCGACGTTTTGACGGTTGTCGAAAATGAAGCACGTGCCCGCGAAGTTGCCCTTTATCGTAAGGAACAGTCGACCAAGGTCCGTACAGCCCAGGTTACACCGAACCTTGAAAATCTGTTCGACAATCTGTCGGCCACACGGGCGATGGAATATCCGGTGGTTATCAAGGGCGATGTACAAGGTTCGGTTGAAGCGATTGTTACCGCACTCAACAATATCTCCACCGATGACATCAAGGTCCGCGTTTTGCTGGCCGGTGTCGGTGGTATCACCGAATCCGACATGCTTTTGGCTGCGGCATCCAACGCGCCGCTTATCGGTTTCAACGTGCGCCCGAACAGCAAGGCGGCCGCGCTCGCCAAGCGGGATCGGGTGCGTCTGAAATATTTCGATGTGATCTATCACCTGACCGCCGACATCGCCAAGGAAATGGCGGGCGAATTGGGTCCGGAAATCATCGAAACCGTCGTCGGACGCGCCGAGGTCAAGGACGTGTTCAAATCGGGCAAGCGCGACAAGGCAGCCGGTCTTCTGGTTACCGAAGGCGTTATCAAAAAGGGCCTTCATGCCCGCCTTACCCGCGAAGACGTTATTGTATCGAAAACAACGATCGCATCGCTGCGTCGCTTCAAAGACAATGTGGATGAAGTCCGCGCCGGGATGGAATGTGGCGTAGTTCTGGCGGATACCAACGATGTGAAGGCAGGCGATATGCTTGAAGTCTTCGAAATCGAGGAGCGTGAACGGACATTGTAAGTTCGGCGTCGGCACCAAAGGAGGCATTATGGCCAAGCATAACGATGTCTCGCCAGAAGGGCGCTCCGTCCGCTTGCTGCGTGTAGGCGAGCAATTCCGCCATATTCTGTCGGAACTGCTCGCGCGCGGCGAGGTACATGACGATGTCCTCAACAGCCACAGCGTCAGCGTTACCGAAGTACGAATGTCGCCCGACCTGCGCCACGCCACGGCTTTCATCAAGCCGCTGCTTGGCGCAAATGAAGATGTGGTGCTGAAGGCGCTACGGACCAATACGGCATTCTTCCAAAAGGAAGTCGCATCACGCGTGAGCATGAAATATGCGGCCAAGCTGAAATTCCTTGCAGACGACAGCTTTGATCAGGCGACGCACATCGAAACCCTGTTAAGCGCCCCCAAGGTCCAACAGGATTTGACCGATAACGAGGGCTAAGCGGCTGATGGCCAAGCTCTATTTCTACTACGCATCCATGAATGCCGGAAAATCGTCGACCCTGCTGCAGGCGGCGTTCAATTATGGCGAGCGCGGCATGAAGGTGATGTTGTGGACGGCGGCCATTGACGACCGTCCCGGCTTTGGGGCGATAAGCTCGCGGATCGGGCTTGCGGGGGATGCGAGCCGGTTTGAGTCAAATACCGATATTGAGACCGTTGTATTGCGCCAGCATCTGGAAAGCCCGTTAGCCTGTGTGTTGATCGATGAGGCGCAGTTTCTGTCAAAGGAGCAGGTGTGGCAATGTGCGCGTCTGGCGGATAGAGCCCATATTCCGGTTGTGTGCTATGGTCTGCGGACCGATTTTCAGGGCGAGTTGTTTCCCGGCTCTGCGGCTCTTCTCGGCATCGCGGACAGTTTGGTGGAACTGAAAGGCGTGTGCGATTGTGGTCGCAAGGCGACGATGAACCTGCGCGTTGACGAGTTGGGCAACGCGGTAATTGATGGTGCCCAAACCGAAATCGGCGGCGATGACCGTTATGTTGCGATGTGCCGTAATCATTTTATGGAAGCACGCTCGGCCCGGTAAATTTTAATCGCCCGTTCAGGTTCGCGCTTTTATCATATTGTTTATGAAAAGCTTCATTATCATCGCCTTAGCCGCAGCCACACTGTCTGATTCTGTTCATGCCAAAAAGCCGGAGCCATATGTTTGGCCCGAACTTGGGGTGGAAAGTAAGATAATTTTTCCAAATCACGGGGCTATTCGCAATTTCGAAGCAGACGGTAGCGACGGGATATGGTTGGAGGATCGTCAGCGGCGTTGGTATTATGCCGAACTTCTGGGTGGATGCTACGATTTGAATTTTGCGCAGGCAATCGGTTTTGATACCGGCGGTTCGCCGCAATTTGATAAATTCAGCTCGATTATCGTGCGTGGACAGAAATGTCCTTTGATTAGCCTGCAAACATCGGAAAAGCCTTTGCCGCGCAAGGAAAGGCTGAAATTGAGGAATGCCGCAAAGGTCGCTGCAAAGGACGTGGTAGCGCCTTCAAATTGACTAAAGCGCGTGCGGCCTTAAAGGCAGGCCATGCATGGTTGGATTATATTGGATAAACCTCTGGGTCTGGGCTCCACCCAGGCCGTCGCAGCCGTAAAGCGGAACCTGCGTCAGGCTGGCTTTGGCAAGGTCAAGGTGGGTCATGGTGGTACGCTCGATCCCTTGGCAACCGGGGTATTGCCAATTGCTCTTGGTGAGGCAACGAAGCTTTGCGGGCGAATGCTAGATGCGTCGAAGACCTATGAGTTCACTATAAGTTTCGGAGCCGAAACTAGCGGCCTTGATGCAGAGGGTGATATAGTGGCTACTTCGGACCGTCGGCCGACCATATCAGAAATGGAGCTGGTTTTGGGCGAGTTCACCGGTGCCATAGCGCAAATTCCACCGGCATATTCAGCTATCAAAATCGATGGTAAACGTGCGTATGAACGGGCCCGGGCTGGCGAAGATGTGGAGATGAAGGCGCGGTCAGTATTCATCCACAGCCTCACACTCCGTCACCCTGAACTTGTTTCAGGGTCTTACTTTGACGAGCAGAATAGTAAGACCCTGAAACAAGTTCAGGGTGACGAGACGTTGAGTTCGGTCACCCTTATCGCCGATGTGTCCAAAGGCACTTATATCCGTTCACTGGCGCGCGATATCGCTTATGCTGTTGGTACGGTCGGTCATGTGACTATGCTGCGCCGGACACGCGCCGGACCATTTGACCTGGAAAGCGCGATTTCGCTGGACAAACTGAATGCTTTCGGCCAAGGGGCGGCCCAAGAAGACATTATCTTGCCGATAGAGGCAGGGCTGGTCGACATCCCGGCTCTTGATCTCTCCCCGGAACAGGCAAGGGCGATCCAACAGGGTCGCGTCTCGACCGGGATTGCCATGAAAGATGGTCTACATTGGGCGAGGGACGCGGAAATGCGGCCTATTGCGCTGGTGGAGAACATCGACGGAGAATTAAGATCCGTCCGTGGCTTTAACCTTTAAAACCATGATGTTCGAAGGAAAAATATGTCTATTACTGCAGAACGTAAAGCCCAGGTTATCAAAGAGCATGCTCGCGAGCCTAACGATACCGGATCGCCTGAAGTGCAGGTTGCCATTCTGACCGACCGTATCAACACCCTGACGGGTCATTTCAAGGATCACCACAAGGATAATCACTCGCGTCGTGGTCTTTTGATGATGGTCAACAAGCGTCGTTCGCTTCTGGACTATTTGAAGAAAATTGATGCGGACCGTTATGCCGCACTCATCGCGAAGCTCGGTCTTCGCAAGTAATTATGCGAAAGCGGCCCCCAAAACGGGCCGCTTTTTGCTTATGGGGCGATCCGGCAATGAGGCTGGTTTGCCATAGGGGCGCTTTTTAGCCCCACCCGCAGCGGATCGGTATTTCCGCAATCAAGAGGCCTCACACCGCAATAGGGCGGTGCTGAGTCAAAGGAAAATCTATGTTTAATACGAAAACTGTATCAATCGAGTGGGGCGGACAAACCCTGACACTCGAAACGGGCAAGGTTGCCCGTCAAGCCGACGGTGCTGTCATGGCGTCGCTGGGCGAAACTGTTGTTCTTTGCGCGGTTACCGCTGCAAAGTCGGTGAAAGAAGGTCAGGATTTCTTCCCGTTGACCGTTCACTATCAGGAAAAATATTCCGCAGCCGGCCGTATCCCCGGTGGCTTCTTCAAGCGCGAACGTGGCGCCACGGAAAAGGAAACGCTGGTTTCGCGTCTGATCGACCGTCCGGTCCGTCCGCTTTTCCCCGAAGGTTTCTACAACGAGATCAACGCCATTGCACAGGTTCTGAGCTATGATGGCCACAACGAGCCCGACATTCTTGCCATGGTTGCAACGTCGGCTGCTCTGACCATTTCGGGCGTTCCTTTCATGGGCCCGATCGGCGCAGCACGCGTTGGTTATGTGAATGGCGAATATATCCTGAACCCCACCGACGAACAGGTTGCCGAAGGCGACCTCGATCTGGTGGTTGCGGCAACTTATGATGCCGTGATGATGGTTGAATCCGAAGCAAACGAGCTTTCGGAAGAAATCATGCTTGGCGCCGTCCTGTTTGCGCACGACGCATGTAAGGAAATCGTCAAGGCAATCGTGAAGCTTGCCGAACAAGCCGCCAAGGAACCTTGGGCAATGGCAGAGCAGGCCGATCTTTCGGCTGCAAAAGACAAGCTGAAGAAGCTGATCGGCAAGGATATTGCTGCAGCCTACAAGCTGACCGACAAGTCGGCACGCAGCAATGCCCTGAACGAAGCACGTGCAAAAGCGAAGGAAGCCTTCGCCGATGCAACCCCGCAGGACCAGATGGCTGCTGGCAAGCTGATGAAGAAGCTGGAAGCTGAAATCGTTCGCGGCGCGATCCTGAAGGACGGCACCCGCATCGACGGACGCACCACCACGCAAATTCGTCCGATCCTCGGCGAAACGCACTTCTTGCCACGCGCACATGGTTCCGCCCTGTTTACCCGTGGCGAAACCCAGACTATCGCAACCTGCACCTTGGGCACCAAGGACGCAGAGCAGATGATCGATGGCCTTGGTGGCCTGCATTATGAGCATTTCATGCTGCACTATAACTTCCCGCCCTATTCGGTTGGTGAAGTCGGCCGCTTCGGCGCGCCGGGCCGTCGTGAAGTCGGCCATGGCAAGCTTGCATGGCGCGCTCTGCACCCTGTTCTGCCGAGCAAGGACGAGTTTCCCTACACCATCCGTCTGACCAGCGACATTACCGAATCCAACGGTTCGTCGTCGATGGCATCGGTGTGCGGCGGAAGCCTCGCCATGATGGACGCTGGTGTGCCGATCAAGCGTCCGGTCAGCGGCATTGCCATGGGCCTGATCCTCGAAGGTAAGGATTTTGCGATCCTCTCCGACATTCTGGGTGATGAAGATCATCTGGGCGATATGGATTTCAAGGTTGCCGGTACCTCCGAAGGCATCACCACGATGCAGATGGACATCAAGATTGCCGGGATTACCCGTGAAATCTTCGAAGCCGCATTGACCCAAGCCCAGGAAGGCCGCGCGCATATCCTAGGCGAAATGGCCAAGGCACTGGGCGAAGTCCGTGGCGAACTGTCGGCGCATGCTCCGCGCATTGAAACGATGCAAATCGACAAGGCGAAGATCCGCGACATCATCGGCACCGGTGGTAAGGTTATCCGCGAAATCGTGGCAACAACCGGCGCCAAGGTGGACATTGATGATGAAGGTCTGATCAAGATCTCGTCGAGCGACCTGACGCAGATTGAAGCAGCTCGCAAGTGGATCAGCGGTATCGTTGAAGAAGCTGAAGTCGGCAAAATCTATGACGGTAAGGTTGTAAACCTCGTCGATTTCGGTGCGTTTGTGAATTTCATGGGCGGCAAGGACGGACTCGTCCACGTCAGCGAAATGCGCAACGAACGCGTTGAGAAGGTAACCGACGTTGTCAGCGAAGGAATGGACGTCAAGGTCAAGGTTCTCGAAATCGACCCGCGCGGCAAGGTTCGCCTGTCGATGCGCGTCGTCGACCAGGAAACTGGCGAAGAACTGGAAGATACACGTCCGCCCCGCGAAAAGAGCGAGCGCAGCGATCGTGGCCCCCGTCGTGATGGCGGCCGCGAAGGTGGCCGTGGCGAAGGTCGCGGTGATCGTGGTCCACGCCGGGATGGTGGCGGTGAACGTGGCCCCCGTGGCGAAGGCCGCGGCGACCGTGGACCGCGCCGTGAGCGTTCGGAAGGCGGAAACGCCAGCGAAGGAAATCCAGACCATGTTCCGGATTTCCTGAAAGACTAAGCCCGTAAAGGCAATGGAGAGGAAAGGGGTCGCGCGCGCGGCCCCTTTTTTTGTCTGGAAAGGCCGACCCATCTGACAAAAAGATGCGAAAAAAAGCAACTGTGTATCATTATGTGACGGGAAACTTGCCGGCACACCATCACATCGATTGTTTTATGGTTAATTTTCCCTATAGCGGCGCATCATCACGATAATCAGGGTGCAGCGGAGTTGAGGGGCCCCTTTTCTGAATGCGTCGATATCTATTTTTACCAATGGTCGTTGCCGTCGCGCTTGCGATCGCTCTAATTACACGCGTTGCCCCATATGGAGGTGACAGCACCGGCTATTCTTTCAACGAAGCCAGGAAAGTTTTGATTGCAATTGCTTCTGAACCGCGCCCCGTAGGCTCGGTTGGGCATGCCAAGGCACATGACTGGCTTGTGGCACGATTAACGGCGCTTGGACTGGACGTGCATACGCAGGTTGGTGTGGGAGTTCGGCAGGCGGACTTTGACAATCGGCGAAAAGGCGCGGTGAGCGTTTCTCCTTACCAAAATATTGTTGCGGTTATACCGGGGCGGGATCGGGCGAAAAAGGCCGTGCTGCTGATGGCGCATTATGACAGTGTGTTGGGAGCAAACGGTGCGGCCGATAATGCTTCTGGCGTTTCTGCGGTACTGGAAACAGCCCGGATTCTTGTAAATGGACCTACGCCAGCGCGCGATGTCATATTCTTGCTAACCGATGCTGAGGAAGTTGGACTTGTCGGCGCGCAGGAGTTTTTTGACAAGCACACTCTTGCGCCGCGGGTTGGAGCGGTGGTCAATGTCGAAGCACGCGGATCTCGAGGCCGGGCCATCATGTTCCAGACGTCCCCGAAAAATGGGGAACTTATTCAACTTTGGGCGAAACATGCAGTTCAGCCGACCGGGAACAGTCTGGCCAATAATGTTTACCAGTTGCTGCCAAATGACACTGATTTATCGGTACCTTTGAAGAAGGGCGTCACGGGCATAAATGCTGCGTTTATCAACCGGTTAAAAGACTATCACATGCCCAGCGATCGGCTTGACAATATCGATATGCATGCGGTGAAACATTTGGGGAATTTTGCGCTGACCACGACAACTGCTCTGGCAAATGCCGAGTTGTTGCCTGCGCCTGCGAGTGAAGCGGCCTATTTTGATTTTTTCGGGCTTTTCGTTGTCCGCTATCCGATGTGGTTCGGCTGGATATTGCTAGCGATAGGTTTTGGCTTATTGTTTACAGCAAAGGTTGAAAGACTTGGTGTTCGCTGGCGTCAGGCGCTGGGCGGCACATTGGGTGTGCTAGCGTTGACCGTCACGGTTGGTTTGGTAAGCCATGTTTTCTCGAGCTATGCTTATGGCAACGGCATCATACAATTGCGCGAGCGGATAAATGAAATGGGCCCAGCACTGTGGCTTTTTGTCGCGCTCGCTTCGAGTTCAGTCCTGCTAGTGCGACCAAGAGAGGCGATGTGGACAGGTTCGGTTATCCTTATGCTTATTACCGCGGTGGTAACCCAAATCTGGATGCCGGGTGCAAGTTGGCTTTTTGACTGGGGTGGATTGATTGGGGCGTTGTTGCTTAACTTGGCTGCACGGTCAGGTTGGCAGTCTTCTGCAGTCATATGGGTGAGCGCTATAACAGGGGGATTATGGGGGGCTCTGTTGCTGACAGGCGTCATTATAACCTACGACACCGTTGCGCCGATGACGCCCGCTCCGGTGGCGTTGATTATACCTTTCGCGATTACTTTGATCGGGCCTGTTATCATGGGCTTCGGAAATCTTACTTACGCACGTCACTTCGGTGCTGTCCTTTTTTCCATGGCTTGGCTTGGCGCAGCTTGGTTGATTTTTGATCCGAGCTTTTCGGACCAGAATCCCAAGCCTGGTGACCTGTTTCACTACAGCGATCGCGTAAATGGCAAAAACTATTGGGCCACCAGTTCGACTTCGCGTGAGTTGCCCGACGGCCCCGTAACAGAAATCATTCCACCAGGTTTCGAGAGTTACAAATGGACCGCTGTGCCTGCGCCGCCTGCCGATGTGGCACTGCCGGAGGTGAAAATTGACGAGCAGCGCGAAAAAATTGTGATTAGCATGATCAGCAAAGCTGCGCCGCGATTGATGAATTTCTCGATCAAACCGACTTTGACCTTGTCCAATGTGCGCGTGAATGGAAAGGCGATCAATATGCGCCCCGGTCAACCCGCGCGGATAGGGTGGCGAGCAGAAACGCCAGATGCAAAATTGATGTTCGAATTCGACCGGAAAGCGCCGGGCAAGTTAACTATCGATTATTTATATGCTGTCGCAAAACTTCCACCGGGCGCGCCTCCTATGGGAGGTCCGGATACGGATTGGACTCGCTTTAACGGAACACGGGTTGTGCGCGGTTCGATCAATCTGAGTTATGGCATGTCGTCCCCACCTGAATGATGGTCAAGTTCATCTGTTATACAGGCTATACAATGCATCTGGGGACAAAATCAGCAAAGCACTTGGCGACGCGATGAAGTTTATCTAGGGAATGTTTATGAACAAAAAAATGCTCGTGTCCGTGGCGTTGCTTGCCACTACTTCATTGCTTTCCGGCTGCGCTGCTCTCGGGCTTGGCGGCGGCGGTGCAAAACCGGGTAGCAACACCCGCTATGTCGCGCGCGATGTAAACACGCTGTACGCGGCGGCAAAAGAGAAGCTGGATAACAAGCAATATCCTGTTGCGGCCGCATTGTTCGATGAAGTTGAACGCCAGCATCCATATTCACCTTGGGCACGTCGTGCCCAGCTGATGAGCTCGTTCAGCTATTATATGGCTCAGAAATATAACGAATCGATACAGTCGTCACGCCGGTTTCTGTCTATTCACCCGGGCAACAAAGACGCGCCTTATGCCTATTATCTGATTGCGCTCAGCTATTATGAGC
>NZ_JBJXFW010000020.1:0-36889 GCF_046154385.1 Sphingorhabdus sp. | reverse complement strand
TCTGCGTTCATGCACCGCGGATCGGCAAAGCTGAACCCGGAAGCCCCGATCACCCACCACTGGTTCGACAGCACCCATATCACTTATGGCGTCGCAACGGCGGGCATTTCCTCACGGCGCTTCCAGCTGGAAGGGTCGATTTTCACTGGACGCGAACCGGATGAAGACCGGTGGGATATCGAAAAACCCCGCTTCGACAGCTGGTCGGTGCGGGCGACGTTCAATCCGTCACCTCAATGGACATTGCAAGTCAGCCACGGCTTTCTGAAGCAGCCGGAATTCACCATCCACCCCGACGAAAACGAGCATCGCACCACCGCCAGCGCGCATTATGCGAACGGCAATGGCCTGACTGCGACGGCCGCTTTTTCGGCCAAGAACCGCGATCCGGGACCCACACTGACGGCCTATCTGGTAGAGGCCAATTGGGATATTGATGACCATCACAGCGTTTTTGGCCGCTTCGAAAATGTGAAGAATGACGAGCTGTTTCCCGACGACCTCAGCCCCTTGCACGAAGTCCCGTTCCGTGTGAGCAAGTTACAGGTGGGCTACGCCTATCGCCTGCCCCTTACCGGCCCACTAAACCTCGCGCTGGGGGGCACGGTTTCGGCTTTTGCCAAACCCGATGCGCTCGATACGGCGTATGGCAAGAACCCGATGGGCTTTACGCTCTTCGCAAAATTCTCACTCGGACACTGAATTCAAAAGCTGTTCGGTCATTTTCGGCCGAACAGCTTTTCAACATCGCCGAGCGCCAACTTCACCCAAGTCGGACGGCCATGATTGCACTGCCCCGAATGCGGCGTCACTTCCATTTCACGGAGCAGCGCATTCATTTCAGGAACCGAAAGCACACGACCGGCGCGGACCGAGCCGTGGCAGGCCATTGTCGATGCGACATGGTCGATGCGTTCTTTAAGTGATAAAGCCTCGTCATAGGCGGCTAGGTCGTCGGCCAGATCCTCCACCAGTCCCTTGGCATCCCCTCCACCCAGCATTGCCGGTGTCGCGCGGACGAGCATCGCGCCAGCACCAAAGCGTTCCAGTTCGAGGCCAAATGCCGATAGCTCGGCTACGCGCGCCTCCAGCCGGTCGCAGGCAGGTTCGTCCAGCTCGACCACTTGCGGCAGCAGCAGCGCTTGCGACGGGACAACACCGCCCGCCTGCGCCATAGCCCCGCGCATCCGCTCAAGAACGAGTCTTTCATGCGCAGCGTGTTGGTCCACAATGACCAAACCGTCTGACGCCTCGGCCACGATATAGGTGTTAGCGACCTGCCCGCGCGCGACGCCAAGCGGATGGCTGCGGCTTTCCGGGACCGGGTCGGTCGCTTCGGCAGCGCGTCCCATCAAGGGCGCTAGGTCCTCGCCCTCGATGCGTCCCATATCCGCAAAACTGGTCCGCTTTTCGGCCAGCGACGTAAAAGCGGGGGCGTAGTTGCCCTGATAAAATGTGCGTGGAGCAGCGAAAATATCGCCCTGCGCCGTCCGCACCGGTTCTTGTTGCCATGCAGACAGCGCATCGGCGGATGGGCGTTGCACAGCGCGAAAGCCCGACTGGTCGAGTGCGTGGCGCAAGCCGGATACGATCATACCGCGAATAAGAGCGGGTTCCCGAAAGCGGACTTCGGTTTTGGCAGGGTGAACGTTGACATCAACTTCAGTGAACGGAAGGTCAAGAAACAGCGCCACCACGGCATGGCGGTCCCTCGCCAGCATTTCAGCATAAGCGCCTCGTACTGCCCCGATCAGAAGCTTGTCCTTTACGGGTCGCCCGTTCACGAACAGAAATTGATGATCGGCAATGCCACGGTTGTACGTCGGCAGGCTCGCAATTCCGCCCAAGCGCACGCCTTCGCGTTCAAAGTCGAGGCCAACGCTATTGTCGATCAGCTCCACACTCGTCAGTGACGCGACCCGTTCGGGGCGTTCCATATCGGGTTGCACGGCAAGAACGCGGCGGCCGTCATGCTCGACTGAAAACCCGATATCAGGCCGGGCCATTGCCAGCCGTTTCATAATGTCCAGTGCGGCGGCATATTCAGACCGCGGACTGCGCAAAAACTTTCGGCGGGCTGGTACCTTGCCGAATAGATTTTCAACCCGCACACGCGTTCCCGGTGGCAAAGCGGCGGGACCTTCGTGCGTTAAAACGCCGTGATCGACGACACGCCGCCATCCTTCTTGGGCGCCCACTCTGCTTTCCATCGCCAAAACAGAAACGCTCGCAATCGAAGGCAATGCCTCCCCTCGAAAACCAAGGGTAGCAACCAGATCGATATCTTCGTCAGGTAATTTGGACGTCGCGTGACGTTCCAGCGCCAATGCCATATCATCAGGCGACATGCCGCAACCATCGTCGGCAACCTCGATTAGATCAATGCCGCCTGAAGCAAGTCGCACAGCGATATTTCGTGCACCGGAATCGATGGCATTTTCAACCAGTTCCTTCAACGCACTGGCCGGTCTTTCGACCACTTCACCGGCAGCGATACGGTTGACCAGGCTTTCGGGAAGTCTTCGTATTGACATGTTCGCATTCCTAGCCCAAGCGGCCCTTGCAGGCGACTCCTTAATCGTTCGCATTCCAGCCAAATACCTGTTTTTAAAAACAGCAAATTCCGCTAGGACCGCGCGATTGTTTTGGGCGCGCTCAAAAGGATTCTCACCAGATTTGGATTGGGTGGACATTAAATGGTTTTTGGCAAGTTTTTCCGTTTCGCATCGCAAGATATGGCAATCGACTTAGGTACTGCGAACACTGTGGTGTATGTTCGCGGCCAAGGCATTGTTTTGAATGAACCTTCAGTCGTGGCAATTGAAACCATCAACGGTATCAAGCGGGTAAAAGCCGTCGGCGACGATGCAAAGTTAATGATGGGCAAAACCCCCGACAGTATCGAGGCCATTCGTCCTCTCCGTGACGGCGTCATTGCCGACATTGACGTTGCGGAACAGATGATAAAGCATTTCATCCACAAGGTGCATGGAAAGCGCCGGATGTTCAGCTACCCCGAAATCGTTATTTGCGTTCCTTCAGGCTCCACATCGGTCGAGCGCCGCGCCATTCGCGATGCGGCTTCCAACGCGGGGGCATCGGAAGTGTTCCTGATCGAAGAACCCATGGCTGCTGCTATTGGTGCCGACATGCCCGTGACCGAACCCATCGGCTCCATGGTTGTCGACATTGGTGGTGGTACAACCGAAGTTGCCGTGCTGTCGCTGCGCGGCCTTGCTTACACCACTTCGGTTCGCACAGGAGGTGACAAGATGGACGAATCAATTGTCTCTTATGTGCGACGACACCATAATCTGTTGATCGGCGAAGCAACGGCGGAACGGATCAAGAAAGATTTCGGGACCGCCCGTCCGCCTGCAGATGGCATAGGCCACACACTGCACATCAAGGGACGCGATCTGGTCAATGGCGTGCCAAAAGAAATTTCAATCAATCAGGGTCAGATTGCGGAGGCCTTATCCGAACCCATTGGTACCATTCTTGAAGGTGTCCGGATTGCTTTGGAAAATACCGCGCCCGAATTGGCCGCTGATATCGTTGATCAGGGCATTGTCCTGACCGGCGGCGGCGCGCTCATGCACGGTCTGGATGAATATCTGCGCGACGAAACAGGCTTGCCCGTGACGGTTGCGGAAGATCCGCTCACCTGCGTTGCCATCGGCACTGGCAGGGCAATGGAAGACCCCATCTTCCGTGGCGTCCTGCTGACAGCCTAATTAGGATTTCAGCATGGCGCCGCCACCCCATCGGCGCCCCGGATTTTCCCGGAAAGCGCAATATGGCCTGTTCGCGACCTATGTTATCGCGATTGCAGGAACGGCGGTGGCCGCCTTGCTTTTGGTAATTTCTGTGGCTGACCCGACCGGCTTTGCCGCCTTACGTGCCATTGGCGCAGAAATCACCGCCCCCGCCGCACGGTTTTTCAACAGCATTCGCCGGACAAGCAATGACGCGGGTGAAAACATGGCAGCGTATTTCGATGCAGCGTCAAAAAATGCAGCGCTCACCAGAGAAGCAAAAGCCAATCGCACCAAACTTATTGAAGCAAGGGCGCTCCGGGTCGAAAATGCGCGATTGCGGGGATTGCTGAAGCTTAAAAATGAAACAAACGAGCAAGTCGCCGTCGGCCGGTTGATCAGTTCTACAGCATCCAGCACGCGCCGCGTGGCAACTTTATCTATTGGTTCCAGTGATGGTGTAGAACGGGCGCAACCCGTTCGCGGTCCGGCCGGATTGATCGGTCGGGTGATCGAGACAGGTCCGACAACGGCGCGTATCTTGCTGGTCAGCGATGCAGAAAATCTCGTCCCGGTCATGCGGGCGAGCGACGGGTTGCCAGCATTTTCGACAGGATTGGGCAACGGGCTGGTTGTCATAAAACCGCTGAACTTGGGAGAAAGCCCTTTCAAAATCGGCGATATCATAGTCACGTCAGGCAATGGCGGCCTTTATCAGCCCAATATTCCTTTTGCCCGCGTCATTCGCAAAACAAATGACGGTGCGCTTGCCCGGCCATTGGCAGATCCCGCCAATTCGCCTTACGCAATCGTAACGAAAGCCTATCAGGGTGAAGCGCAAGCCGCCCAACAGGCAATCGCGCCCGATGGCCAAACCAAAGAGATAGCGGAGTGAAAAACCCCGTCACCGCAATCCGCCTTCCGCTACGACCCGGCAGGGAGTATGAGAGCCGCTTTGACCGCGAGCCGTCCACTCTGAAAATGCTGGCGATTCCGATATCGTCCGTGATCGTGGCATCGATGGTAACGACCCTCCCGTTTTTGACGCAACAGCCGATACTTCCTCCTTTTGGTTTTTTGATGCTGCTCGCATGGCGGTTAATGCGGCCAGGTCTATTGCCGGTATGGTCCGGGGTACCCTTTGGCTTGGTCGACGATCTTTTCAGCGGACAGCCTTTCGGCTGTGCCGGATTATTATGGTCGATCGCAATGCTGACCATCGAAATTATCGATTCAAGGGCAATCTGGCGCGATCATTTGCAGGACTGGTTGATTGCAGCACTGCTCATAATCACCGTTCTTTTGGGTGGTCTTTGGATAACAGGTATGGCGCACGCGGCAGCGCATCCTTTGGTTTTATTGCCACAAATTGTCCTGTCGATATTGCTATATCCGCTGGTCGTGCGAATATGCGCCAGGTTGGATAGCTGGCGGTTGGCGACATGAAGATCGAAAAGCAGATTACATCGGGTCAACTGGATTTCACATTTTCCCGCAGGGCGCTTTTTGTGGGTGGCGTTCAGGCCGCCATTGGAGCGACGGTCGCGGCACGTATGTCGTATATTGCGGTGGCAGATAATGAAAAATACAAACTTCTCGCCGAAAGCAACCGCGTAAACCTGACTATCATACCGCCGCGCAGGGGTTGGTTCATTGATCGCTATGGAAAGCCAATTGCAACCAATCGGGCAGACTTCCGGGTCGATATTATCCCTGATCGGCTCGTTCGCAAAGACGAAACCGTTGCGACGCTCGCCGAACTTTTGTCGCTTTCCAGCGACGATGTCGACCGTATCAATCGCGAATTGAAACAAGCGCAAGGGTTTCAACCTGTGCAAGTCGCCGACGGTTTGGATTATGAACGATTTGCCGCCGTCAGCGTCCGCTTGCCTGACCTCCCCGGCGTGAGCCCAAGACACGGTTATTCCCGATTTTACCCGAGCGGTGCCGCCGTTGGCCATTTGGTCGGTTATGTCGGAACCGTGTCTGCGGAAGAATATGAGAAGAATAAAAACCCTTTGCTCATCACGCCAGGTTTCAAGGTCGGGAAAGACGGGCTTGAAAAAACACTTGAAGTAAAGTTGCAGGGGGAACCGGGTGCAAAACGGACCGAAGTTACTGCTCGCGGCAAGATAATCCGGGAACTTACCACACGGCCCGATATCCCAGGCAAGCCGGTCCAACTCACCATCGACATAGATTTGCACAATTACGCAGCGCGGCGTCTTGGTTTGGAGTCGGGGTCAGTGGTCGTCTTCGACTGTCTCACCGGCGACATCCTGACCATGGCATCAATGCCCTGTTACGATCCAAACAGTTTTTCCGACGGTATCGGCCGTATTGAATGGAAAATGTTGAATTCGGACGACCATATTCCGATGCTCAACAAGGCCCTGCAAGGTCTTTATCCGCCGGGTTCCACCCTTAAACCGATGGCCGCGCTCGCCTTGCTGAAACATGGTGTAGATCCCGAAGAGACTGTTTCGTGCGGCGGCGGATACAGACTTGGCAATCGCGTTTTTAAATGTCTGGGTCGACATGGCTCGATGAATATGACCAGCGCGATTATGAAAAGCTGCAACACCTATTTCTACTCAATGGGCCGGCGCATCGGCTATGACAAGATCGCACCGATTGCCCGGGAGCTTGGCTTGGGTCAGGAATTCGAACTTCCCTTCCCTTCGCAACGCTATGGAACCGTGCCGGACAGCGAATGGAAGTTACGCAAACTTGGCCAAGACTGGACTGAATCCGACACGCTGAATGCCGTGATCGGTCAAGGCTACATCATCGCAAGTCCGTTTCAATTGGGCCTGATGTCGGCCCGCATCGCATCGGGACTCAATATCCACCCGGAAATCATCAAGGCTAACCGGGCCGCGCCTGTGCCCTTGTCATTCTCGACCGAACATCTTGATGTTGTGCGAAAGGGCATGGACCTTGTGGTCAATGGCGCAGGCACAGCTGTTCGCAGCCGGCTGCCGCTCGAAACGATAAAGATGGCCGGTAAAACCGGAACCGCGCAGGTCCGCCGGATTGAAGGGGCGCAGCGGGGGCAATCGGGCGCTTGGAAATATCGCGATCACGGCCTTTTCGTATGTTTTGCCCCCGTCGACAATCCGCGATACGGCGCCGCTGTGGTCATCGAACATGGCTTGGGCGGGGCACGGGCCGCGGCCCCTATTGCCAAGGATGTTCTGACGTTCATCTATGATCCGGCGCAGGCCACGCAAGCGCTGGAAGCACTCGAAGCGGGCTGGGGCGGCAATATCGAACAACGGATGGCTTCAAAATACGCATCGTTCCAGGGACAACCCGCTGCCCCGCCGCCTATTGACCCGACCACATGAACGGCATTGTTCCTGCTCCTATTGCAAGCTTGCCCTGGCGCGTCATTTTTATATTGATGGCCTTGGTCGGCTTTGGCGCAACCGTCCTATATTCCGCAGCGGGCGGCCATCTGGAGCCGTGGGCCGGAAAGCATGTCGCCCGATTTCTGGTCTTGCTGGCGATGGCCATCATCATGTCCCGGTTAAAGATGGAGTTCTGGAAATCCGTCACCTTCCCACTCTATCTGCTTTTAATAGTCCTCCTCGTGGTTGTCGAACTGATGGGCTTTGTCGGCGGCGGCAGTCAGCGTTGGATCAACCTCGGCATCATCACATTACAGCCCTCTGAACTGATGAAGCCGGTCATGGTCCTTGCCGCTGCGTGGTTTTTTGACCGTCTTCCCCCCAACCGTATCGGCGGCATGGATGCCATTTGGCCCGTTGTCGCATTACTTGTGTTGCCGAGTGCTCTGGTCGTTATTCAACCCGATTTCGACGCGGCCATCGCTTACGCATTCGGCCTGGGCGTTGTCGCATTTCTCGCCGGCTTGCCGCTGATCTACTTTATCAGCGCAGGCGGTGCGTTGGCCGTCCTTGCACCATTGGTCTATTTCTTTGGCATGAAACCGTACCAGCAAGACCGCGTTCTTATTTTCCTGAACCCTGAAAACGACCCGTTGGGTGCCGGATATCACATTACCCAATCGAAAATCGCCATCGGGTCGGGTGGCATTTTCGGTAAAGGATTTGGCAATGGCACCCAAAGCCATCTCGACTATTTGCCCGAAGGCCACACCGATTTCGTCTTTGCAACCATGGCCGAAGAATGGGGCATATTGGGCGGCTTTTTCATTTTGGGGCTCTATTTCCTTTTAATGCGGTGGGGCCTGAATGTGGCCATCGAAAGCAAGACCCGGTACGGCCAACTGGTCGCGGCCGGCCTGACGTGCACCATATTCTTTTACATCATGATCAACCTGCTAATGGTCGTCGGCCTCGCGCCGGTCGCCGGCATACCCCTGCCCTTTGTCAGCCACGGCGGTTCATCGATGCTGACCATGATGATCTGTGTCGGCATCATCATGTCCATCGAACGCCACCCGGGTGCAAAGCGCGGGCAATTTACCTGAAGCATACAGCGCAAGCTTGACAAAGACACCGAATCCCATCAAAGGCGGCGCTCCAAACGATGCCGGGCAATCTGGCCGCATCGAAATGGGGACGCTTAGCTCAGTTGGTAGAGCAGCTGACTCTTAATCAGCGGGTCGTGGGTTCGAACCCCTCAGCGTCTACCATTCAAGTCATTTATCACTTTGTTTTCAAAAGAATAAATGGCCCATCCAAAAATCTGAACCCACATTCGGTCCCACATTTTAACTGGGACTGATTGGGCTGTTTTGGATCATTACGAAACCGAAAATCAGGCAACTAGCTGCTCGGTTATCAGTTGCGAGGCTCGCTCCCAGCCCGAATTTTGACCGTGCAACGCACCGGCTGTTTCGCGTTCGCGGCAGATTTCTGGCAAGCCTCGATAGCCTCTCGGTTGTCGCGCAGCAAATCGGCTGCCCGCTCAAGCGCATTCAAAGCCTTAGGGCTTTCGCTTCGCATGAGGCTCGTGCCTGCATCCCAGCGCGACGATTCGCCGACCATTCTCGCCGCCATATGTTCTGGCCAGTGCCAGCTTTCCGGCACGGAACGGGCGATAGTTCCGGGAAGAAACGACCAAAGCAGGATGCCGCCAAGCACTCCGCCTCCAACTGCCTGAAACACTGTGCGGCGTTGGTCCGCACTATTGCGGGCGTGGGATGTGACACCGCGCATATCCTGCGTGGCTTGCCGAAGCTCATTATATGCCTCGTTGATCCGCGTTTGATCGCCGCGCCGCGCTGCCTCCGCTGCGGCTTCGATCCGCCTGCCAAAGCTATCAGGCGTCACCTGCATGGCCGGGTGTTCCTCGATGCAATCAAGATTCTCCGCCATATCTTCGAGCCGCTTTGTCATCTCCGTCAGGGTAGCCCCATAGTCAGGGATAACGATGTCCGCCCGCTCGGCGGCAAGATGCTGGACAGCGCGCCGCATGAGGGCCATTTCGCCTTCAAGCCGCGCGAACGCTTCGGCGGCAGGATCGCTTTCGACCTTGGCGACCCTGGGTTTGGCCTTGCGCTTTGGTCTGGGCTTGGGCTTGGGCTTGGCCTCCGCTTCGGCCTCCTCCTCAATGTCCAGCGTCACTTCTTCGGTATCAGTATTTTCCATTTCACTTCTCCTACAGGCTCATTCCAATCGAGCGGGTCCGCTCGAACGACACAGACGCGGCAAGGTCGCGGGACAAATCGCGTCCGATGTCCTTGCCAAGACCGAGTTCCCGCGTCCGGTTGCGCAACAGCGATTCCACCTGTGGATCGCGCTCCAGACCTTTCGCCATGTCGGCCATCCGCCCCGCGACATGGTGTGCACTATTGTCATTGCCGCTTTGCTGCATCGCTGCGCGTGTCTGCCATAGCCGCTGCCAGTCATTCACAAAGCGGTCGGCGCGCTGGACAGGATCGACGCGGATTTCAGACTCAAGCTGCATGGCGCGGATTGCGGCCTGGCTGCGGCCATCGGCTGCTTCGCGGATCAACTCAGGCTGGCGCTGCAAGGCGCTGGCAAGATCGGCGGCGGCATGGGGCCTAATCGCGTCGAGGGTCTTCCCTGCCTTGTCGAGCGCATCGCGTTGATGAGGTAGCACCGGCAAACCCTGCTCGCGCATCTTCGCCATATCGTCGGCGGCACGAGCGAAGCGTTCGACCGCACGGCGCTGGTTCGAAAGGTCGGCCTGTTCGGTTGGCAGCGGTTCCAGCTTCTGTGTTTGCGGTCGGAAGTTAGCGAAGATCGACTTCGCCCGCTCGGGCAACTGTCGGGCAATCTCGACAATCCGCTGGCGGAACGTAATCCCGCGCCGCTCGGCAAATCGCTGCTCAGGGCTGTAGTCGCTCGCCATGTCTTTGCCGCGCTCGCGGCTTAATGAGCGGACAAGTTTCGACTGATCTGCGAAGTTATCGCGGCCATAATGCAGGTCCACGCCGTCGCGGTGGCGCGACAGCGCGACATAGGCACCGTGGCTATCCATTCCCGGCGTAGCCAGCACATGCGCCCGGTCCACGGTCATGCCCTGCGTTTTGTGGATCGTGGCGGCGTAGCCATGATCGACATGCGCATAATCCTTGGTATCGAACGTCACTGCACGCCCGTCGTCGGTGCGCACCGCCATGCGCTGCGGCGTTACCTGCTCGACGATACCAAGCGTACCGTTCTTCACGCCAAGGCCTCGCTCGTTTCGCAAAAACATGATGCGGTCACCGCTGGCAAATTGTCGCTCGCCGCGCTCGGCCTTGATCGACACATCGCCATCCAAGCTGCCTGCGACACGCATACGCCCGCGAGCGGCTTCGTTGAGTTCGCGCACCTCGTCATTGGTGTGGGTGAGGATAATCCGTGTATCGCTTGGGCTGGCCTGCCGCGCGCGATCCCAACGCTCGATCAAGTCTTCGCGCGCCGCCTCCCGTGTGTCGGCGGCGTGCACCATGCCGTGTTCACCGTAAGCATGAATGGCATGCCCTGTCCGCCCGGTCGCAAGGTGCCGGGTCGCATCCTGCTGCCAGCCGTCATGCTGGCGGCGGACTTCGCTGATCTCGACGCCCCCATGCCGTTCGTGGATGGCACGGAACGCCGCTCCGGCTTCGATGGCCTGCAACTGTTGCGGGTCACCAACCAGCACGACTTTGGCGCCCGCATCGGCAGCGCGGGACAGGACGCGCTCCATCTGGCGCGTGCCGACCATACCCGCTTCGTCGATCACCAACACATCGCGCGAAGTAAGTTGTTCGCGGCCTTGGCCCCATTGATGTTCAAGGCTCGCAATGGTGCGCGACGCGATGCCCGAACCCTGCTCCAAACCTTCGGCTGCGATGCCGGACAGTGCCGCGCCGCGAACATTAAAGCCCGCATTCTCCCAAGCCTCGCGCGCGACGCCAAGCATTGCGCTTTTGCCGGTCCCGGCATAGCCAACAACGACGCTCAGGCCGCGCCCGTCTGTAACATGCTCAAAGGCCGCGCGCTGCTCTCCCGATAGCACTAAGCCGCGCTCCCCGGCGCGCGCCAGCGCGTTCGCTTGTTTGTCCTCGCCAACGCGATGCCGTTCGCGCTCGGCCATCAACTCCGATGCGCGCTGCAACCGCTGCTCGGTCTCAATCATCGCCTGCGATGTGAAGCGATCTTCCCCGCGTCCGTCCTTGCCCAACGCGATGAAATCGGGCGATCCGCGCACTGCGCTTAGTGCAGCATCGAACTGGTCCTTCCCGTCGCTATGCCGATGAACGAACGTGGCAAGGTCACGGTTCGTGAAGGTGGCCTGGCCGTGCGTGATCGCATCAAGCGCGACACCGGGATTAGCAATGATCCGCTCACCATTGCGCTGTGCAATAGCGCGATGTTCCTCGATGCGCTCGGCCTCAAGCCCGCGTCCACCGATGCGCGAGGCGGCGGGGCCGATCTTATCTTGCGGTTCGAGGCCGATACCCTGCGCTTCAAGGCTGCGATTATCGACGCTCGCGTCGATATCCAGCTCCGCCAGCCGCTGGTTGACATGCTCGGCCCAGCGTTCGCGCCATTGCTCGACCAGCTCGGACTTGTTCCAGTCGCGCACCTTCGCGCCGAACCCATCCTTGCCCACTTCGCGCATGGTAAGCATGACATGTGCGTGCGGTTTGGCCAGTCCGTCCTTACCGATATCCCAATGGACATTGAGGTCGGCGATCATGCCCTTGTCGACGAACTCGGCTTTGACAAAGTCGCGGGCGAGCGCAATGACTTGGCTCTTGTTCATCTCGCGCGGAATCGCGAACTCGACCTCGCGCGAAAGTTGCGCGTCCTTGCGCTTTTCGGCTGCCTCGACCGCGTTCCAGAGCTTCTCCCGGTCCGCCAGATGTTCGGGTGCATCTTTTGGCAAAAGGATTTCGGAATGAACGACGCCGTCCTTGTTCGTGAAGTCATGATCACGGTCGAGCCGGTCGTCATGCAGCCGTTCGCCTGCGCGGTAGGCTGAGGCGGCAACAGCGCTACGCCCGCTGGCGCGGCTGATGACTTTGACCGAGAGATGGAAGATCGCCATGATGGCAATCCATCTACGCCATCAAAGCCACGTCGGCACGACGTATAAGCGCGCCCTCCCATGATAAAATCCTGCTCGGGACTAGGTGGTGTCAGACTGTCTCGACAACTCTACAGCAATAGGAGCGGCGCGATATTATGATGGGTGCATCAACTCTCAATGGAGACAGAAGATGCGCAAACCCCGTGATATTGATTCGGAACTGAAGGCACTTGCCGAAAGAACAAAGCAACTCAAAGAGCGCCGCGTCCAGCAACTTGGCGAACTGCTCATTGCCACCGGAGCCGACGCGTTGGACGCAGAAACGCTCGCAGGTGCATTGCTATCCATCGTCGAAACCGCCGACACAGCAAAAAGGGAAAGTTGGCGCAAACGCGGCAGCGCCTTCTTTCAAGGGACGGCGCGAAAGCTTGGCGAAGGAACTGAAGGCCAACGGGACCGCACTAGCTCGCTTGCGGGCGGCACGGCACCGGCTTGAGGCACGAAAGGCAGGTACCGACATGCGCGAATGGCAAATCAAAAGGCGCGAGCGCACACGGCAACTGATCGAGCTGGGCGGACTTGTCGTGAAAGCCGGACTGGTCGAGCTAACCGACGATGATCGCGCGACACTCTACGGCGCGTTGCTCACCGTCGCTGCCAAGTTGCAGAGTGCAGATCGCGAACAGGCGCTTATGCTTTGGAAGCGTAAGGGCAAGCGAGCGTTTGAGGCGGAAAGCGAAACCTGAAGGCGGCGGCACTTGGCCGCCGCCTCTTGGGTCAGCCGCGTTCTTCGTCGGTCGGCTTGCCGCTCGCTTTGGCGAGAATTGCGAAACCGTCGGCGATCATGTCCACACCATAGCGGGTCGTGCTTTCAGCTTCGTAGCTGGTTTGGCGAACGCGTCCGGTGATGCGAACGAGATCGCCTTTGTCTGCCTTGGCGAGACGGTCACGCAGCTTGCCAAAGAGCGTAACGCGGTTCCAGTGCGGGTCGGTCTTCCATTCGTCGCCGTCACGGCGATTGTAATTGGCGGCAACCGAAATGTGGGTGACGTCCTTGGCAGGGTCGATCTTGCCGATGCGCCCGATGATTTGAAATTCAGCAATGTTCTGCATTGTGGTTCTCCTGATCGCGTCAGGCGAAATGTCCTGACGGACATCGAAGGGCCGCGCGCTGCCCGCGCGCAAGCCAAAAGACGGAGGCTCCATTCATGGAAACCGTAGGCGCTCGCGCCGGTTTTTTGCTTGCGCGCACAAGGGCGGCGCAAAGCGGCCAAACGTCCGTCGATCAAGGACATGCCTAACGCGGTCAGGCGGAAAGCAATGACGTCGCTCGTTGCCTATCCTCACCGGAGTTTGGCTTTGGTCAGCGATGCAAACTCTCCTCATCGCCACACGGTTCGGTTTCGGTCTGGATTGTCGCATGATGAATGTCGAATTTGCTTTCGAGCATTTCCGCAAGAGCGCGTCGTGTTGCTTCCGCGTCGGCTCCTTCGGTTAATGCGACATGGGCGGTCAGACTTGCGTCGTCACCGGCAACCGACCATAAATGAAAATCATGAACGCCGGTGACGCCCTCGACTTCGTTCATTGCAGTGCGGATCGCTTGGAGGTCAAACCCGCGCGGCACACCTTGCAGAAGAATATGTGTCGTGTCGCGCAGCAAGGTCCAAGTGCGCGGCAGCACCCATAAGCCGATGGCGATGGCAACGATGGGGTCGATCCAGTTTAGCTTCGTCACGTAAATCGCAATCGCCGCTCCGATCACGCCAATCGAGCCGAGCATATCGGCCCAGACTTCGAGATAGGCACCTTTCACATTGAGACTGTCGTCCTTGCCGCCTGCAAGGATACGCATCGAAATAAGATTTACGACCAAGCCAAGGCTTGCCACTATAAGCATTCCCACCGACTCAACGGGCCTTGGGTCGAAAAAGCGCTGAACACCCTCAACCAACACATAGCCCGCAACCGCAAAGAGCAGGATCGCGTTGAACGCGGCGGCCAGAATTTCAAACCGGCGGTAGCCGAAGGTGCGTTTGTCGTCGGGCGGGCGCTGACCGATTTTGACCGCCGCAAGCGCAATGGCGAGCGCGGCACTGTCGGTAAACATATGCGCGGCGTCGGAAAGCAACGCGAGGCTGTCGAACACAAACGCGCCGATAAGCTCTGCAATAAGGAATAGGGTGGTCAGCCCAAGCGCGATTGTGAGCCGTTTGGTGCTTGCGCCTGCGCCGTGATTGTGGCCAGCGTGTCCGCCCTTGCCGTGATCGTGTGAACTATCGTCCGTCATGCGCCACTTCCCCTCGGACCAAACATGATAAGCGCCGCACCCGCGAGACAGATTGCCGCGCCAGCAAAGTCCCAACGATCGGGTTTGACGCCCTCGACCATCGCAAGCCAGACGAGCGAAGCGCAGATATACACGCCGCCATAGGCAGCAAAGGTGCGTCCGGCTGCTTCGCTCTCGACCAGTGTTAGCATCCATGCAAATAGCGCCAGCGACAATATCCCGGGCGCGAGCCAGAGCGGGGATCGGTCAAGACGAAGCCATGCCCAAAATGCAAAACAGCCTGCGATTTCGGCCAGTGCTGCGCCAATGTAGATGGCGGCAGTCATCGGAATGGCGTTTGCAGTCATATCAACGCGCCGCCTGACCAGCCGGTGGTTTCAACGCGTCGGTCGAGCGGCGGTGAAATATCCGCTCGACGCTCCGGTAGTTTTTCGTGACCACTCTGTCGGGTGTCAGGCTTTCAACAGTGAGGCGCTTCATTTCGTTTGCCGTCATCGCGTCTTGGCAGGGCATGTGAATTTACCTTTCATTTTGCTGGCAACTCGCTGCCTAGCGCATCAACATCGCTATAGTCGCCTTCTTCGTGATGTTTGTGCCGACCCTTGAGCAATAGCTGGCTGATCGCGGGCAGCACGAACAGCGTCAAAATCGTTGAAGTAATTAGCCCGCCGATGACGACGATGGCGAGCGGCTTTTGCACCTCTGCGCCTTGGCCGGTCGCGAGGGCCATCGGCACGAAGCCGATGGCAGGCACGATGCCGGTCATCAGCACAGCGCGAAAACGCTCTATCGAACCTTCGACGATGGCCTGCGCGACCGGCAACCCCGCTTCGATCCGCTGGTTGATTGCGGTCATCACGACAAGGCCGTTCAACACACCGACACCCGCCAGCACGATAAAGCCCACCGCCGCCGATACCGAGAAGGGCAGACCAGCCACCGCGAGCGCGAATACGCCGCCCGCCAAGCCTAGTGGTATCGCCGAATAGACCGCAATCGCCGGTCTGAACCCGCGCAAGGCGACAAACAGGATGCCGAAGATCGCCGCGAAGACGATGGGAATGACCAACGAAAGGCGCTGCGACGCAGCTTGCAAATTCTCGAACTGCCCGCCCCATTCAATTGCGCTGCCGGGGGGCAACTCGACTTGGGCGGAAACCTTGCTTTGCGCTTCGGCGATAAAGCTGCCGAGATCATTCCCGCGCACATTCGCCTGAACCACCACGCGGCGCTGGCCATTGTCGCGGCTGACCTGATTGAGACCTTCGGAAAACCCGAAGCTCGCAACTGCGCTCAGCGGAACCGATGCGCCCTCTTGCGGCAGCATTACCGGCAAAGCGCCCACAGCATCAAGATCGTCGCGGCCCGCATTGGGCAGGCGGACGACAATATCGAAGCGCCGGTCCCCCTCAAAGACAATCCCCGCCTCTCGCCCGCCAAGGGCTGCGGCCACGGTATCGGTCACGTCCTGTAAGGTCAGGCCGTAACGGGCGATGGCATCACGGTCGAACTTCACGTCGAGCTGCGGGAAACCCTCGGTCTGCTCGACTTTGACGTCTGCCGCACCCGGAACTGTATTCAGCACCGCCGCAACTTTCGCACCGACAGCACTCATCACTTCGAGATCGTCGCCGTAGAGTTTGATCGCGATGTCACCACGCACGCCCGCTATAAGTTCATTGAACCGTAGCTGGATGGGCTGGCTGATTTCAAAGGCGCTGCCAACCAAAGGTTTGAGTTTGGCCTCAAGCCGCTCGATGACCTGTTCCTTACTGGTTATCCCAGACGGCCATTCATCCTTGGGTTTCAGAATCACGAAAGAGTCAGAGATATTCGCAGGCATCGGATCGGTGCCGACTTCCGCCGTCCCGGTCTTCGAGAACATATACGCAACCTCGGGCAGCGTGATCGCCGCTTTCTCGATCTGGCGTTGCAGCGTCAGAGACTGATTGAGCGAAGTCGAGGGGATGCGGATGCCTTGTAGCGCGATGTCGCCCTCATCAAGCTGCGGGATGAACTCGCGGCCTAGGGTAAGAAAGGCCAGTCCTGCTAGAACGAACACGCCAATGCTTGTGCCAATCCACGGCCAGGGCCGCGTTACCGCCTTGTCGAGCAACGGAATGTAGCGCTCCTTGGCGAGGGCAATTGCCTTCACATCCTTTTCGGCGACCTCGCCGCGAATAAGAAGTGCAACCATTGCTGGAACAAAGGTCAGTGAAAGGATGAACGCCCCGCCCAAGGCCAGCATCACTGTGATCGCCATTGGTCCGAACATTTTGCCCTCGACGCCGGTGAAGGTGAGCAAGGGCGCGAAAACGAGGAAAATGATCGCCTGACCGTAAATCGTGGGTCGTACCATCTCGCGTGAAGCCTCGAAGACCTCGTGCAAACGCTCGGTCAGTGTCAGCAATCGCCCTTCGTGATGTTGTCGCTCCGCCAAACGTCGCAGGCAATTCTCGATGATGATGATCGAGCCATCGACGATCAGCCCGAAATCGAGCGCGCCAAGGCTCATGAGATTGCCCGATGTGCCGGTCGCGTTCATCCCCATAGCCATCATCAGGAACGAGATTGGAATGACCAGCGTGGCGATCAGCGCCGCGCGGATATTGCCTAGCAGCCAGAACAGCACCGCGATAACCAAAAGCGCCCCTTCAAGCAGGTTCTTCTCCACCGTCCAGATCGTCGCGTTGACCAGTTTGGAACGGTCAAGCACGGTCTTGATCTTGATCCCCGGAGGCATCGACTTGGCGACTTCGCCCAATCGCTCAGCTACGGCGTTGGCAACGATGCGGCTGTTGCCGCCCGCGATCATCAACGCGGTGCCGACGACAACCTCATTGCCGTTTTCCGATGCAGCACCGGTGCGCAAATCGCCGCCGATGCGGACATTGGCCACGTCGCGCACCGCAACCGCGACACCGCCGCGTGTTGTCACGGTCGCACGGCCGATTTCGTCCAGGGTGCGGATGCGGCCATCGGCCTTGACCAGAAACGCTTCGCCACCGCGTTCGACGAAGTTCGCGCCGACCGAAATATTGGCCTTTTCCAACGCTTCGGCGAGTTCGGAAAACGAGATATGATAGGAAGCGAGCTTTGCCGGGTCTGGTTCGACCACGAACTGCTTTTCATAGCCGCCGATGCTGTCGATCCCGGCGACGCCCTGCACAGTCTTCAACTGTGGGCGGATTACCCAATCCTGCACGGTTCGCAGATAGGCGAGTTTCGAGACGTCATCGGTTAGGAGATTGCCGTCTGTGGTGAGGTAGGAGCCATCGGGCTGGAAGCCGGGCTTGCCTGAAAGCTTCGAATTCTTCGCCGTCCCTGACGGTTCATATTCGACGACATACATCAGCACTTCGCCAAGTCCGGTCGTCACCGGCCCCATTTGCGGCTCGACGCCATCGGGCAAGCTTTCCTTCGCCTGTGTAAGCCGCTCGGCGACCTGCTGGCGCGCGAAATAAAGATCGACGCCTTCGTCGAACACGACCGTCACTTGGCTAAAGCCGTTGCGCGAAATAGAGCGCGAGCTTTCCAGACCGGGTATTCCAGCCATCGCGGTTTCAACCGGGAAGGTGACAAGCCGCTCCATGTCGAGCGGCCCCAGGGCGGGTGCGACGGTATTCACCTGCACCTGCTTGTTGGTGATGTCGGGAACGGCGTCGATAGGCAGCTTCAAAAGCTGCATCGCGCCGAAGGCCGAGATGATGAGCGTGACGACAACCACGCCCCAGCGGAAGCGGATCGCCGCATCGAGAAGTTTTTCGATCATCTCAATGCTCCGCCTCGCCCTTGCCAAGTTCGGCTTTGAGCAGGAATGCGCCCTTTGTGGCGATGACTGCACCGGGTTTCAGCCCTGTAACGATTTCAATGCGGCCCGCGCTGCGCTGGCCCGTGGTCACGTTGGTGGCCTGAAAACCTTTGGAGGTCTTTACGAACACAACGTCTCTACCCCCGACCGACTGCACCGCTTCTTCGGAGATGCCGATGCTCGAACTGGGCGCGGAATTGCGCGGCATGATCCGCACACGCAAACCCTGTCCCGGCGTAAGTTGGCCAAAGCCATCGGGAACCAGCACGATCGTTGCCGCCTTGCTTTCCGGGTCAAGGCTCGGTGTCGCGGCTCGAACGGTAGCGTTGACCGTCTCGCCCCCCAGCAACTCGATCACGGCGCGGTCACCGGGTTGGACGCGACGTGCATCGGCTGGAAGTGCCGACGCGTTGATCTGTATCTTGCGCGGGTCGGCAACACGAAACAACTCTGTGCCAGCGGCTACATAGCTACCTAACGTGGCGTCGGCCTTGGTGATCCGACCGGAAATCAGGCTTGTCACGGCAAGAAATCGTCCATCACCGGTAATCTTCGCAGCCCCCGCCGCCGATTGGGTGCGCCGCGCTTCGGCCTGGGCTTCGGCTAGAACAGCCTGTGCCGCCTCTAAATCCTGTCGTGCGGTAACCCGCGCTTCAAACAGCTTCTTCTCGCGCGCATAAGCTGCGCGGGCGGCAATAAGCCGAGCAGAAGCGGAACTGCGCTCGGCAGCAATCGTGCCGGCATCGCGGCTTTCAAGATAGGCGACGGTCTCACCTGCGCTGACGCTATCGCCAAGCTGCTTGACAATCCGGGTCAGCGCCCCGTCGGCGCGCGCGGTCAGCACCGCTTCGCCACCGGGAGCGGCGGCAACGACGCCCTGCGCTATGACTTCCGCGCCAAGTCCTCCCGCTTGTGTTGCTTCCGTTGCAATGCCCGCTGCTTTTGCGCGTGCATCGTCCATTGTCACAAAGCCTTCGGCACCGTGATTCTCTTCCTCGCCATGCTCGCCTTCTTCGGCCTCGGCGCTGGCGGTCGTCGTGGGAGCGAAGATTGTACGGCCAAGCATCACACCGCCTCCGCCCAGCACGAGGGCAGCTATCGCGGCTCCTACAATCAATTTGTTCTTGTTGGTTTCGATTTCCATGATGATTTCCTTCACTGCACATTCGCGCGGATGAGCGCGGCGAGTGCATTTGCGCGGTCGAGCCGCGCTTGGATGACATTGAGCTTTGCGGCGGTCAGTGCGTTCTGCGCATCGAGCAGTTCGAGCAGCGAGAATTTGCCAGCGTTATATCCGATGCGCGCCAGCCGAAGTGCTTCCTCGGCTTGGGCAATGCCGGGACCAGCCAATGCCTCGTAGCGGACCTCCGCTGCCCCCAGCAGCATTCGCGCATCATACCGCGCCCGGTTCGCGTCACGCTGTGCGATCAACAAGCCCGAATCCGCTGCAATACTCTCCGACTGCGCAGCCTCGATATTGCCACGGTTGCGGTCGCGAAACGGCAGCGCAATCGAGACACCGGCAACTAATGCTGTTTCCCGGCCTTCGCCAAAACGCCTGACCCCGCCGCTTGCTGTGACATCGGGAACCCCGTCAGCACGCGCCAGGCTTACCCGCGCCTGTGCCGCACTGCGTTGGGCAATCGCGAGTTGTTCATTGATGGTCTGCAAATCGGGCGCGGGATTAGCGGGGGCGTCTTCCTCGCTCGCTATGGCCGAAAGGTCTGGATCATCGCTGCCAATCAGCGTTGCCAGCAACCGGCGGGCAATAAGGAGTTCGCTAAAGGTCCGCGCCTGTTCGGCCTTCGCTTCCGCAAGCGTGGCCGCTGCGCGAAGTTGCCGCAGCGGCGGGTCGCGGCCCGCTTCGACAAGTATTTTTGCGGTGCGCGATAGTTCCTCGGCTGCCGCTGTATTGTCGCGCGCCAAAACAGCCCGGTCTTCGCTTGCGCGAAGTTCAGCATGGGCGACGCGAATATCGCGGTCCAGGTCTGCCAAAGCGGCCTTGTAAGTCAGAAAAGCGAAGTCGCGTTCTGCGCTGGCAACCCCCACCCGTGCGCTTCTCTTGCCGCCCAGTTCGAGCCGTTGACTGAGCGCCAACGTCGTTTCGGTGCTGCGAAGCCCCTGAAACGCCCCGCTTCCGGCAAAATTCTCGACCTCGAGACTGAGCTCGGGGTTGGGTGACACGCCCGCTTGCCGTGCGCGCGCTTCGGCGGCGTCGGCCTGCGCTTTGGCCTGTGAGACACGCGGCGAACTATCCGCGCCTCGCGATAAAGCATCGGCCAGGGTGATTGGCTCGGCTTGAGCGGCCTGCGCGCAAACGACCAAAGCGCTCACGAGCAATACAGCTCGAAATTTGGAAAACATGGGAAACTACTCCTGAACCTTGAACAAATGCGCAGCGTCAGCCGCGCAGGCGGTCAGGTTCAGGCGGCAGGTGGCTCGGTTGGCGGAGCCTGCGAAAAGGACGACATGGCGGTCGCGGCGCGGGCCAATGTGCGGGCGTTACTTAATGAGAGGCCTAATGTCAGCGACGGTGCCTCGGTGGCCAAGGCAATACTGCAATGATGATGGCTGACGACATGGCAGGGTTCTTCACCGGTCTGCTCGTGGCTGTCGCCATGATCGGTGTCCTCGGCATGTTCGAGCATTGCGAACATTTCGCTGCCATGCGCGGCCATAGCATCTTCGGCATGTGCGGTTGCAGGCACGACCAAGCCGCTGAACAAAACAGCAAACAGTACCAATAAAGAGACGAAGCGACCCCGCATTGATTTGCCGGTAGCATCACGGCGTAGCATCGGCAACAAATTGGTCACTTTGATGTAGTCTCGATCTTGGTAGCTAGATCTTGCGGCACTGGCATTGGCTGGAACGCGCTGACGTTCGAGCGCCCGGTGTTGCCGACAGGGATGCGCCCGGTCAGCGCACCAAGCGGCGCGAGCGCAAGCCGGACGACCTGCCCTACCGTCTCACGCCAGTCGCGCAACTCGACCGCAAAGCCGAGCATCGACCAATGACTGGCCAGATGCAGCCCCAAATGCGGCTGCGATACGATGTGCGCTCGTTCGAGGTGCCGCCATGCAGCGGCCTGCTCCCCAGACGCCCGCGCGGCGCGAAATATGATCATTTCATCCGCGATGACGCGGCGCATCCGCAACGTCTGCGCAAGCCCGCGCCATCGCCGCTGCCTGTGCCAATAGAAAATCTGGGCAAACCCCCAAATGAACGGCATCAATATTCCGGCGGAGATTTCGACGTCATCGCTGTAATGCGTTCCGCCGCTGCCATCTGGTGCAACTGTAATCCAATGGTCCCACTTGGCAATTAGCGCGCTGTAACCATTGTCGCGCAATCGCTTCGGCCAATCGCCCGTTTCAGGCTCGTGGAGCGAAGTCACAATCCACTGCGTTCCGAAAGGCATAAACCCGAACAGACGCAGCTTGACCTGATAGCGCCCACCGGGCCGGAATGCGTCGAGCGAGGTTTCGCCAACAGGAATGAAGCGCACCATCGGCCAAGCAATATGCTGCAACAGGGGTGCGGTCTGAACCTCGGCCCAAACCGTCGCGGGCGGCAGGTCGATCCTTGTCGAGCGGAAAACTTTCACGCCGCAACTGTCCGCAATTCGGCGTTCGCCTGCAGGAACACCTGAACGCCGCCAGTGAGCGCAAGTCCCGCCATGATCGAAGCAACAATCAGGTCAGGCCATGCGCTGCCGGTGCCAAATACGCCGAGCGCCGCCATTATCACTGCGACATTGCCAATGGCATCGTTGCGCGAGCATATCCAGACCGAACGCATGTTCGCATCGCCTGTGCGGTAGCGGTATAGCATCAAGGCAACACCGACGTTCGCGGTTAGCGCCAATGCGCCGATTGCGCCCATCAAGGCCGGGTCCGGTGCGGTTCCGTTGATGAAAGCAAGCACCGCGCTGCCAAAAACCCAGGCTGCAAAGCCAAGCATGAACAGCGATTTTAGCATGGCCGCCCGCGCCCGCCATGCCAGAGCCGCCCCGACGACCGCCAGACTGACTGCATAGTTGGCGGCATCGCCGAGAAAATCGAGCGCATCGGCTTGAAGCGCGCGGCTATCCGCCGCCGCGCCTGCTCCCATTTCAACGAAGAACATGGCGGCGTTGACGATCAGCGCGCTCCAAAGAATGCGCCGCCAGCGCGGATCGGCCTTGGCCGTTTCGCTCCCGCACGCGCTTTCGCAACAACTGTCCGCCATTCAACATCCTTCTCGACAAATCCCGAGTCGGACATCTATCTACACCCTGTAGCAACTACAGGGTCAAGCACTAAGGATTGGGCAGTGAAAATCGGCGAACTCGCGAGTGCAACCGCAACCAAGGTCGAAACGGTGCGCTATTATGAAAAGATCGGCCTGCTGCCGCCGCCCGCGCGGACGTCGGCCAATTACCGCGCCTATGGCAGCGAACATTTGGCCCGCCTCTCGTTCATTCGCCGCGCGCGTGACCTCGGTTTTACGCTGGAAGCTGTGCGGGAATTGCTCACACTTTCGGACGACAAGGCGCAATCCTGTGAGGCAGTCGATGGCATCGCGCGCGTTCACCTCACCGAAATCGACCGCAAGGTTACTGATTTGACCGCGCTCCGCAATGAACTCGACCGTGTGATCGGCTCTTGCCGACACGGGACGGTCGCCGATTGCAAAATTATCGAAACATTGGGGCCGCGTATAAAAGCCGATTTCATTTAACCCCTTGTTGGGCGACTCAAAACATCTCCAATTGATTGCGCATCGGGTCCCAAAACCCGATGTCGAGCGGGCGTTGCTCGCGCTTGGGCTGCATCGGCTGCTGCGCGGTCCATGTAAGGCGCTCGCCAAGGCTGACGCGCGGAATGCCTGCAATCATCATCTGGCCGGTGTCGTCTGCAACTCCGATGCGCTTGCGGTGACAGGCGCTCATTGCATGCGCCCCTGTGCTTGATTGGCGCGCCTCGCGTGGCGTTCCTCACATATCAAAACCAACGCGCCAAAATCCTCGCGCTCACCCAGCCGCTCGGCAATCTTCTGAACGCACTCCAGCGGCAAGCCATTCTCGTTGGCCAAACCTCGCAGATAATCGTCGCGGCACTCCGCGCCGCAAGCACGATAGTTCAAAAGCAAATCGGTCATCTCAAACCTTCCTTCCTTGTGGCGAAGCCGCACTGGCTGCGGCATGCGGCTCTGCCTTCCGGCGAGGATGGGAGAGGGAGGGAAAGCTGAATCGAAACCCTTGGCGCGGGCCAGCGGACGCAGAGCGACCGCCACACGGGGGTGGCTATTCTGCTTTGGGAACGAGAGGGCAAAGCCCTTGGCGTTCCCACCCAATCAAATGAATGGAGGCGGTAAGCCTCCCCTAGCCGCCACGCGGCAAAACAACGGCACCCTTGCACAAAACGACGCCAACCGGCCGCCCTGCGCCCGGGCCTGTGGGCCAGCGGGCATCCGGCAAGGAGAGTGGCAAGAGCGCCAGCGGGTCAGCCAAAAAACGCCGCACCCTCAGGAGCGCGAAGCGCGGGAAAGAGTGCGACCTTAGAAATTCCCGCTCATCATCCCACGCTCCTGATCGTCACCCGAAGGGCCAAGACTACAGGCTTGGTGCGCGCAGCGAATAGAGCAGGTTGCCCGACGGGCAGCGCTAATTACTTTCGCAAACTCCTTTCGCTTCGGCATAGTTCGACATCGAACTGGGCGGCGTAACTTTCGTCACATATCATGCGAATTGACAATCGTGAGCCATCCGCCCATTTCAGGTATCGAATGAAAACGTTGTTACGCCATCTCTTGCTGCTTGGGGCCATGCTTGGCCTCTTGTGGCAGGGCGTGGCCTATGCGTCGCCGCCTTGCGCTGAAATGCAGCAGGAGCAGAGCGCCGCCGCCTCGGCGATGGCGGGCATGGCGGACTGCATGGAAGCCGAAAAGCAATCGCGCGACAATGCGCCACCCTGCAAGGATATGAAGGCTGGCTGCTTTGCGATGGTCGGCTGCACGTCGCTGGTGGGGCTTGGCGCATTGCCAATTGCCGTTGATGCGCCGGTCAGCGCCACTTCTTCCTTTGACTTGGCTGCAAGCCCGGTCCTGATCGGGCGCAACGAAGCTCCCATACCCGATCCCCCCTCTATCCTTGGCTGAACCAACCGGCGTTCGGTAGCTTTGATGCTGCTGCGGGCGCAAAATTGATTCAACCAAGGATATTCAACATGAAAATTTTACTGACAATCGCTGCAACACTTGCGGCATTCACCTCCGTATCGGCTCAAGCGGCAAATGATCGCGGCCCCGGCCACTATGAATGGCAATCACGCCCCACTCCGGGTCCGAACAAGTCGAACCTGCCATCGCGCGTTCGGGTCTGGGTCAAGGATGACCAGACCAAGATGGCCAATTGCGATTGCGACATGATGAAGGTCGCTGCCGCCGATTGCATGATGATGCCCGGCAAGGGCGCTTCTCCCTCCAAAGGCTGACGGATGTCGTCCCGGCCTGCGCTGCGAGCGTGGGCCGGGGCGGTCCTGTTCGGCTCTCACGGTAAAAGGGGGATATTTCATGCGTAAGTTTATTGGCGCGGCGTTGCTTTTGTTGCCTGCAACGCTTCATGCCGAACCGCTGACGTTCGACGCTGCGCTTCAGCGCGCGCAAAGCGAGGCTCCGAGTCTGAAAGGGCGTGAGGCAGGCGTTACCGCCGCACAGTCTGCCGCGATTGCGGCTGACCGGCTGCCCGATCCGACGCTGGACGTCGGCATCCGGGATTTTCCCGTAACAGGACCAGATGCAGGACGCTTCAATCGTGATGACTTCACGATGACGACGATTGGCGTGAGCCAACAGTTCATCAATCCTGCCAAACGCCACGCACGCGCCGCGCGGGCGGGTGCTGATATTGGCATCGCCGAAACCGGGGTTGAGGTGGAGGCGCGGAACATCCGTTTGGAAACTGCGCTCGCTTGGGTCGATCTCTATTACGGAGAGCGGCAACTGAACGAACTCAAATTGCTCGACGAAAGCCTCAGTGATCTCCAATCGACGGTAACCGCGCGGCTTACCTCGGGCAGTGCGCGGCCTTCTCAATCCCTCGAACCAGACCAATTGCGCGCTCAGGTGAATGATCGCCGCAGTGCATTGATGGCAGAAATTGCGAAAGCTCGGGCAAGGCTGTCACGCTATACCGGTGATCCCAACCCATCGGTCGCTGGAGCGCCGCCCGAACTAACAATCAACCGCAGCGCGTTGCTCGCAGGCGTTAGCGATCTGCCAAGTCTGCGCGCGCTTGACGCCCAAACTGCCGCGATGGATGCCGAAACGCGGCTCGCCCGCGCCGACAAGACGCCTGATTGGAAGGTCAGCGCAACTTACGGTCGCCGTGAACCCAACTACGGTGATCTGTTCTCGGTCGGTGTCTCGATTGACCTGCCGTTGTTCGGGCGCAAGCGCCAAGACCCCAGAATTGCGGCTCGGGCAAGCGAAGCCGAACGCGCGCGGTTTGATCGGTTAGCCGGTGAACGCGAAGCGATTGCGGCGCTGGAAGGCGATCTGGCCGAACACGCGATGCACCATGCGCGTATGGAAAATGCGCGTGACAATCTGGTGCCTCTTGCCCGGAAGCGGGCAAAGCTCGATTTTGACAGCTACGGTGCTGGCACCGTCGATCTGGGAACGGCGTTGCTGGCAACACTCACGGTTGCCGAGGCCGAAGTCGATTTACTCGTGCGCCAGGCCGAAGTTGCCCGCGACGCTATTCGTATCAACTTAACTTATGCGGGAGATCGGCCATGACCGACACGACACACGCAGCACGGTGGCGTGCTGGAATACTGGCTGCGACTTTGATTGCAGGTGGTGGTGGATATTATCTGGGTCAGCGCGGGGATGCTCCTGCTGCGCCTGCTAAAAGCGCAGATGGCTGCGAGGCTCTTTATTACTACGATCCGATGTTTCCGCAGCAAAAATTCGACAAGCCCGGAAAATCGCCGTTCATGGATATGGAGCTTGAACCCAAATGTGCCGATGGCGGCGCGGCGGCTACTGGGGCGGCGCAGGGCGTTAGCATTGACCCGTCTGCCATGCAGAATCTGGGTATCCGTATTGTTCCCGCACAAATGGGAAGTCTTGCCGCTACGCTCAACGTCACCGGCACCATTGATTTCAACCAACGCGATGTAGCGATCATTCAGGCGCGCTCGGGCGGTTTCGTGTCTCGCGTCTATGCCCGCGCGCCCGGAGACGTGGTGCGTGCAGGCGCGCCGATTGCCGATGTGCAATTGCCCGAATGGGGCGGCGCACAGACCGAGTTTTTGAGCGTTAAGCGCCTCGGCAGGCCCGATTTGACTGCCGCCGCGCGCCAGCGGTTGCGGTTGATGGGAATGTCGGACGGTCTGATTTCTGGCGTTGAACGCAGCGGGCGCACCAATGGCACGATCACCATCACGTCACCGATTTCAGGGGTAATCCAGACACTCGATGCGCGGCAAGGCGTCACGCTTGGGGCAGGCCAGACCTTGGCACAAGTAACGGGGCTTGGCACGGTATGGCTCAATGCCGCTGTTCCCGAAGCGCAGGCGGGCGCGGTTCGCATCGGGCAAAGTGCCACCGCGACCCTCACCGCGTTTCCGGGAGAGACATTTGGCGGACGGATCATCGCTGTCCTGCCAACCGCGCAAGCGGATAGTCGGACGCTTACTGTCCGTATCGAGCTTGCCAACCGCGGCGGTCGTCTTCGCCCAGGCATGTTTGCAGGCGTGGCGCTCGGCGGTGATGCAAGGCCAGCGCTGCTCGTTCCAAGCGAAGCCGTCATCCGCACCGGCACACGCACGATCGTGATGCTGGCAATGGGAGATGGCCGTTATCATCCGGCGGAAATAAGAACGGGCCGCGAAGGCGGTGGACAGACGGAAATTATCGAAGGCTTGGCCGTTGGCGAGAAAGTTGTCGCGTCGGGTCAGTTCCTGCTCGATTCCGAAGCCAGCCTGACCGGCATCGAAGTTCGCCCGCTCGGTGGTGCCAAGTGATTGAAGCTATCATCCGCTGGTCGGTCAAGACGCGCGGGCTGGTCGTGGTTGCGGCACTCGTCCTGACCATCATCGGCATCGGCGCGGTGCGAACAACGCCTGTCGATGCACTGCCAGATCTCTCCGATGTGCAGGTCATCATCCGCACGACTTATCCGGGCCAAGCGCCGCAGATTGTCGAGAATCAGGTCACATATCCGCTGACAACGACGATGCTGTCGGTTCCCGGCGCGCGGGTGGTGCGCGGTTATTCGTTTGTCGGCGACAGCTTTGTCTATGTGCTGTTCGAGGATGGCACGGACTTGTATTGGGCGCGGAGTCGCGTTCTGGAATATCTATCCCAAGTGCAGGGTCGCTTGCCAACGGGTGCGACCGCCTCACTCGGCCCCGACGCGACTGGCGTAGGCTGGATTTACGAATATGCGTTGGTCGATAAGACCGGGCGGCATGATCTAGCGCAGCTCCGCAGCATTCAGGACTGGTTCCTACGCTATGAGTTGAAGGCTGTTCCCGGTGTGGCCGAAGTCGCCAGCATAGGCGGGATGGTCAAACAATATCAGGTCGTGGTCGATCCGCAGAAACTTGCCTCCTACGGTGTCACAGCAAGCGAAGTCTCCGACGCCCTGAAACGCGCCAATCAGGAAACAGGCGGTGCGGTCGTCGAAATGGCCGAGGCCGAATATGTCGTCCGCGCCACAGGGTATCTCAAAACACTGGATGATTTCCGCGCTGTGCCGGTGCGCAGTGCGTCAGGCGGCATAGCTGTCACGGTCGGTGATGTCGCGACGGTGCAAATCGGTCCCGACATGCGACGCGGGATTGCCGAACTGAATGGCGAAGGCGAAGTCGCGGGCGGCGTGATCGTCATGCGGCAGGGCAAGAACGCCCGCGAAGTCATCGAAGGCGTGCGAGCCAAGCTGGCAGAATTGAAGGCTGGTCTTCCTAAGGGGGTCGAGATTGTCACCACTTATGACCGTTCGGGCCTCATCGACCGCGCGGTCGAGAATCTCACGTCCAAATTGTTCGAGGAATTTGCGATTGTCGCGCTGGTCTGCGGGCTGTTCCTATGGCACGCCCGTTCGGCACTTGTAGCGATCCTGACGCTACCGCTTGGCATCCTGATCGCGTTCATCGTGATGCGGGTGCAAGGGTTGAACGCCAACATCCTGTCACTCGGCGGCATCGCGATTGCTATCGGCGCGATGGTCGATGCAGCGGTTGTGATGATCGAGAACGCCCACAAGCATCTCGAACGCTGGGCGCATGACAATCCTGACAGGGAATTGAAGGGCGAGGAACGCTGGCGAGTCATCACGGATGCCGCCGCCGAAGTGGGGCCAGCGTTGTTCCTCAGCCTGCTCATCATCACATTCTCGTTCATCCCCATCTTCTCTTTGCAGGGGCAGGAAGGGCGGCTGTTTGCGCCGCTTGCTTTTACCAAGACCTATGCGATGGCAGCGGCAGCAATTCTCTCGATTACGCTGGTTCCGGTGCTGATGGGCTGGCTCATCCGGGGCAGGATTCCTGCCGAAGACAGCAACCCGATCAACCGCTGGCTGACCCGCATTTACCGGCCCGCGCTCGATTGGGTATTGGAGAAGCCCAAGCAAGCCTTGCTGTTTGCTGGCCTCGTATTCGCATCCAGCCTGTGGCCGATATGGCAGACCGGCGGCGAGTTCATGCCGCAAATGAACGAAGGCGATTTGCTGTATATGCCCTCCGCACTTCCGGGCATTTCGACAGCCAAGGCCTCGATGCTTCTCCAGCAAACCGACCGCCTCATCAAGACAGTCCCAGAGGTGGAAAGCGTGTTCGGCAAGGCAGGCCGCGCCGATACCGCAACCGACCCGGCCCCGCTCGAAATGTTTGAAACGACGATCCGGTTCAAGCCCAAGAGCGAATGGCGCGCAGGTATGACGCAAGACAAGCTGATCGACGCGCTCGATGATGTCGTCAAAGTGCCGGGTCTTGCCAATTTCTGGATTCCGCCGATCCGCAACCGGATTGATATGCTGGCGACGGGTATCAAAAGCCCGATCGGTATCAAGGTGTCCGGCTCGAACCTCGACGAGATTGACCGCACCGCGCGCGAGATCGAGGCGGTCGCAAAGACTGTGCCGGGAATCAGCTCGGCGCTGGCTGAACGGCTTTCGGGTGGCCGCTATATTGATGTTGCAATCAACCGTGCGAGCGCCGCGCGCTATGGCATGAATGTCGCCGATGTGCAGGCCATAGTATCAGGCGTAATCGGCGGCGAGGTGATCGGGCAAACCGTCGAAGGGCTGGCCCGCTATCCCATTAACGTCCGCTACCCCCGCGAAATCCGCGACAGTCTGGACGACATCATCAACCTTCCAGTGCTGACGCCTTCACGCCAGCAAATTACGCTCGGAACGGTGGCCGATGTCCGCATCACCAACGGCCCGCCCATGCTGCGCAGTGAAAATGGCCGCCCCGCAACTTGGGTTTATATCGACGGGCGAGGCCGCGCGCTGACTGAGATTGTCGGTGATTTGCAAAGGGCTGTGGCAGAAAAGGTGAAGCTGCCGCCCGGAATCAGTGTCGCCTATACCGGACAGTTTGAATTTCTTGAGCGCGCAACACAGCGGTTGAAGATCGTTGTCCCGGCAACATTGCTCATCATCTTCGCACTGCTTTACGCGACGTTCCGGCGCTGGGATGAAGCTGCGCTCATTATGGCAACGCTCCCATTTGCGCTGACCGGCGGGGTCTGGCTGCTCTATCTGCTCGGCTATAATCAGTCGGTTGCAACCGGCGTCGGATTCATCGCACTGGCGGGGGTTTCTGCCGAGTTCGGGGTGGTGATGCTGATCTACCTCAAGCACGCGCTCGCCGAACACAAACCGGAAGATGTCGATATAGCCGTCCGCGAAGGCGCGCTAATGCGCGTCCGGCCAAAGGCGATGACAGTTGCAGTAATTCTTGCTGGGTTATTTCCCATCTTGATAGGCGGGGGAACTGGTTCAGAAGTGATGAGCCGGATTGCGGCACCCATGATCGGTGGGATGCTTACTGCGCCGTTGCTCTCAATGCTTATTATTCCGGCAGCTTATTTGCTAATGCGCCGCCGCGCACAAGTTCAACACCAAGGAGACCGTATATGAAGAAGACAGTTTTGATGACGACGTTGCTTGCACTGCCACTTGCACTGTCGGCCTGCGACAAGTCCACCGAAGCGCCCAAGGCAGATGCCGCCGCGGACACGATGGGCGATATGGCTATGCCCGCTGAGGCGAAAATGGCCAAGGGCAGCGGCACTGTGGCAGCAATTGATGCTGCCGCTGGCAAGATCACGCTAAATCATGGACCTATTGCCGAACTCGAATGGCCCGCAATGAAAATGGGGTTTGGTGTGAAGCCGAGCGAGTTGGAAGGGATCGTGGTCGGCGATACAGTATCGTTCGAAATGAAATGGGATGGCAAGACAGGAGAAATAACCAATATTACCAGAGCTGACCGCTGAGGCATTGCCGAAAGCTGTTGTTCGCATCATGGGGTGTCTTTGTCACTCTGATGCAGCGACCGCCAATCGGCACCTTACCAATGGCTGCATCATATGTCATTCGACACCGTGGTTTGTGATGCCAAGTTGCTGGGCGATTTCATTGTAAATCATGCGACGCAGCAGGTGCATCAGGAAAATGTGCCTTGTCCTTTGCGGTATGGCGTAGAACACCTGCCAATAGGAACGTCTGACTTCGATATCCCATGTTTGTTCGGGGCGGAACCGAGAGAGGTGTGCGGTAAAAGTCATTCGTTTGGCAGGACAGGGCCGCACGGCAGCATGTCCGACTCGTGCGCAGAATCCGTCGCCTGCCGAAGAGAATCGATGCCAGGCAAGGCCAAAATCAATGACCATTGCAGGCCTGCTAGCCCGATCCCGAGTTTTTCCCCCTCGCCACAGATCTCCAATCCAGCCGTCCATAATCAGACCCACGTTTCTCTAACCATCCGCAGCTATTCACTACCCACTGCTGTTTTTGCTTTGCGCGCGCTCACTGTCCCCAAAAACGCTCTTGCGCGGCCGATCAACCTTGCCAATTCTTTGCTCATGGGGAGCCAATGACTGTCAAAGAATGGAACTCTATCCCATGTCCGAACACGAAAGAATTATCCGACTGAAAACCGTTTTGGCACGAACCGGTCTTTCCCGTTCAACCATGTATCGCAAGATCGCCGAAGGCACCTTCCCGAGTCAGGTTAGGATCAGCATTCATGGTGCTGGCTGGCGCGAGTCCGCCGTCAACCGCTGGATCGCCGATCCGGTCAGCTTCCGCAACGAAAGCGCCGTGTCATGATTGCGCCGCTTCCTCCCGACCCGATATGCGTGAGGGTAAACGACGCTGCTCGCATGATCGGCGTCGGTCGCACCAAGCTGTATGAGCTGATTGCGACAAACCAGATTGAAGTTGTGAAGCTCGGCAAATCGACGCGCGTTACAACGGCAAGTCTGCGCGCGCTCGTTACGCGGCTTCGCGCATAGGAGTAGCTTCGACTGCCTCTGCGGGGGCCGTGTCGAGATGCGCAGCCCAACGCGCCATCAAGTCGCGGCGCTTTTCGAAAAAGTCGGTGCGGCGATACGCAGCTTCGACCCGGTTGGGCAGCTTGTGCGCCAGTGCCTTTTCGACGACCTCCTTCGGAAAGGCCGTAGTTTCCGCCGCCCAATCGGCGAACGCAGAACGAAAGCCGTGCACGGTCACGCCCGTTATGCCGTCATCACGCAGCAGCTTGGTCATAGTCATGTCGCTGATCGGCTTTTTACCGCTATTCGAAAAAACAAGCCCATCGTCGCTAGTTCGCTCATTCCATCGCCTTCGAAGCAACGCCACAACGGGCAATGAGAGCGGCACGATATGTGTCTCGCGGGCCTTCATACGCTCGCCAGGGATCGTCCAGATGGCTTTGTCGAGGTCGAACTCGCTCCACACGGCAAAGCGCGTCTCGTTCGACCTGACTGCGTTATAGATGGTGAAGCGTAAAGCGTCGCGTCCTGTCGTCGGCGCGGCGGCCACTAGCCTCGTCATCAGCTCCGGAACGTCAGCATAGGGCATGGCGATGAAGTGCCCGGCCTTTTCGGTTTGCCGGGGCAGCCCCTTCCGCACGGAGCGCAGAGAAACCTCTCCGGAAATCCATCCTTTGATGTGCGCGAAGTCCAGCACCACGCCAATCCGCTGAAGGATGCGCCGCGCAGTTTCTGGAATTTCCAGCCAGATAGGTGAGAGCACTTCGACGACACACGCGCTGTCCACCCTATCGACCGGCTTTTTGCCGATGCGGGAAAACACATGCCGTTCGAAACCAGATAGCCAGCGAGAATGATGACCGTCCTTCCATCCATCTCCCAAGGTTTCGTGGCAAGCCCGTGTCGCGGTCTCAAAGCTCGGTATGATTCTTCGAGCCTTTTGGCGTTCTGCGACGGGGTCATAGCCATCGCGTACCCGACGACGCAATTCTGCCGCTGCCGTTCGCGCATCTGCAAGTGGCACGTCATACGCTGACCCCATGCCATAGTCGCGGCGTTGCCCGTTAAGTTGCATTCGCAAGACCCAAGTGCGCGAACCGCTCGGTTTGACAACCAAGCACAGGCCCCTGCCGTCGACATGGCGACCGGGCTTCGCATTCTTCACTTTTAAAACTGTTAGCGCCATAAAGTTCGATTCCCTGACAGGAAACCATACCGCCAAAACCGGCGGTATTTCGGTCCCACGATCCTTCCCACATTTCAGCGAGAATTCAGGCAAATCAAGGCGACCGACCACGAACAAACTACAACATAAATCGTTGTTTTTACAGTGTACTTAGAGACGCCTTGAAACCGCCTGACACGAAAGTTATAGCGCCTCAGCGTCTACCATTTTTTTCAGATACTTACGGTGATTGGTTTGAAAGGCGCTGTGGCGCTTTCTGCCGCCAATAAGTAATTGGTAAGCATTAGAAGCAATTCCTCTTTGTCTGGCTTAAATCGCCTTCTAATCAACGAACTTGCCAGAATCGAAACCGTCTATCACTGTGCCCTGCAATATCGCGCTGCTTTTTTATTGAAGCGCGAAGATTAAGGAAGTTTGACTTTGTTGTTACGGATTTTGGCTGAATTTTCATTTACTATTAAGATGTGTTGACTTAAATGGCAACACTACTAGATCTGGTTATGACGGGTGAAGTGATTAAGGTTGACCCTGTTTTAGGTCCGAGAGAGTTGGAGTTGCGACGCATTTACCTGCTCCCAAAGGCCTGTAAATGGCTCTCTGAAATCCTTCCTAATACCGATTCGAACTGGAACATTGAAGAAACACCAAGTGAACAGCTAGATGCACTTTTGTATGAATTTTGCTCCGGCATGCAACTCCAAGTCGGGATACGATTTAAGGCGCTTGTGCATTTAGGTGACGGAATTTGGGAGTTGAAGACTGCAGATTTGCGATTATTTGGATGGTTTACACAAAAGGATTGTTTTGTTGTCAGCGATTGTGACGAAGCAGGAAGAGTGAAAGAAATAGGTCTGTATCAAGGATATTGTAGGCAGGCCGTTTGGCGGCGGGACGAGTTAAATCTCGATGAGCCCAAATTTGTTACTGGAGATAATCCCCATGACGTCGTTTCAGATTGCTATTAGCCCGAGCCGGCGCGCGGCAGGACGTTTCATTTCACGTGTGCGTCGCTCGCTGCAGCGTGCGCTTGTAGAGGAAAATGAACTTACTGGCGCAAACCAATCCGGCGTTGCGGCAGCTATTGGCGTACATCGATCCGTCATTAGCCGTGAATTGAATGGGCGACAGGATATTACCCTTGGCCGCATCGCTGAGATCGCTTGGGCCCTAGGTCGAGAAATTGAGTTCGAACTAGTGCGACCTGAACAAAGGCATGGATGCAATATAGCTTTATCGACATCAGGTATAATTACGGATGAGCAGAATCGCCTGAATAGTATTGAAGCCAGCTCGACTGTAAAAATTGAGCAAATTTTAGAAGTTCAGATGTGATCATAAAACCTTCATCACCGGATGGCTACACGCTTTTTTGCGACGATATTCGCCATGAAGTGACCGGCAAAACTACATTAGTTGGCATCTACAACAGCCAACTGATTATCACAGGAAATTTGCCTGTTATTTTGCCGAAGCTTTGTGCATCGATCACGCTTCGACTAAATCCTCCTTTGCATCCGCTAAAACCGGTCATTAAAGTTTTTCGAACCGATCAAGACGAACCAATCTTTGTTTGCGAAGTTGATATCCCGGCTGTTGATCCTGAAAAAATTCCTCAAGTTAACCAGCATTTGGAGCCGGATGCCGTAACGTTTATACAATTTAGTGTAAACGCACAGTTTGAGAGCTTTCAAATAGAAAAGCCATGCGCTCTGAAGGTCAGAGTGTTCATAGGGAATGACGAACTGAGACTTGGCGCCTTGCAGATTATCCATACTTCGCCGGACTCAATTGAGACTGTCGGCGCTGACATACATGCTCTTGCGTCAGGTGAGCAGGCTTAGAACTCATAACTGCAGTATTGAGCTCGCTAATTTGTTCCAAAAATTTGGCGGATATTCACTGCGCAACATCTAATAGGCCTACCTGGGCGTTACCGCTCATTTGCTGCAGCCCATTCCACAAAACGTGCCTTTTTTGCTTACCAATCACTTACTGGATTCCCAATCGTGCGATTTAGTGCGGTGTATTTCTTAAAAATCCATAGCTTTGCGGATACGCACCCGCTGATATTGGATCAGCACGTTTATCCAACCCGTCTACAATTCCGCGTTCGGGACTATCCTCCGTGCGCGCAGGTGAGCGGCGCTGACACAAAGACTGCAGAAGCGTCTATTGCGGACGACTGGGAACGGCTGCTTTGCGCCCAAATGCAGTTATTATAAGCGCCGGCTGGCTCCCCCATAAGCGGACATTGCATCAGCAAGATTGATATGGCTGATTTGTTGGACAGTCCTGACTGTTCGGTTTTGGACATCGCATACGGCAAGCTGTCAACCGTTCAGAATATTGGGTCTAAGAGGCGTTTACGGCGACTTGATAATATTTCATGCGGATAACACTTAGAAAACTGTCGTACCTTTGGACTAAAAAAGTTTGAAAAACACACCTGTAGATTAAGCCGGATCAGCATATGAAACATTAGTTACATCTTCGCGTGCGCAAAAATCTTCATGAGTTTCCGCATTAACTGGTTACATGCAATTGTGAATATAGAAAGCTCTCAATGGCAGCGTTGGCACTTCCCGGCGCTTCCATCGATGTCCAATGTCCAACATTGGGTAGGCTAATGATCGACAATCCGGTGGCTTGCTCGGCAGTCCGCGGTAAAAAATCTTCGACAAATGTTGTATCGTCATCACCCCAGATGAGCATTGAAGGAACCTCGATCTTCAGTTTTGGATCAGGCCACTGGTAAGATGGATCGCTTTCTGTAAAGCCAGCCAAATTGGCGCGGTACCAGTTCATTCCGCCATGAATAGCGCGTGGGTCCGCCAAGGCTGAACGGAACAACTCGCCTTCGGTATGCGTCAGCATCCCGGTCGAGATGAGTTTGCCATACGCCTCTTGCCATATACGGTTGGGCAAACCGTCATTGATAATATCTTGCAGCGTTATCTCCCGAAATCGCTGCATATATTGCGATCTGGTCTGCTGTTCAGTATTGGTATGCACGAGTTCGAGGAACAAATTAAAGGGTGGCGCGCTCATCCCGATTACTGCGTCGAGCCGCTCGGGATAGGCTTGGGCATAAGCAAAAGAAAGTGCACCTCCCCAGTCGTGACCAATCAGAATGAACCGCCCATCATCGTAAATTGACCGCACGAAAGCATCAAGCTGGTTGGCAAGATTTTTGACCCTATAAGCGTCCAGTGTATCCGGCTTGGCGGACAAGCCCGCACCCAAACCGTCGACTGCCACCACCCGATATCGGGCCTTCAACATTTCCATCTGGTTGAACCAGCAATACCAGAATGACGGAAACCCGTGGTAAAATATGATGAGCGGACCCTCACCCGCTTCGACAAAATGAAGGCGGCCGTCGCCTTCGCCGACATAGCCTTCATGATAAGCAATCGTGCCTGTGCGGATTCTGTTGGCGTGCTCTACGGCGGGATCGGGTTGCATTACATCGGAAAAATCGTGTGTCCGCCATCAATGACGAGGCATTGGCCGGTCATAAACTTGCTCTCGTTGGAGGCGAGGTAGACGGCGATCCCTTCCATATCTTCAAGCTTGCCTATGTCGCCAGACGCAGCTCTGCGCTTTGCCGCATCTTGAAAATGCTGCGGCGTATCAAGAGACATTTCGGTTTCAATGAAGCCGGGTAATATCGCATTTACCTGAATGCCCGCGCGCCCATATTCGATTGCGAGCGAGCGCACCAATCCCTGCACGGCGGCCTTTGTCATCGAATACCCACTGGCAAAGGGGATACCGATTAGCCCTGCGACGGACGATGTTACGATCAGTTTACCGGACTGCTTACTCTCCAGCCAAAAGCGCGTCGCCAGCTGGAACGTCGTGATCACGCTAGAAACGTTGAGATC